>NZ_JAWOTP010000002.1:0-392364 GCF_033338935.1 Vibrio sp. Vb0598 | reverse complement strand
TGGAGGCGCCTCCCGGAGTCGAACCGAGGTCCACGGATTTGCAATCCGCTGCATAGCCACTCTGCCAAGGCGCCTTTTTTATTACGCTTCAGGGCTCTACCCCGTTGCGTTGGTGGCTACTTTACGGATTGAGAGAAGATAGTCAAACAAAAATATTTCATTCTCTGTTCGTTTGATTTCTTTTAAGTCAATTCGACCAAAGTTCGATCTTATTGGCTTAAAACGAAGCAATATAAATCTCGCTTTCAGTTCGTTTTGTCCCATGAAACAACAAGGCGTTTAATAGTTGCTGACCCTTTTTAGCAATCTTCCCACAACATTAGGGTGATAAGACCAAGTGTGATCAAACATCGACATTAATGCAGGATTTCCGTATTTCGATAAGCTAATCGCGTGAAAACGGTTTTTCTTCGCTTTGAGCGCATCCACTTTGGCCAGTAACTCGTCTTGTTGTTTTGGCGCGATAAAGTCGGAAATGACTACCATGTCTGCGTTTTTATATTTATCACCGCTCATCAAGTCGATAGATTTAATCAAAGTTGGCTCTAAGTCTGTACCACCATGGAAGCTATAAGTTAGAAAGTCCGCCGCCTCGCGCAGACCATCTTGTTTGGTTAGTTCGTAGGTAATGTGTTCCGTAGAAAAAATAATGACATAGCAATCACGTTGCTCCGCTAGTGCGATTTGCATCAGAGCATAAGCCATGGCTTTGGCGCATTGCTCAGGAAAGCCACTCATGGAACCGGACGCGTCCACACAAACAATGAAGGGGCCTTTTTCGATATCTACCGCTTTATGGTCAGGTCGGTGAGCTTTAACTTTACGTAACGTGCGCGATTTGCCTTGTGTACGATAGTTCATGAGCCGTTTATCAACTAAGTGTTTATAGAACACAACTTCAAGTTCAGGATACGCCAAAAACATCGTTTCGTTGGGAAGTAGCTTATTTAGATCATCGCTTTCGTGAATACCGACAATATCATCCGTCGCCTCATCACTTTTCTCTTCGACCAATTGAAGTTCTTCAGTGGGCGCACGATTTAGTTCAGGATCATTTACTTGCCCCGCCATACGACCGAGTTGCTCCGCAATTTCTTGCAAGCCTTGGTGCTTCTTCAGAAACTCAGCATGGCGTTTCATCACCGTTAAGTCTGTTTTACTCAACTTGGCAGATGCCATATCCCACAGGCGCCCTACACTTTCAGCGTCACCCGACTCCGTGACTTTATCCATATTACGCATGGTTTCCATACGTTGATACAGGTCATTCAGCACCTTTTCTTTATTGGCTTCAAGCTCGCTTACTTGCGCTTGTTTTATAGCATCGGTGAGGCTTTGGTACCATTGATCACAAAAGTAATGAGGGAACATAGGGTTATTCATCCCTTTGTTCTTTTCCATCATTCTGCGAGCTTGCATGTAAAACGCAGAGTGCCATTCCAGCTTTTTAATCACATCTTCGATGTTTTCAAAAAACGCCTCTTCATCCCAATGAATAACCTCTTGATATAAAGACAGCTCTTGTTGGAAACGCTCTGTCTCACATACCTTGGTGATCCGTTTTTTGACGCTGCCTCGCCACTTTAACAAGTGACCTTTGACCGAAGATTTAACACCTCGGTTTTCTGCCATCATCATGACTTGTGAACGCGCCATCAAATCATTAACTGCGCTATCGATGATGCCGGAGTCGGCCACCATCAGCGCGAGGTTAAGTCCGTCTGCACCTAGCATGTCGTCTCCTTATGAGAAAAACTGATGTAAGTTTTTAAAGCGTTGGATAACTTTTTCACTTTCTGCTTGGATTGATTCAAGTCTCTGACTGACCTGTTGCAGACTCGACTCCATTAGGCGGGGTAATTCAGGATCAACAAAGCTATGCGGAAGCGCATCATGAAAGTTCGCTTTCACCTTACGCATATGGTGTTCTGCCTCACTAAGCTGATTTACGGCTTTTTCGCTCTGCGTTAACCACTTTTGGTAAAGCTCTACATCCAAGCCCTCTTGAGTCACTAGACTAACCAGAATGCCTCGGTTCGCGATATCACGGATAACTAGGTTGTTCGCCGCGTCAACGTCAAATCGTAAACGGCACATGTTGGTGTTTTGATTGACGTAACCATACACATCACCGCTTCCCTCTTTAATGACTCGATCTAACTCATCTTTGGGTACATAAACCCAGCGGCTATCACCTTTTTCTGATTCTGAAACCGACATGTTGCTTTGCAAGACAACCAATTTAACTAAGTTAACGGCTGCGCCAACTTTGTACATCTTGGCTTTAGAGGTATCAAAGCGCATGGTTTCTTTACGCAAAATACCCGTTGCCGCTTCAGACGTTAACGTCATGCGGTAGGCATCTTCAAGTTCATGTTGAACATCAACCAAAGACTCACGGCAGTACTCAATTTCCTGCTCCGCGTCTTGTTGATCAAATGCATGTTTTAAGGCGAACTCTTGAACCACTTCACGTACCACATCTCGCGATTCAGGACTGTTCCATAAACAATCTTGCAACAGTAGAAGGTCAAGCGGATTTATTTCATCGCGACCATTAAAAAACGCGCTCGCTTTTAACAACTTCACGGCTTTCTTCCAGCGGCGGTCAGAGACATACATGTCGGTATTGGCCACATCACCAAACTGAGCTTCAACTTTGCTTTCTAACATCGTTTTAAGCTGGAAAAGCTTTTCGAATGCATTGTCGGTTAACGTCAATTTGTCGAGCTGTTGTTGCCATTGATGATATTCTTCATCAGTTATCGCTAGGCCTTCTGGTACTTGTGCCTCTTGCGATGTGCCCACAGTCAACATCGACTTAAAGTTTTGTTTATTCTGAATTCGATTCACAAACACACGCACCAACATGCGGTCGTAGAGCGCATCCAATCCACTATCTTCATCGGGTAATTCATTGGAAGCCGATACCAACAAGCGCATTGGCACACGCTCGATATCGCTGCCATTTTTGAATGTTTTCTCATTAACCACTGTCAGCAATGTATTAAGAATTGCAGGGCCCGCCTTCCAGATTTCATCCAAAAATACGACTTGTGCAGTTGGCAAATACCCCTTAGTTAAGCGAACATAACGGCCGTTGTCTTTTAGCTCTTGGATACTCAGTGGCCCAAACACCTCTTCAGGGGTTGAGAAGCGCGTCATCAGGTATTCGAAGTAACTGCTGTTATCGAACGCTTGGATGAGTCGTTTGGCAATTAAGCTTTTTGCAATACCAGGGGGGCCTAAAAGAAAAACACTTTCACCAGCAAGTGCAGCAAGAAGGCAGAGCTTGATCGTATGTTCACGCTCATAAACGCCATCCGTTAACGCTTTCGCCAATTTATTGATGCGTTCTGAGAGAAGCGCTTTTTCGGCATTTGAGGCAAATAAGGTTTGTGTCATACGTTCTCCGGCTGCTGAAGTGGTATTGCGTTAACATTTTTATACACTTGTTATCACTTTGTTACAAATGTATTTTATCGAATTCCCCTTATAGCAGATGCTTTTCCCCATCTTGACGAAGCAATCAAAGTTTCCATTTATGAGACATTGCTCACTTAAAGTGCAAACGCTTTCGTCGTGTTGCAGTATTTTTTGCTTTTGTTTCCCACCATTTGTGGTTAATGTCGAAAAACGTCAAAAATGTGGTAACAGCTAGGGTTCATAACTGCATGAGCAAGATAATTCATAAATGGAAGCAAATTTCTCTGATTGAAGAAGACGTTATGCTTCCTACAGGACAGGCAATTACGCACACCAAAATCCACCATCCGGGCGCTGCAGTGATTCTCCCTATTACAGCGGAGGGTGAGATTGTCCTTGTCCACCAATTTCGGCCTTCACTTAATAAATGGCTATTGGAGCTTCCTGCTGGTACCAGGGAAGGCAACGAAGAGCCACTCTGCTGCGCCAAAAGAGAGTTAGAGGAAGAAACTGGGTTTAGTGCAGAGAAATTCACGTCTCTCGGCCAAGTCACCCCTCTTGCCGGATTTTGTGATGAGATACAGTATCTATTTGTTGCCGAAAAGCTCAATAAAACAAACCGTTACGAGTGCGATGAAGACGAAGTGATTGAGGTCGTCACCTTGTCAATCAAGCAACTCGAAGAAAAGATTGTCGATGGCACGATCACCGATGCCAAAACGATCGCTTGCTTAAGCAAAGCGCGCCTTTGCGGATATATTTAGGACTTTGACCAAGGAGACATTCATGGATTTTCGATCAGATACCGTTACACAGCCCACCCAAGCCATGCGAGAAGCCATGTTTAAGGCCCCCGTTGGGGATGATGTTTATGGTGATGACCCTACGGTCAATGAGCTTGAAAAATTTGCTGCGCAGCTTGCTGGTTTCGAAGCAGCTTTGTTTACCACTTCAGGCACTCAAGCCAATCTGCTCGGTTTAATGGCGCATTGCGAGCGGGGAGATGAATATCTATGTGGGCAACAAGCACATAACTACAAATACGAAGCTGGTGGCGCGGCGGTTTTGGGATCAATTCAACCTCAACCAGTCGAAAATAACCCAGATGGCACGCTACCATTTGATAAACTGGCTGCTGCGATTAAACCAGATGATTGTCACTTTGCTCGCACTAAGCTTCTCAGCTTAGAAAACACAATTAATGGTAAAGTACTACCTCTGTCTTACTTAGCAGAAGCACGTGACTTCGTGAATAAACATAACTTGCAGATGCATCTAGATGGCGCTCGCGTTTTTAACGCAGCCGTTGCACTTGATGTTCCGGTAAAAGAGATCGGTCAGTACTTTGATTCAATGACGATCTGTCTGTCGAAAGGTCTGGCTGCCCCTGTTGGCTCGCTACTGCTTGGTAGCAAAGACTACATCGCAAAAGCACGTCGCTTAAGAAAGATGGTCGGCGGTGGTATGCGTCAAGCGGGTATTCTTGCCGCAGCAGGCAAACTTGCCCTTACCGAACAAGTGGAACAGCTAAAACAAGATCACATCAACGCAAAAACCTTAGCGGAAGGTTTAGCAGAACTGCCTGGTTTTTCAGTCAACCCTGAATTTGTTCAAACGAACATCGTGTTCGCGAAGCTTGCTCCTCAAGTGGACATAGTAAGTATCGCTGCGAAACTAAAGGAACAAAACATCACGATAACCCCTGGAAATCCAATTCGTTTTGTAACTCATAAAGATATTTCAGCGAAAGACATCGACACTTTCTTATCAAGTATAAAATCTCTACTTTAATTTGATTTTGATCATTGAGCTTCCCCTAAGGGGAAGCTTTATTGTATCGGCATGATTTTTAGCGAATAGATAACCTCCATGCTCAGATTTGTACTTTTAATCTCTTTTATTTTCTCTTCCGCTATCTATGCCGAACCGTTTGGTGATGCTGATAAAGGTAAAATCAAATCACCTAGCTGTGTCTATTGCCACGGTGTTACAGGCATCGCAACGAACAACACCTATCCAAGCCTTGCTGGTCAAAATGCTCAGTACCTTTACAATGCAATGAAATCTTACCAAGCCGGTGAGCGTAAAGGGCCACTTGCAGAAATGATGGCAGCACAGTTAAAAATGTTAAATGATGAAGACCTTCGTGATGTCGCTGCTTTTTATGCAGAACAGACAGAAATCAAGTGATTAGATCACCTGCAGATGTACTATGAAAGCTCGTGAATCATCCAAACTCAACGCATATTGAAACATTAACCCAACATTTGACCACAAAACAATCAAATTAACTTCACTTCAAATATTTGATGAATTTATAGTTCAACGTAAGCATTAATATTGACTTTTTATTCTATTTTATCGATATTTCATGCTTTATTGAATTTGACGTGAAGTAAGTTATGTCTCACACACATGCGCAACCAGCAGACTCGGTTGCTACCCCTAAGTCGTGGCAGATGCCAGATACCCTCATTTTGATCTTCATTGTTGGTATTCTTGCTGCGATTCTTACCTACTTAATTCCTGCTGGTCATTTTGATAGCCAACAGGTGACCTACATGGTCGACGGTGCAGAAAAAACTCGCACAGTTATCGATCCTTCTTCTTTCTCTTATGCAACCGACGAAAACGGTGAACTGGTTTACAACAAGGTTGGCCTGTTTGCTTCTGGTGGTGGCATTGGTCTGATGAACTTCCCTTTCGAAGGGCTAGTTTCTGGCTCTAAATGGGGCAGCGCAATCGGCGTGATTATGTTCATGTTGGTTATCGGCGGTGCTTTCGGCGTTGTAATGCGCACAGGCACAATCGATAACGGTATCCTGCGCCTTATCGATAAGACCAAAGGTAACGAAGCGCTATTCATTCCAGTGCTATTTTTGCTGTTCTCGCTAGGCGGTGCGGTATTTGGTATGGGTGAAGAAGCCGTAGCGTTTGCGATTATTATCGCGCCGCTTATGGTTCGCCTTGGTTATGATGGTATCACTACGGTAATGGTTACCTATGTTGCGACTCAAATTGGCTTCGCTACTTCTTGGATGAACCCTTTTTCCGTCGCTATTGCGCAAGGCATTGCGGGTGTACCTGTTTTATCCGGCATGACAGTGCGCATGGGGTTATGGGCTGGCTTTACGTTAATCGGTATCGCTTTCACAATGATCTACGCCGCTCGTGTGAAGTCAAATCCTAAACTTTCTTACAGCCACCGCACAGACCAGTATTTCCGTCAGCAAGAGCTTGGCAATCAAGATTCTCGTTGGAACCTAGGTGACACACTCGTTATCCTTACGGTTATTGCGACCACGGTGTGGGTCGTTTGGGGCGTAGTCGCTAACGCATGGTACATCCCAGAAATCGCTTCTCAATTTTTCACTATGGGCTTTGTTGTCGCGATCATCGGTACGATTTTTCGCCTGAACGGTATGACGCTAAACTGCGCAGCTGATGCATTTAAAGAAGGTGCAGCTATTATGCTTGCACCTGCCCTATTAGTGGGTTGTGCAAAAGGTGTATTGTTGATCCTTGGTGGTGGTACAACTGATGAAGCGAGTGTACTGAATTCAATTCTAAACAGTGCTGGCGGCGTGATCAGTGGGCTTCCTGACGTGGCTGCGGCATGGTTAATGTATGTATTTCAATCTATCTTCAACTTCTTCGTCACTTCGGGCTCTGGACAAGCGGCACTAACGATGCCTCTATTGGCCCCTCTGGCAGACATTGCAGGAGTTACGCGCCAAGTGGCAGTTTTGTCATTCCAACTAGGCGATGGCTTTACTAACGTTATCGTCCCTACTTCGGCATCTCTCATGGCAACGCTTGGTGTCTGCCGTATCGACTGGGGTGACTGGGCAAAATTCTGCTGGCGATTTATTCTATTACTCTTTACCCTATCAAGTATCGTCGTTATCGCAGCTCATATTATGGGTTTTGCGTAAAACGAAACCAATTGGTAATTAAGGCGAGATATGTTCTCGCCTTATTAACATTCATGGTATGACGACGCTAAGGTTTTAGATTAGCTTATGGTTTTGGAGTGGTAACTTTAATGGCAACACAATTTCTCGATGACGTGATTCAGGGTCATCAAGTGATTCAATCTCTCAATGTAGCAGACCTAAATTCGGGCGAGCATAAGTTTTGGTTTCGCATCGCAACGAATGCTCTCTCTCAGTGGCAACACCTACCTGTGCTAGTGTTCAAAGGTGAAAAACCTGGCAAGAAGATCATGATTACCGCAGGGGTTCATGGTGATGAGTACAATGGTGTGTTAGCAGCGCAGAAAACTGCTCGAGAGCTCATCGGCACTGAAGTCGCTGGTACTGTCACTATTGTTCCAACCATTAACATGCCAGGTATGCTAAACCACAGCCGCGATTTCTATTCCGCAGACCCTGATGCGTCTCCTGCAAACTTAAACCGCTTTTTTCCTGGTGACCAAAACGGCAATGAGGCCCAACGTTACTTATATGCATTGTGGAATGATTTGCTCAAGCCAAATGCTGATTTAGCCATTGACCTTCACACTCAAACCAGTGGTGCGGCCTATCCACTTTACGTGTTTGCAGATTTCCGAATCGAGCAATCATTAGAAATGGCTCGCCTCATTAATCCTGATGCGATTTTAAATGATCCTGGAGATGCTGGCGTCCTTGAAACGGTCTGGAATAACCATGGTGTCCCAAGTATTACTGTTGAAGTAGGTATGGGGCGATATACCGAGCAAGAACTTATCAGTCGAACTGTAACAGGCATTTTTAATGTGCTGAAAGAGCATAACATTGTTGAAGGTGATGTGGACACTATTACGTCATGCTTGGAAGGAAACGAAATCATCAGTGTGAAAGCGACACACGGCGGCTTTGTACTGCCTCATGTCAGTTTGATGAATTTTGTCGAGCAAGGCCAACTTCTTGCGATTCAATACGACAGCTTTGGCGCTGAGATTAAACGCTACACCGCCCCAACAAGCGGCACAGTACTTAGCCACAATGTTGAATCTATTCGAGCACCAGGTTCCCTGATCGTTCGTTTGATTAAGTAAACCATAACCGTTTGTTGATAGATCAACCTTTCGACGCTCACTCAAATTTATATAAGCCCCATCACGAGTAATCACAAATGATGGGGCTATATCCATTTTGACCACATTAAGTTACGCGGTAACAAATTACTGTTAAGCGAAATGACAAACTGAGCTCTTAATTAGGAAGCTTCCCCTCTGTCCGCTTTTTCAGCCACGCTGATGAACTTAAAGCTGTCTTTGTTTCTCTTGTTCAACAAAAATGAGCTCGTCTATAGCGAAACCTTTCTCTTTAGCTACGTACTTAAAGCGCTCCACTACTTTCTCATCAACGTTAGGCGTTCTAGACAGTAGCCACAAATAGTCGTGGTTGTAACCGGAAACAAACGCATAGTCATAGTTTTCACCTAGCTCAAAAACAATGTAAGAAGAGTATATTGGCCCAAAAAAGGAAACCTTTAAGTGTCCAACCGTTTTATCTTCAACAAAATAAGCTTTGCCTTCAGCTTCTGACCACTGTCGCTCTTCTTCGGAATATCCACGGTTTATCACCTTAACCCCACCATCCTCGCGAACCTGATACTCAGCGGTAACGTTGGATAAGCCTCGCTCAAATGAATGGTCTAGGCGTGCAATTTCGTACCACTTACCTAGATATGGCTCTAAATCGAAATTATTCACGGGTTCCACCCCATCCGGCTTCGAGGTACAACCAAATAAAGTTGCAAGTGACAAAAGTAAAAATATTTTTATCGATTTCATACAACACCTAAATTTTAATTAGTGATTGATTTTACTCTAGAAGATAACAAATCGATCACTAAGCCGCACCATCGCCCTAATAGGGACACATCACAATTCTTCATCATCAATAGCGCGCTGAACACCGAAACCTCGTCATCTCAGCAAATCGTTAACAAGATTGCTCTATTTTTGACTTACAAGCTGACCATGCTTGTATATTTTGTCAGCATTTAACCCTATGCATATAGAAACTTTGCACAACATAGACATTCGTAGGCATATCACCCTCCTATAATACGTTGCGTTATAGACAGAGGTTATTGTTATGAAATTAAAAACAGTGTCAGTTTGTGCACTTTTGGTGTTACTTGCAGGTTGTCAGCAGGAAAAGCCGAGCGAAACGACACAATTAACGACCTCGGCAGATGTATGTAATGCACAAGGAAACATGCCAGGTGGGTGGAATGAGTTTAACGCGACCCCTGATGCACAAAAGGCAATGGCCTTTGTTTTAAAGAAAATGGACACAATAGCGTCGTTTAAACAAATACTGAATGTTCACGCGCAAATCGTTAGTGGCGTCAACTATGCTATTGAGTTTGAATTGGATGATGGCTCTGTTTGGAACACGATTGTTTATCGCAACCTCGATGGCGAATATGCGATTACCCAATCGCCAAAAGAAGGCCACTTTTGCGAACAGTAGCGACTTAGTCAGAAAGCCCCAACATTAGGGGCTTTTTGATCTAACAGTAGTCACTGAATTAGACAGCGAAGCGACATTGAGATTTAATCGACACCGTTGAACCAAGTCTTGATGGTTCTACATCAATCCTCTGCGCCATTTGTTCTTTCAACTCAGAAACGTGAGAAATAACACCGATCATGCGCCCAGTCTGTTGCAGGTCCACTAGCGTTTGAATAGCAAGATCTAAAGACTCTGGGTCTAAACTACCGAAGCCCTCATCAATAAATAAAGTGTCTAAACGAATACCGCCACTATAGGATTGCACAACATCCGACAAACCAAGTGCCAGAGCAAGCGCTGCCATAAATGATTCACCGCCGGAAAGTGTCGCAACATCACGCGTTTTTCCTGTGTAGCCATCTTCAACCATTAAATCTAAGCCGCGACCCGCAGCACCTTTGAAGCCCTCTGTTTTTCGAGCAAGAATATAGCGCCCTTTACTCATAAGGCTTAAACGTTGAGAGGCCTGAATCAGCACATCATCCAACAGTACACCAAGAACAAAGCGATGTAGGCTAACCCTGCTGCCTGTTTTACCACTAGCAACGTCGTACAACGTACCAAAGACTTTGTATTCTTCTTCTAACTTACTATTTTTCTCATGCAACACGGCAATATCTTTACGAACCTTTTCAAGACGTTCAAATATTGAGCGTGTGGTATCAAGTTGATTCCTTACTTCAATATATTGCGCCTGCAAAGTGGTTAACCTGTCGTTAAACGACTCTAAATTAGGCCTTTCAAGATCTTTCAATGCATGATTTAAATCATGTAGTGTTTGCTCAAGCTTGGTTTGTGCCTGTTTGAAGCTGTCTATTTCTTGCTGCCAGGCTTGAAGTTCATCATCTCCCACTCGACTACTTAGATAATGGCTTTCATCTTCAAATTTACTCGCCTGTAGTGCCTCATTCCACGCTAATTCTGCTTGGCTAAGTTTTTGCTCTGACTCAGATAACCACTGCTTGTTCGTCGCTAAGTGACTTTCCGCATTTGATTTCTCCAATATCGCTTGCTGCAAAGCGTTTTGCGCCTTTTCTAAGCCTGTGTTCAAACTCAGAATTTGCTCTTTTGTCAGCAAAATTTCACGTTCAAGCAAGTCAGCGGAACTGTATTTTGGGTCAATAAAAGCTTGTAATTGAGCCAATTGTTCTTGGTTCGCTTTAACGGTTGATTCATTTGCCGCCATTTGATTCTGCAGCTCATGAATTTTATTTTCACCCACGACGCAGCGTTGATTAAGCTGTTCAACGTTCCTTTCTAGTTTTTCAATATCAATAGCTTGTAGACGTAGGAGTTGAGCATTAAGCGCTTGCAAATCATTTTGAACCGTCGAGATCTCAGATGTAGCATACTCACCCAACTCCTCTTTCAACTGGTTATACTGATTCTGATACTGACTAATGACAACGTTATGTTGTTCTAGCTGATTGCTTAGTTGGTTCAACAAGGTTTGAGCTTCTCGCTCTTTCGCTCTAGCCGCCTGAACTTGCTCTTTTGTAACGGCTTCTTCAACAAACGTTGCGGGGTTAGGATGTGTTTCGCTACCACACACCGGGCATGCTTCACCTGCTTTTAGTCGCAGCGCTAATACTGCTGCTTGAGCGTTGTGCCACTTAAGCTCTATCGTATCAGCGTCTTGTTGACACTGCATATAGCGCTGACTGGCTTCGTTTAGTGACTGCTGCTTACTTACAGTTAGCGCATTGAGTTTAGAGAGCTCTAAAGTAAGATCATGCAGCTTTTGTAGATCCTGTAGCAGCCGTTGTTTTTGTTTTATTTCCGCATCGATGCTGCCAATAAGCGCAACATCAACTCGTGCTTTCTCTAGCTCCTTCTGTCCCTCCTGGGCCTGTAACGTTAACTTATCTTTTAGTTCTATGTACTGTTTTAACGTTGCTTCAAATTGTTGTTTTTGTTGATAACCCGCCGTTATTTTACTTTCCAAATTGTCTTTCTCGACCAACTTGTTTTTCATACTTTCAAGCTGATACTGCAGTTGCGTTAACTGCGGGACCTTTGCCGCGGCCTCTTTTGCACTTTGCTGCAAGTTTTCTTGTCCTCTCGCAACGACATGAGCTTTTTCGAGACTCTCTTTCAAAGCTACGATTTTTTGCCTAAGCTCTTGCGTTTGAGCTTTTGCATTTTGTAATGAGATGTAGGGCAACTCTATCTTATTGGCATTTTTAGCGTTTTCTAATTGCTGTTGACGAGCTTTTATCGAATCTGAGTGTTCTAGATGCAGCTTGAGTGCGCTTTCTGCTTGCTCTCGTTTCGAAAACTCTCCATTCAAGGTTTCCGCTTTTTGCAATTCAGATTTAGCAGTATTGAGCTTATCTAACGCTGCTTGCTCATTCTTTTTATCAGACTCTAATTGCTTAGTTACTTGTTCCAGTTGTTGTAATAGCTCTTGTTCAGAACTCGCTTCTGCAACTTGTAAAGCACCTCGAATTTGATTATCAAATTCGCCTTTCGCTTTACTAATTGCACTCGCTTTATCTTTGAGCGCGTACTCAATTTTTTTATATATGTCAGTTTGAAAGAGCTGGCCAAAAATTTCTTCACGCTCTTTAGAGCTAGCAAGCAACAGTTCTCGGAATTTTCCTTGAGGCAACACCATAACTTGACGAAATTGAGTTTCATTCAATCCAATAATATTGCTAACTTCAGTTTTAACCTGAGTCGTCTTGCTGGTGATAAGCGTTTCAGTCTCACCGAGTTCATAAAGAGCCGCAGTGTGCTTTTTAATCGTCACCCCTTCGCCACGGGCCTTGGGCGCTTCCTGCTCAGGAGATCGAACAACTCGGTATTGTTTGCCGTGTAACGAAAATTCGAGAACTACTTCGGTTGGTAAATCTTGCGCGGATAAGTCACACCGCATCTGAATACCTTGTCGCTCATTACCTGTGGTTTCACCATAAAGGGCGAAGCAAATGGCATCTAAGATCGACGTTTTACCGGAACCTGTAGGACCATTAATCAAAAATAGAGGGTTACTGCCAAGCTTCTCAAAATCAATGATTTCAGTTTTTGCAAACGGACCAAAGGCTTGCATGGTTAGTTTAATTGGTTTCATCTTTGGTCCCTATTGCTGTGATAATTGCTTAATAATGTTAGTAACAGCTTGCTCTTGCTCTTTAGACAACTGGCCATCTTGCGCCTCAATAAAAAAATCTCGGAACATATCAATTTCGCTTCGCGCCAACTTTGCTTGCGCCATTTCCTGCTCTACCCCAATTAACATGCCAGGTTTCTCAAGGTGTAAAACGTTTGGATACACTGAACGAAGTTTTTCCATTGGGTTTAAAATCGCATGTTTATCCATCAAACGAACTAACAAATAATCTTCATTCTTGGGGTCTGTTTTCCCTTGCTCAATAACTTTATCCAGCTCGCCCTCTACAATACGCATTTCATGAGGAGCCGTAAGATCAATATGCTCTGCAGAAACGAATCCTTTCTTGTCCAGTTCAACTAACGTGAAACCTTTTCTCTGGTTCTGTTCACCAAAGCTATACTTCATGAGAGAGCCAGAGTAACGGATATGCTCTGCGCCTTTCTTTTGAGGCTGATGCAAATGACCAAGTGCGACGTAGTCAAAATCTACGAAGTGTTCATGACTCACGCGATCTGAGCCACCAATAGATAATGGTCGTTCAGAGTCTGACTCGATGGCCCCATCAACAAAACAGTGACTCACGAGCACGCGCTTTTGCTTAGAGATAAAGCGCTCTTTAATTTGCTCAACAAGCAATTGATGAGCCTCATCATGAGTGGATACCGAGGCTTTGTAGGCAAACCTGACCTGTTCAGGGTCGTTATAAGGCATACCATAAAACGCGACCTCGTCCGCAGAGTCCGTTTTTATGATGATGGGAGTGAGCATATCTTCAAAGTTGCTAACAATATGGAGACCTGCATTTTTCATTTGCTTTGAGCCGAAACCTAACCTTTCTGCACCATCATGGTTGCCAGATATCAATATCATTGGTGTTTCTAACTCGGTACAAATGCGTTTCACGACTCGATTTAACAGTTCTATTGCAACCGTTGGTGGCACCGAACGGTCATAGATATCTCCCGCCACTACAACTGCATCGACGGGGTTGCGTTCAATATAGTTAATCAGTTGTTCGAGTACTGCTTGTTGATCTTCGAGTAGTGATACGTTGTGGAATTGTCGACCAAGATGCCAATCTGAGGTGTGGATAAACTTCATTCGAATTCACTTTCCGCCAATTCTATGAGTAGGCTTGCTTCTGTCAGAGTCCGTGTACCGTTTATAAAAAGGAATGCGTCACGGGTGGGATCTCGAACAAGCCAAAACTCAAGTTATTTTATTTCGGTAAGGATATCTTGAGTCGAACAGCTTTTCATGTGGTTTGTGTTCTATGGCTGGCTATTTAATCAGAAAGCGAGAAGAACACTGTAAAAACGCGGTGAGCAAAGCTATTTTGAAAAGCAAGCTGCGCCTAGTCATTGTCCAAACATCATTAAAGGGCCAGTTTCGAGTCAATCCCCCATAACATTTGCATCACTAAAACCTCAGCTACTACTAGAAGGAAAAGCAATAGCCAGACCTATTCACTACGCCAATTGTATATTACTCCTACCGCATAGCCATCTGACTCGATGTCCGCTTGCAACACGTGAAAGTCTGGGCAGGGGCTGCTTCTTTGAAGCTCATCAATCACTAACGCTTTTAAAACGCCGCCACATGCACCCAATCCGCCAAGTTTGATATCAACAAATTGATACTGAGTTTGATCGGTCACCCACGGAGACAAGAATTGCATTGAGTTTAACCATTGCGGTTCTTCCTTATTAACGGATAAATACAATTGACTGAGTGGATGTTCACAACTTACTCCTAATTGCTTAAACACCTTGTCCACGGCGATGCGTTGTTGTTTGGCATCTAAATCAATTCGAACAACATCAGGCACAAGACCTGAATGTCGAAAAAAACACTTGGTTAAAATGATAGAGCTTTGAGGTTTGACATGCCCTTCTACATCACTCGTAACCTCTATAGCCAGTATCCAAGTCGCTTGCGTTTCATTAACTTCACGATTTATCCGATTTAGTGCCATCAAAAATGCAGCTTGGCCATAAGGATAAAAGTAAATTTCAGTATTGACAGTTTGGCCAACGAAAATAGAAAGCTCGCTTATCAATGCTTTAAGCAAGCTTTTGTCTACCGAAGATGGTAAAAGAACACAGAGATTCCCTTTGATATCAACTTGCTCAAGACTCTCGCGCTCAGAGCGCACGAGGCTTAATATATGCTCATCTATTGATTGAGCAAAGTCAGGGGGTCGGATTTCCTCGGACAATCTAAAAGAATCATCAGCTATCTCGCGAACGGTGTGTGAACGGCCATTAAAGGATAGAAGATGCGTTTGAAATGCGAGTGGCATCTAGCCTCCGATTAAAACCGTAGGCATACCAGATAGAATTTTGCCACCATGAGACGTTGAATCGCCGACTCTTGCGGCTGGTTTACCGTTGATTGTTACGCTAGAAGAACCTGCTGAGATACTATCCGGAGGACCGATACAAATAAGCTTGTCGCCTTGTCTTGCCGCAGGTATCCCGCCAATCGTTACGTTTGGTGAACCAACAACGACGGGACCACCGACATGCGGTATCTTTCCTGTTTTTTTAGGGCAAAGATGAAAGCTGCCCAAAATTGCGGCTGGTTTACCCACTTTAAATCACCTTAGTTCAATGAAATTTGCCCAGCTTTAAGAGCAATAGCTGAGCCGTTAATGGATATTTTATTACCTTTGATATTGATTTCTCCAGAGCTAGACATCTGAATAGAAGCACCACCTACTTTGATCTCGACGCTCTTTCCTGCATTAAAAGACAGTACTTCACCCGTTTCATTCGAAAAGTTTTTACCTACTTTCAAGCTCGCGTTCTGACCAACCTCTTGATTAACATCATTGGTCACTTTTTCGGTTTTACTGTTTTCAACGGCGATATCAACACAGTCTTCAACTAGCATTTGGAACAGTTTTTCAGCATGAAGATAAATGTGCTCTTCACCAGGCTTATCATCGAAGCGCAACTCATTAAAATTGGATGTACCTTTTTGTACAGAGCGTGATTTATAACCACTCTGAGAACTTTGCTCTGGTAAAGCGTAAGGAGGGAGTTGACTACCGTTATATAGTGACCCCGTAACGATTGGTTGATCAGGGTCTCCGTTAACAAACTCGACGATGACCTCTTGTCCGACTCTAGGGTGAAACACCGACCCCCATCCGTTACCTGCAATATTTTGCGCAACACGAATCCAACATGAACTATTTACATCGTATTTACCAACACGGTCCCAGTGAAACTGAACTTTGATACGGCCATGTTTGTCTATGTAAATTTCACCATCTTTGTTCCCCGTAACTACTGCGGTTTGCAAACCTTTCATCTGAGGTTTCGGGTAGTTAACTGAAGGACGCAGGATTGTCTTTGAGTCAACACAACTAAACGAGACTTTGACACCTTGCGCACCGGTCCCACCTTGACCAGTCTGGTTATAAACAGCAGCAGACAAAAAAACAGAAGACAGTACATATTCTTTGCCGACTCGAGATTTATCTTCATGCTTTTTAAACTTGAAGCACTTGCCCACACTGAATGTTCTGCACGTAGCCTCGCCACGACACAAATATGCATTTTGCTGTAGTGCTTCTATTGCATGCGTGTTTCTCAGTGCGTATTGATCATTGCTCTCCATTTCACCCATGTATTCAAAATACTCGCTTCCAGGTACTGTAAAAAAATCACTTTCACCCTTTGCAGTATTTTTAGGATTCGAAGAAGGCTTGAGCATGTTATAGCCTGACTTTTGACTCGCTTTAGTAGTCAGAATTTGCGTTTCATGCCAAGAAGAAATGTGGCTAGATTTCGCTGTACCTGTATCAAAATCGACTAAAAACTCAGTACCCGGCTTATAAAAACTGATGTCATCAAAAATATTGAGCGTATGGGCAGACTTAGTATGTGTAAAACTAAATGATAGCCCCTCCTCCGATAACAGACGTCGAACAAATTCAAGATCTGATTCTTCATATTGTACTTTGTATGTGTATTTAGGATAGGACTTGGTTAACTCAAAACTAAAGGCAACACTATGCTCCGATAGTACTTCAGAGATAATTTCCTTTATATCTTTATGCTGAAATATTCTGCAATTTTTTCGATATTCAGCGAAACGTAATTTAGGCTCTATTAATAATTCTATGTTTTTATAATTTTCGCCTTTATGTGTATTAGAAACCCTTTTCCCTTCTAATCTTGCAGCAGAAACATAACCATGCATATAACGAGGATTTGAAGAAACATCCTCATTATTTTTAAGGGTAATGGTAACTTCCTTACCAATAATTTCGTTTAACTCACTTCGTTGATCATTAAAGTAAGCTTTAGCACGCAATGAAAAAAGTTCTGAGATCTCTTCTCTATACTCAAACGAGTTTAGTATGATGGCATCTTTACCGAATGGGGAAGAAATTCGGATGAAATTGTTATCTTGAGTTGCTCTTTTCATTAAATACTTCTTTCAAAAAAATGCGGAGGAATACTCCCCCGCATGAAAATTACATTTGTTGACCTTTAACACCGCTGTAGCCGTATACCAATGGAGCAGAAGTGTTGTTCTTATCGTCAGTAGGAGTCACTGTCATCATCATTTCTGTGTAAGAAATTGTGATAGTTTCAACTGGACGATCGTCTTGGATAGAAACTGAGTAGTTAGAAATCATCGCATCAGTCAGTTCGATCTTCATGATCTCTTCAACCTTCTCACCCTGCTTAGTAATATGGAAAACCGCTGGTTTACCTTTACCAATCGTCGCTTCTTTAAATAAGTCAGGAGAAGAACGGTCTTGAAGTTTGGTGATAGTCAAATCATATAGACGAGTAGCGCTCGCTTCACGGTCCATCGCTGTACCAGTGTATGATGAGATCTCACGACCTACACTCCAATCTACAGATAGTAGTGTAATCAAATCTTTGTATTGCTCGGCTGTTGCCTCACCCTTAATATCTGCGTATTTAAGATACGTATTAGACTGCATGCTAATCTCCT
The DNA here is from genome assembly GCF_033338935.1 of Vibrio sp. Vb0598. NCBI lineage: Bacteria > Pseudomonadati > Pseudomonadota > Gammaproteobacteria > Vibrionales > Vibrionaceae > Vibrio > Vibrio sp. Vb0598. The sequence continues at coordinate 374,331 of NZ_JAWOTP010000002.1, read as the reverse complement.
ATAGCATTATTAATTGACATATATCGTAGTAATTTAATTATCTGACGTTTGGTGATAATTAGTGATTAATGTATCAAAAACTTCATTTTAAATACGCCCTGTTATATCTTTAAATAAGATTTAATTTAAGCGTTTTTTATAAAAAATAATAGTTAATATGAACCAACTCCCAATTATTATTGAGAGTGTAAAGGATGTTAAACTATTGAGACATCAAGTCCACTAGTTGTACCTTTAACAATAATTTCATCAAACGTCTTATCATTAAGAATTGCATGCAATATTTCATGAGAAATCTTCGGAAGCAATGTATTTTCTATGGTTGTTTGTACCACACGCGCACCACTCCCAGACTCATTGCTATTGTCTACAATATCATTAATTAGTTCCTCATCAAAAAACAGGTCAGCGTTATAGTGCTTACGAATACGAGTCGTAATTTTATCCAATTTTAATTTTGTTATTTCTATCAATACTTTTTTTGATAGAGGCAAATAGGGTAATACATTCACACGCCCTAAAAATGCAGGTTTAAAGTCAACCAACAAATCATCGCGTAAAGCATCTTTTAGTGCTGACGGCTCAGGAGCTAAATCAGGATCAGAATACAAAGACATCGTCGTTTCGGTCCCTGTATTCGCGGTCATAATAATAATAGTGTTTTTAAAGTCTATATCTCGACCTTCACCGTCTTTAATTGAGCCTTTATCAAATACCTGATAAAAAATATCTTGAACACCAGGGTGCGCTTTTTCCATTTCATCGAGGAGAATTACACTATAAGGTTTACGTCTAACAGCTTCAGTCAGTACACCTCCTTCTCCATAACCGACATAACCAGGAGGAGAACCTAATAGCAATGAGACTTTATGCTCTTCCTTAAATTCCGACATATTGATAGTCGTGACATTTTCTTCACTACCATACACTTTCTCTGCAATCGCCAAAGCCGATTCGGTTTTACCCACTCCGCTTGGTCCGGTTAGGAGAAATACACCATTTGGTCGTGTCTCATCCGTGAGCTGCGCACTCGCAGTTTTTATCACTTCAGACATGAGCTCTAAAGCGTGATCCTGCCCGACAACTCGCTTGCACAAACTTTCTTTCAAACCCAATACTGCTTGGATTTCATCATCCTGAAGTTTACCCAGCGGTATACCGGTCCAATCCGAAATAACTTCTGCGATTAGCGCTTCATTTACATGCGAAAAAACTAAGGGCTGTGAGTTAGCGGAGAGGTTATTTTCAAGCTCTTGTAACTTGTCTCTCGCAGTCTCAGAACCCTCCTGGATTATTTGGGTTCTAAGTGACTTAGCTTCATTTACCCATTCTTTTTCTTTTTCCCAAAGTACTTCTAATTCAATAATGTCATTAGATAGCGCATCAATCTCTTTTCGGACACTTTGCAGCTGCACATCAAGAGATGCTCCTAGCCGATTCTCTTGGCTAAGATGCTCATACTCAGCTTGCTTTGCTTTAAGTTTATTTCTTTTCGCATCTAGGCCTCCCGGTGTAGATGACTGACTTAACGCAACTCGAGAGCAGGCCGTATCCAAAACAGAAACCGCTTTATCTGGCAGTTGACGACCATTAATGTATCGAGCTGAGAGTTGGACCGCTGCATTGAGAGCTTGGTTAGTGATATGAACATCGTGGTGTTGTGCCATTACATCAAGTAAGCCTCGTAACATTTCAATCGCGAGCTCAGGGGCTGGCTCATCAACCTTTACGACTTGAAAACGCCTAGTTAAAGCTGCATCTTTTTCAAAATACTTTTTATACTCTGCCCACGTTGTTGCTGCGATCGTTCTGAGTTCACCTCTCGCTAATGCTGGCTTCAGAATATTCGCCGCATCACCTTGGCCCGCTTGCCCACCACCGCCAATTAGGCCATGAGCTTCATCAATAAACAATATAATAGGCTGTGGAGCGTCGTTTACTTCCTTCACAAGGTTCTTAAGCCTGTTTTCAAACTCACCTTTCATGCCTGCGCCGGCTTGCAGTAACGCCAAATCCAGAGACTTAATTGCCACATTTTGCAGAGCGGGAGGTACATCGCCATCAATGATCTTTTGCGCCAAACCTTCAACAACGGCTGTTTTTCCAACACCAGCTTCTCCCGTAAGAATCGGGTTGTTTTGTCGGCGTCTTAATAAAATATCGATCATTAGGCGAATTTCATTATCTCTACCAATCACCGGATCTATTTTACCTTCCCTAGCTTGCTCAGTAAGGTCTGTTGTAAATTGATTCAAGGCGGAATTCGCGTTTGACTGCGCTAAGTCATTCGATCTTGATTGAGGCGCATTACTTTCTTTAAAGTTCAATAAGCGAGATGGTTCTATCTTGTTTAGTTCAGGACTAATCGAACCAGCCATGTTGACTAACGTATCATCAGACAAGTAGGCAAATAAAAGATGGATGCACCCCAACTGTTCTTGATTGAATTCAATGGTTGCAGATAACAAGGCATTTTGCATAACAGTCACTGTATGAGCTGATAGCCCAGGCACCGACTGGCATCCTGTTTTGTATTTTTCTAATGCCTTTTGAATATCTGTTTCAACCTTGATTTTATCGACATCAAATTCGTCAAAAACTTCAGAGTAAATATCGTCAGGATGGCGGATAATCATCATTAACCAGTGAGACATTTCAATACTGTGATGAGTTCGGGAGCTTGCCATCGCAGCTGCCTGTTCAAGTGTTTCCTTAGCCTGAGGAGACAATCTTTCGACCAACGCTGAAAGTGAGAGTGAAGCCATTACATTTCCTTTAAATAGTAATTGTTATAGTTCGATCTTTTGTACGTTCGTGTTTTTTAAGCACAGAACCAATACCTAACTGCCCCTGCTGTTTCGATAAACAAGCTTGTGGTAGCAAACTATGTTTGGTGGTGAGCTGCCACTTCAGTTGTTTATGTTTTCCAATCAACTCATAAGCAGCGTTCTTAATGATTGCTATATTGGGTTGGTTAGGAAGCAATTTACTAACTAGCTGTTTATCTTTTGGCAGAAATTCTATTGTTGTCCCCGCGTTGATATTCCATGCTTTCGAACCCAAAGAAGCTCCTAAACCAAGTTGAGCAAACTGCCCTTCAGGCATAGTTCGGGATGCAAGGCGTGTTTGCTCTTCTTTCGTAAGGTGTAACCATTGTCCTTGAAATTCATGAACTTTTACTTGGCATCCAGATAAACATTCAAGAATACTTTTTAGTCCACCTTTACTTCTCATTGGTGAAGCAAACACACCACCATAGTGCCGGGACAGTGAACTCCCTTCCCCAGTTAATGCCGATTTACAGCTTTCTAACGGCGAACGCGCGCCCTGCGCATGCGCACGAGACTGAACAGTCAGCTGACTCAGTTGCCAACATCGATAATAAAGAGATAATAAGCGATGATTGAAAATATCGTAGAAGTCCACCATAGCCGTATCGCCTTCTTTTTGGCGATGTAAAGCTAATTCACTATAGTGCTGGGGAAGCACACCTTGCTCACCCGTTAGGCCAATTAAATTGGTCTCAATCTCTAACTTGTTGTCATCTATATTTTTCAGTTCACAAAGCTGAGCATTTTCAAAACCTAATGATGGATTAACCTTTAAGTTTAGCTTTTCATGCTTCGGTAACGCATCTGTTCCTATTTGCGCCTCTGCTTGCAGAACTTCGTGTTCAATAAGATGAATCGCTTCAAACAATGGATGTTGCTTTAATTCTCGATAAAACTGTTCCGCGCTCATAGCAACACCTTATCGCCAGTTAATGCGGGCCATACGTGGAAAGACTTTCCCGTGGACTTAAGTCTTATTTCTAACTGCGTAAAAATGTTAATTTCAGCATATTGCGAGAAGTAAACAGATAAAACACTACCTAAGAGAAAGATCTGCTCTTTAGGTAAAATTTGATCAGAAACCGTCAAAATAATTTTTATACCGTGCGCAAATCCAACTTTACCTTTCTGACTAATTCTTCCTGTAGTAGGCTCAAACTCTAACTTAGTTAAAGCATCGATTACCGCTTTCGTTTCTGCTGTCCCAGAAAATGCATAGAGACTAAGGGTCTGCTTCAAAGTTGCTAAACCATCTTCCTCGGTAAAATGGTTTAAAGTTAAAAGCTTAGTTAACTGCCATCGTGTGCTTTCATCCATTTCTGGCCGAATAGTTTCTGATAAAGAAACTAAACAACGAACAGATTCGAAATTGTCATTTACCTCCGGTAAAGATACTTGCGGCAGCCCACCTCCAAATGGAAGTTTCTGCGCTAAGTTGCGGTTACAGCACTCAGCTTCCACGTACATTAACCAGTTTTCCCGGCTATCCGGGCTGAACAACTGATGTTTTTTATCAACAAAAGAAATGTAAGTTTCTCTACCTGGCTCATCATACCCACCAGCCCAGTTCTTATCCTCACGTCTCATCAACCAATAAATCTCACTAGTGTTTGTATAATGCGTGTGCTCACCAGCGTGATAACATGGCAAATTGTGGTACGTTTTGTTCCAGTTTCTCAACGTTACGTCAGAAATTGAGACAACCTCATTACTTTCAGATTCTTGGTATTGCGGAGACAAGTGGTAATCGTATTCAGTTGGTAGAATACGCTTAGGCTCCATAATACTTTTAAATAAGTTGATTACAGGCACACAACCTACCATTAAGCTTTCTTCGTCCACTTGCTTTGGAAGCCAGTCATCGTTGGTATCAAAGTAAAAATACAGTTCGACTTGCTCTCCAAGATCTAGCTCAGATAATCCAAGTTCGGTGATATCAAAGAACATAAACTTCTCAGGAAAGTGCAAATACTCAACAAGTAATCTTGCTCCTGAAAAGCTTCTTTTACTGTATGGCACAACTTTCTCATCTTCTGAAAATCCTACTTCAGAAAGATGTCTTTTGGTTAAAGGACGAACTTCTTTGCCATCCACAACAACAGATAAACCAATTAGGTTTTGAAACAGCATTTGGTAGAGCTTAAAAGTCAATTGAGATTGACCGTTTAAATAGAAGCGCAGCCGTTCTATCCCCATTTCACCAAGAGGAGTCTCTTCATCTTGAGCCGTGAGCTGTACTTTCAAAACTGAATGAGCATTGCTTTCCCATCGTGAGCCAACTGGCTTGAAAGGCGCATTTTTAAAAACGCCAGAGGTCACATCAACAGGATACATTCTGACCGGATAACAAGTTCTAAACTCGCATTCATGATATCCAGTAGCACCGATAACAACTCGCTCGCCTTCTTCTACATCAAAATAAGAGGAAGTGGAGTTAGAACAGCTCATTTTAATGACTGACATTGACGGGATTGGGGCGTGAAAATCCGGATATAACTGTCCCATCAAAGACTCTGTAAACTGAGGGTAACTATTGTCTAAGCTTTGTCTAATCCTTGCTGTTAGAAATGCGCAGCCTTCTAACAATCTTTCTACGTGTGGATCGTCAACCTGTTCCTCACTAATACGAAGTCTCGCGGCAATCTTGGGATACTGCTCACCAAACTCTTGCCCTTTGTGACGCAAATAAGCTAACTCGCGATTATAGTACTTGAGAAACTCTTCACTCATTTTGCTCTACTCAGTTTCATACCTAAATTTACCGGCTCTACTTCAGAATTGAATCGCACTTCATGAATACTGTTATCAATTAAGCAAGTGGCATTTATCTGTAACCTCAATACCCTATCAATAGCGTTTTTCTCGTCCGAAATCTGGACATGAGGGTTCCTTAACCTCGGCTCAAACTCTTTAATTGCATCATGAACGATGTCGCAAAGCTGATTCTGCCCTTCTTGGCTGCTATAGGGCATTGAGGAAAAATCTGGCAGCCCATAGTTCAATATTGAATAACGAACCTCTAGAAGATCATCAGGAATATTTTTCCATCCAATACGACTATTCAGCATCGACTCTAGATCTCTAAGTAAGCTGCTCAACATCTGTTGCTGGCTTGCAGGGAAGTCTTTCTCATCCCGAGCGAGAGGATCACTATCTATCAATTTGTCGAGCAGAGAAACGGTTAACGACATGATATTTCTACGCTATTTGTTTCTGTTCTAATAATGTAGTCAAATCACAGATTGGAAGCGCTGAGTCACCGACTAACCAACATTTTTGACCCAAGCCAACAAAAGATTCTTGCTCACCAATCTGCTTCCAATCCGTTTCTCGACCTAACTTTTGCGCATCGGTCTCTGAGTCGACATACGTCAAAGGCATATGGCCTTCGCCTTCACCAAGTCCATCGATATCAAACTCGACAGGTCGCCAAATACTCTCTAACAAAGAAGCAGGTGCTTTAACTTCTAGCGTATGGATACTCGATATGGGTACAAGAAAATAGTTACCTGCTGTAGAAAACAGTTCAATGTAACCACCTAAACGATCATCAATATCTCTAGCATCTTCGTAGTTTGTGCCGTTTACGTTAAACCCTTTAATAGTACGATGCTCTTCAATGCGATGCGATAGACGTGACGCTTCTTCGTACTCTTGATTTCCGAGAGCAAGATTAAATCGAACAAGCTCTTTAGTTAATTCCTCATCACCTAATACTTTGGCACTAGCCGCACCATTGATAAAATCCTTTCTAGCTTGAGCTGCTTTCACTAAATGTCGTAGCTGACTTGCACCAGGCAGATACTCAGGAAACAATTTAATCGATTGCATGAGCTGAGCGTCCGCACGCTCGAAGTCCCCATCAATGCAAAGAAGCTCAATGAAGGAACTTCTCAAGCTCGCATCTTTAGGGGTTGCTTTAATTTCATCAATTAATTGCTCTAGAGCGTGTTGCAATAGGCCTTGGGACAAAGCATTTTTCCATTGAGTCATTGTTATTTCCTTACACCATGTGCTCTGGTGATAATTCGGTAATTAATTTAATGCTAGATACCATTTGATCGAGTTGAAAATGCGGTCGCAAATGGATAACTGAGTAATAATGTCCAGGAGTTTCTCTTTTCTCTCGAACTGTAATTTTCGCTTCATTTAGGGGGTATTTAGCTCGAAGCTCATCAGACGCTTCATCTGATGCGGTAGTGTACTGATGTAACCAGCGTTGAAAGTCACGCTCTAGGCTTTCTGCGTCTTGATACCCACCAATTTTGTCACGCCCCATAACCTTGAGATAATGTGCGACTCGCGATACACACAATGTGTATTGCAACATCGATGTCAGTTTTGCATTCGTTGAAATATGCTTTTCTGCGTATTGTTTGGGCTTGTAGAGAGATACATTTGAGGTCATCCCCACCATATCGGTCTCAGGTATTGGAGAAATAGAAATAAAACCGCACTCAGACAATTCTTGTTCTTTTCTCTCAGAGATTTTCAAGTTTAACGGACATCTTTCACGATCATTCTTGCCATTAACACGCATCTTGCTCCTTGTAGGAGCGACGATAATACCCTGACTGTAATCGCCTTGTTTAATCCCTCGCATATGCGTGAACCAACCATGTTCCTGAAATGCTCTAATTGATACGGCAGCAAAACAGTACGCACTACTCCCCCATAGCAAATCTCGATTGGAGTCGTAGATGTGTTCTTGAAAATTGAATTTATCATTCCGCGAGCCATCACTTTTGTATGGCTGACGGAACAAGACGTTAGGTGCAGTCAAACCAATAAATTTAGCGTCATCGTTGTCTCTCAAACTACGCCACTTTGCATAATCTTCCTGTTCAAATTGGGCCGCTATATCTCTTATCGCAGAGAGTTGAGCGAAACTATCAACACCAAACATCTCTGGCGATGCAGACATGATAAATGGGCTGAATGCTGCAGCTGCAGACTGAGAGATCTTACTCAACACAGACAGATCTCTATCAAAATAATTTTTACTAGGATCACAGCGAAGCTGATAATCTCCAACCACCACACCAAAGGGTTCTCCCCCTGCCATCCCATATTCATTTTGATAGAGCAACTTAAATAGTGCTGATTGGTCAAACTCGATGGCTTTTAAAGCATCTTTACTGATTTCATTCCATGTCGCCGTTAAAACCTTAACTTTTACAGAATCCGATGAACGAGAATCAACCTGTTCACATAAATACCTAACTCCAACCCACCCCCTTTCGAGCTGTTGAAACTCAGGATGATGTAATATTTCATTTAGTTGAGATTCTAATAGCTCATCAATGCGGTTAATTGTGTTCATCACACTATGACGAAAGCTGTCCAAATCTCTTGAACGTGTACCTTCTAGCCAAATTCGCGCTGACGATACAAGATCAGAAGATTCATTGAATCGAGTCAACCACGGGCTATCAAGTTCAGCGTAGCCTCCGGTACTGAACTCATGTTTTAGCTTGCTAGGGTCGCGAAAGTTAAGTGACACTGCTAATTCCATCTAGAACATAAAGATTGGTCATGGCTGGCCTTTCGACCAGCCAATTCGTTTCTTATCCACCTGACTGAGGGATCTTGGCCACAAGTCGCAAAGATGTAGTCAGTTCTTCCATTTGCAACCAAGGTTTCAGCCATGCTACGGCATTGTAAGAACCAGGTGCGCCAGGAATTTCCTTAACCTGAACACGAGCGTCTGCTAGAGGGTATTTCGCTCTGATCTCTTGACCACCGCCTTCAGAAGCATTGACGTAACCTAGGATCCAGCGGTTCAGCCAAGACTCAACGTCTTCTGCTTCCATAAAGCTACCAATTTTATCTCGAGCCATTACTTTCAAATAATGCGCAAAACGAGATGTTGCCATCATATAAGGTAGGCGGGCAGAAATGGCCGCATTGGCCGTTGCTTCAGGGGATTCATGGTTCGCTGGTTTTTGACAGGTTTGCGCACCAAAGAACACTGCATAGTTGGTGTTTTTGTAGTGACAAAGCGGTAAGAAACCAAGCTTACCAAGCTCCGCCTCACGTCTGTCGGTAATACCAATCTCTGTTGGGCACTTCATATCAGGGTCGCCATCATCACTCATGAAGAAATGCGTTGGCAAGTTATCCACTCGACCGCCGCCTTCTGCACCACGGATGGCAGTACAAAATCCATATTTTGAAAATGCGTCAGTTAACTTAACACCAAGAACATACGAAGAGTTCATCCAACAGTAGTCGTTATGTTCAGCGTTAACAGCAATACCTGAAACAGGATCTACTTCGAACTCTTCAAACCCAAACTCTTCGACTGGAGCGGTAGCTTGTCCGTATGGCAAACGAGCAAGGACTTTTGGCATCGTCAGACTAACGAAGCGCGAATCGGCACTCTCGCGGAACGAACGCCATTGGGCGTATTCTAGTGATTCAAATACCTTATCTAGGTCGCGTGGTTTTGACAGCTCAGTCCACTCATCAAAGCCGAATAGTGCTGGTGAAGCCGCGGACAAGAATGGAGAGAAGCCAGAAGCCGCTACATTTGACATTAGGCGTAACGACTCAATATCTTCTGGGTGGTTGGTAAACTCATAGTCTCCAATCAATGCACCATACGGTTCACCACCAGCACTACCAAACTCAGACTCGTAAACCTTTTTAAAGATCTGGCTTTGATCAAACTCAACAGCTTTGCTCAAGTCTTTATGTAGTTCTTTCTTGGTCATACTCATCATGCGAACTTTCAGAGTAGAACTGGTCTCTGAATTCATCACTAGATAATTTAAGCCGCGCCAAGAACCTTCGAGTTTCTGTAATACTGGGTGATGCATTACTTCAGACAACTGATCAGAAATCTGCCTATCGAGCAAATTAATCGCTTCACGAAAAGTTACTGTTAGGTTTTTGTTCCAAGTAACTGTCCCTTTCATTGCTTCTTCAGCGAGCGTTTTAATCAGCTCCTCAGCACGAGAAGCTTCGGTCTGCTTAGTCGCACCAATAGCTTGATCTAAGAATGAAGTTGTCTGTTCATTAACTGTTGGATCTAACTGTTTTTCAGCTTCAGTCGTCATTATTCCGCTCCTTCAGTACTGTCTGACTTCGCTTTCTTGTCAAGATCTAACTCGCCTGCAAGTCTTGCCAGATTGTCCGTATTGTTCAAAACATCCTCTAGGATATTTTCAAGCTCTTCTGAGCGGTCAACTTTTGTCATCAAATCACGCAGTTTATTACGCGTTTCCATCAATTGGCGTAGTGGATCAACTTGATTTACGATCGCAGCAGGCTCAAAGTCTTGCATTGATTTAAAGTTTAAATCGACCTCAAACTGTGAATCGTCATTCGCAAGCTTATTCGCAACTTTAAACTTCACCGATGGATTCATTTTTTTGAGTACATCGTCAAAGTTATCTCGATCGATCTGAATAAAACGGCGGTCTTTTAATGGCTTCAACGCTTCTGTGTTTTGACCAGCGAAATCACCCATTACACCTACAACAAAAGGCAGTTCTTTCTTAAGAGTTGTACCTTCAGTTTCAACATCATAGGTAATGTGGACACGAGGCTTCCGTACTCGTGATAGTTTCGAGTGGATACTCGTCATACCATTCTCCCTTTATTAATTTTCATTTTGTTCTGCTATGCCAACCAAACGGAAGTAGCTTTTCTTTGCATCCCCGTCGGAGATAAGTTCCGCCAGTAACTCCGGCAGAGGCATCCCACACCAACGAATGATCTGTTCGATGGAGTAAGAAACTGGTGAGTGAGGTTCACTCTCTCGGAAGAAATCAGCTACTTGCTGCAATTGTCTAATTGCCTGCTCTCGTGATTTCATGTTTGTCGCTAATAATGCATCACAACTTTGTGCACTTAACGGTTGTTCAGAAGAAGATTCATCAAGATCCTCTAGCTCTTCAATCACTGCTTGTGGTTGATTAAAACGATCTCCAAGAAGGTGCTTTAATGCCGAGTGTATTGATTCAAGTCTTTTTGATATATAAGAGCTAGGAGTCACATCACCGACCGCTTCATCTAATCGCTGACTGAATTCATTAAATGATTCCGTAGCGAACTCCAAATCCGTGATTAATTCTCGATAAAACGTATCAGAAGTCGACTTAACCGTAGTTATAATTTCAGATAGCTCAACAGCCCCAAGCTCGACTCGATTTCGGCACTTATCTTCGTCTAAGCGTTCAAGCTCTATAGCTTGCTGATATTCCCAATAGGCATAAGCTTGCTCCACGCCTAAGTCAGTCAATGGTATACAAGCAATTGGAAAAATAAGTGTTCCTTCACTATCGATACCATTGAGGCCAATAATCGCCGATATTCTTGTCTCAATACCATCTTCATCAGGCATTGGGTACAGATCATCCCAAAAGTTCTCAATTAAACTGGTTGCGAGTTTGTAGCCAACGCCCATACCACGAAAACCATACAATCGAGTTAGGGCTTCTATAAGCCAGGCAACAAATTCCAAATCTTTAGACTGATTCGTGAGTATTTCTGGGACATCTTCAATAAATACTCGCCATAAATTACTGTGGGTATAGATACTTTCTTCTTCTATAAGAGCATTACGTTCAGCGTTGCGGGCGGCCATACGCTGATCTTTCAACCGATAGTAAGCAGACTGTGGTGATACATCCTCTCTAGGATCAATACCTGTAGGATTTTCTTGAGATATAGGAGCCAACGCTTGTTCATACCAATCAAACATTTCATTACTCATAAGCTCTCCCTCTTAGAAAGACAGGTATCGTCGCGTCTTCTCTAGTTACTGTTTCGCACTCCGTTTGCGCTTGGCGAACTTTGATCAAAGCACAAGTTACGTTATCACTTGCGCCCCGAACCAAAGCCGAATGCATGAGCGCTAATCCAGCTTGGTTGACTGAGTCTGCATACAATGTCCGATGAATTTCATCACTCGTAAGTTCCTTAGAGAGTCCATCGCTACAGAGTAGAAACTGATCGCCGTCAGCCAACTGCCCTGAAACTTGATCAATAGTGACACTTTCGTCGACCCCAACAGCTCTGGTAATAACATTTGCAAGAGGGTGAGATTCGGCATCTTCAAATGCCAATAAGCCCTGATCCACTAAGTCCATGACTTGACTATGATCACGTGTTTTTTGGACAAAATTACCACTTCTAAGCTGGTAAATTCGGCTATCCCCCACCCAAAGACAGTGGTAATACCCATCCTGAATAAACAACAAAACAAGTGTTGTTCCCATCGTTTTACCGTCTAAGTGATTTTGTGCGTATTGGTAAATTTCTAAGTTCGCTTCTTGAACCACTCTTCGGATATCATCGATATTAGTATTGGAGACATCCTGCATGTGGCGCGCGACTCTATCCACTAGCATCTGGCTTGCTATATCGCCAGCACTGTGTCCACCCATTCCATCGGCAACCACCCAAATATGCTGCTCTGTCATATCCAACAGAGCATCCTCGTTATAAGGGCGTACTTTTCCTGCGTGCGATTTAGCAAAGGTAAAATAGTTCCAATTCATTCTTCTATCCTACCAATTCCACTTTTTCCAGCCGCCATCAAGCATGGCTGAAAACTGACCAATTGAAGGAAATCCACTCGTAATGAACATGCATGGTTCAACCTTCGTTGAACCTTCAGTCCACCAAAAACATGGTTTACTCAATTTTTCTTTAATGAGGTAATTCAAAAGCGTATTTTGATCAGTATTGCCGTGATCATGAAAAACTGTAGATATTTGGCTTTGATAAAGAAACTCTAGAGGCCTCACTTCACTTGTTACATTCGCAACGAGGTCATTTTTTTCTTGAGTACTCTTATGCCAAACATCAAAGACAAAGTCGTCCTCAAGTACTGAAAGAGCAAGAGCGGCACTGTCCTCTGTCCAAGCTCTGTCACCCCAATATTGCGCAGCTTCACCTTTTACGGCACGAGCTATAGTAAAGAAAAAGTATCTACCGCATGCATCAACACTAGGAATCATGCTACCAATGTAGGTTGAGTCTTCTAAATAGCTAATATCCAAAGCAAAGTGCCACACAGGAGCCGTTAAAAAGTGCTCATTCCAGCTTTCACCCAGTTGTTCCCTGCTGACTGCAATAACCGCCTGTTGCCAATCATGCCAACGCTCCGAGAAATCTTGTGATAAACCATCTTTCACAAAGTCCCCTTTTGCAGGCATTTTACCGATATAGCCCCAGCCTGATGTTATAAGGTTCGTGGACATCTGAACCTCTCCATTTCATTTGACCAAAACGGATTAATGGCACTAGAAGGAATAAGCTCTAGCTGCACCTTATTTCCCTTTAAATCAATCATAACTATATTGTCTTTACGCGATTCTGGCCTTGCTTTAAGTGATTGATCCAAAAGCTTGAATATGCCCCACTCACCTTCATAGGTATGCGCAATTTCGCGTTTAGATTCAGGTGGTGTGAACACAATTCGAGTCTGATCTTGACCGGCAGGCCAACTCAACGATTTAGCTCTTGCTGGTCCATGCTTATAAACCAAATCTTGTCCACCCAACTCTAAGACAAATCGAGTAATGTGCTGGTCTAGATAAACAGGCTTCATCCCAAACTCTACGCGTAATGAATTATCAGATTCAAAGAAAGACTGCCTGATACGTTGCGCTCTTTGAAAGACCATTAGTGTTTCTGGACGAACTCCAATTTCCTTTTCTAATCGCCAACGACTTTTCGAAGTATCCACAAACGGTTCGAGGTATTCTTGGAAGAATGCGTCAAGCGTACCTCCATAACCAAAGAATCGCTTAAAGTCTTTCAATCTAACTTCTCTGCTCGCATTGGGCTCGAATGGATATCTGCCAGCAATAGTCCGCTGATAAGGGCGTACCACTTGTGTTACCCAAAGTTGATTTAGATGATCCTTCGAACCGCTCTCCGCAAACTTAACCGACTCTTGAGAAAGCTCACCTAGCCATTGATTAAATGGTCTCGGCAAAAGTTCTTTAGCACGAGCAAAAGAAGCTGCTACATCTTGTGTAACGGTTCCATCTAAAATACTTTTGTAGGCAATTTTCTGATTGTTACCAGAGCTTGATAAGTCACTTAAATACGAACGCAAGTTAACCATTGCTTGTTGAATATCATCAAAGTCTTGCTCACCAAGGCGTAAGATCTCTGAAAAATGCGATTCGACTTCTTTACCTGGCAGAGCAACATTGAAGCCGTTTTCTTCAGGTAAATACATGTCTAGTCTATCAGCCGTATTTGAAAACTTAACTTTGGCAACTTTACCAACAACTTCAGAAGCGGCTTTTTGATTTTCTGACAATGATACTTTTGATAGAGCAACCTCTTTTTGGATTGCTCTCAACAAAGATTCGATTGGTCTTTCAACTCCAGATAAAACCCTCGCTTGCTCTGTCGCAAGTTCTAGGCTCGGAGCCTGCTTCAATTGAATATCTTCGATCAACGTTTTCCATTCATTAACATAATCTTGATAGTATCGAGACTGAACGCCTTGGATGGCACTATCTTGATCAATTTCATGAGCCTTAAGATCGTCACCATAAACCCAGTTCTCTTCCATTAGGCTTTTTACTGTACGGTTGATCTGAATCTGAAAAATGCTATGAAAACCATTGTACGTGTAGAAACCCGAAATGCCTTGTGATAGCGGTTTTCCACTAGCTCGCTCGAACTGCTCAAGCCCTTTAGGTCCCAATACATCAGTCAAGCGAAATGAAGGTACATGACTCTTAGAAAATTGTATTTTCATTCGCTGATAAGTACGTTCAGGTAGAGACATTTGAGTCAACACTTCTCGAGCACTCGTCACGGCAGCAGTGTTGTAAGTAAAGCCTTGTCCATCGTTGCCTAATAAATATTGAGTGTGCTGTAGCAAACGTCTTCTTAAGTCTGCGTTTAGCTCACCCGGATATTGACGTTCGAAATAAAAGTTAAACCAAGCCAACACTTCATCTTGTTGATATTTGTCTGGATTGAATAACATCAAATACGTTTTTAACGTTTCGTACAAATACTCACGATGCTGTTGATTGCTCTCCATTTCTGACACCAAGCTATCAAGAAGCAGAGGGGCGTAATATTGGGTCAAAGCATCAGAATATGCATTGTTTGCCGCCTGAGACACTTTGTCTCCCTGATAGAGACCAAACCTCTTTACAGAGTCGGCATCACCGTAGTTGCTTTGCTTTCCGAGAGGAAGCGTCATCAACCTATCTAATGTTTCTACAGCTGAAACAATATCCGCTTCAAAATCTAAACTTTGAGCGCCAATCATTGCATCAATATGGCTAGCTTGTTCATTGGTGTCGACAATTAACTGTGAGTTCCACTTATAACTCATAAACCAAAGCGAAGAAGCTCCGAGCAGTAGCGTTGTACATCCAATGTAAACACCTCGACGCATCCAACCTGACTGCTTTTGATAGTGACGATTAACTGTTCCTAACAGTTGCTCTTTGAAAATAACCTTGTCAAAAAGATTCTTTACGAAATAACTATGAGAACCAGTCTGACTCTTTGCTAGAGCTAATCGATTTAACCCAAGTCCATTGGTTGATTCATTCATCAGCTTATCGACTGGTAAGCCTTCTTGAACCGAACTCAACATAAACACACCACGAATCAAGGCAGGCTCTTCAAAACTGTTTTGTGCAAAAATTTCAGCTAAAAACTCGTCAAGATTAGCTTGTAGCACTCTTAATTGCTTTGGAAATTCAAAGATAAGTGCGCGTTTATCTAAATCGTCCTCAGTTTCAAGTATTCTAAGCATACGGGCATCAAGACGCTCCAACATGCCATGAAATTCTTTGTTGAATAGAGAAATAACGCCTCTTTCATCATCCACTTCACGAGGGAACATGAAACCAAATAATTCCTCTCGCTCTTCCTTACTTAAATCGGCAAAGAACTCATTGAAACCGGCAACTAAATCCATTTTTGTGAGCAATACGTAAATCGGAAACTGCATGCCTAACTGGTTTTTCAGCTCTTGAAGTCTCGACTTAATTGCTCGAGCATGAAGACTTCGCTCGGTTCGAGTCTGAGACATCACGCTGGCTAAACTTATCGTAACAATCGCACCATTAATTGGTCTTTGCGTTCTATACTTTTTCAACAATCCTAAGAAACCATGCCACGCTTTAGAGTCGACCTTTTCTTGACTGTCTTGTGTCGTATACCGGCCAGCCGTATCTATAAGAACTGCTTTATTTGCAAACCACCAATCACAGTGGCGAGTGCCACCTACACCGGCAATAGAGTCAGAGCCAAGGCTGTCTCCTAATGGAAACTCTAACCCCGACTGCTTTAATACGGTTGTTTTCCCCGTTCCAGGAGGGCCAATCAACACATACCACGGTAAGTCATACAAACTTCTCTTGCCTTTGTGTGTTTTCGTCACTACTTTGACAGCTTGCTCAATACGCTCGCGCATTAAGTCAATTTCACTTGCCGCTTCTTTATCTGATTGGCTATCAACCTCAAGCAACGTTTGAATACTTTCGTCTTCTTTCACCTTCTGCTTATGCTGCTTGGTAACGTTAAATATCGCCCAAAGCAACACCAACACAAGAATAGTGACTAGCCGTTGAAAGTCACTCTTTAGGGGCTCATATCCCGCTATCGTAATAAGTGGACCAACAACCCAAATGAAAATAGAACAAGCAGCGACACCGATAAGACCGAGAAACCATCTTTGAGTAAATATTCTGCCAATTTCTTTAATACGCATCTCTATCTACCTATTATTAATTCGCGACAAGAAGGTCGATTTCAATCCGGCGGTTAATAGCTCGGTTTTCATCACTACTGTTTTCAACTAATGGTCTTGCATCCCCCAATCCCTCGGGTATCACTCGCCCTTCTAATGCACTATTCGAGATCAGTTGTTCAGACATAGCAGTGGCTCGAGCTAATGATAGGTGCCAGTTCGAGGGATATTTACTCGTGAAAATAGGCCTATCGTCGGTGTGACCAGTAACAATGATCTTGCCTTGGGTCGACTCCAATGTTCTCGCAAGCTTAGAAATAACGGGTTGGATGTAAGCGACAACATCAGCACTACCTGATTCAAATAGATCTTGAGACTTTAACGAAATTCTTACCCTGTCTTGCAGCGGCTCAACATTGATTAGCCCCTTACCGATCTCAGTTGCTAGATACATTGAAATCTTTTCTGAAATTGGCGCTGATTTTGATTCTGACGTTGCATCTTGGTTAAGTTGTTGCGGTTGAATCAAATTAACTAATTGAGAAAAGGTGCGATTTGATGCCTTATTTAGCTCATAGCTAAAATACATATATATGCAGACCAATAATGCCGCCGTTACAGAACATACAACCCAAAGAGGCGCTCTATCAGAAGCCTTTGAGCCATTCAAAATGTGTTGGTCAATACTATTACTGAGATCCTGAGGGACTCCTCTCCCATAAGACTTAAGAGTAGCAATAACTTGTCTTCTCAATTTCCGGTGCGATTCCAGTCCATTTTTTTCTAAACGGTATTGACCCAGAAACCCGAGAGATAAACACACATACATTAGTTCAAGCAAATCTAAGTTCGCATCTGGTTTCGCCATGCACTTATCAAGATGCTTAAAGAAAGCTTCCCCACCTTGACTGCTAGCATAGAAGGAGCTAAGTAATGAATCGTGACTCCAGAATGAACTCCCACCCCAATTGGTGTTAAGGACAACTTCATCTAGTGAACAGCATAAACAATAACGAGCTGTATCAATGGTATCCAAATCAACGTCATGCTGACGTAATCGGTTCTCATAATCTCTAAGCTTTTGTGCCAATGTCTCTTTT
The DNA here is from genome assembly GCF_033338935.1 of Vibrio sp. Vb0598. Lineage (NCBI taxonomy): Bacteria > Pseudomonadati > Pseudomonadota > Gammaproteobacteria > Vibrionales > Vibrionaceae > Vibrio > Vibrio sp. Vb0598. The sequence continues at coordinate 356,707 of NZ_JAWOTP010000002.1, read as the reverse complement.
AGAAACAACGGATCGGAATGAGTCGCTGTCGACCGAATTTGACCGATAATAGATAACAGGCCATTCGCCTCTGCTAGTAGAGAGTTATTCCCATAAGCGACCACTGAATCATTGTTCACCAATTCAGGGCTTTTTGAGATAACTACGGTATTATCCAGTGACTTTTCTGATTGTGGTTTCGATGCGGGTGCTCTTCCACCCGGTGTTGGTTTTACGATCGTTTGTTCCATACTGAGCGCGCCTATTGATTAATACTCCAAAGCTCAAGTTCAGCATTCGGAAAATGCCCTGATAGGTGAAGCGCAATACCGCCACTATCTTTTAGCCTCATCCAAAATGGCCCTTTCTTGACAACTTCGAAATAGACATAGCCCGTTTGGTAAGGAATCTGTCTCGGGACGACACTCAACGGCACTACGTTTATACCGTTGATCTGATTATTAATTAGATCGCGAATCTGTTCTGCCGGGCCAAACTTGAGTTGCGCTGGGACCAGGCGTCTTATTTCATCTGTTGTGGTATCTGCTTTAATTGCTAGCACAAATTGGCATGACTCAAGCAAGCGTTTATCTGGAAGTGGCGTCACTTGAATACCGTACTGGCGAGGCTCCAACGGAAGTTTGGTCGCAGTTTGGTCAAGAACAACACTGAGGTACTGACTGAGTATCTGATTCAACTCGCTATAGACACTTGATACATCTAAGTGATCATACGCAAGCAAACTTGGGACTCTTTTAGTTTTATTAGAAAAAGTGGCTAACTCACCAATGTAACCTTTAAGTGTCGTCGCTAATTCCAGTGGATGTAACCTATCTAACTCACTGAAATGCTTTAACTTAGCCTCATATCGGTTCAGCATTTGGAGCATGATGAAATCAACAGCAGATGCCGATGCAGATTTACCCTTAATCAAGCGCTGCGCAATAACGTCAGCACGCATCTTTGTCATCGCGATAACGTTACGTAGATAGGCTGACATAACTTTGTCGCTAAGGAGATTGATAAGCGGAGGAACGTACTCATCGTCTAGTATAACTTCCCCTTCAGGAGTTACCTCTTTGATCCTTAAGATAGGTAACTCCACATAACCCGCTAATTTGTCATTACTCGCTTTCAACTCTAGGTTAAGGGCTGCAACTTGGATGGTTTCCTCATCTTGTCCTGTAAGGTTATCTATCACGTCGATATCTTGAAGTACATAACGAGAGACGATCGATTCGCTTACATCCGAAACGTTTTTACCTGTAACACTTGAAAGAGGGAGAGTTATTTTTACTAACGTATTTTCAGTGTTTTTATCAATAAGTAGAGGCGAAACTGAATCGTTGGATATTAACGTATTAACCAACGTCATATCTGGCAAAACAGCTTCAAGATGCTCAAGTTCAATAAGACCATCTTTTAGCGCGTGTTTTTTTACTCGACATTTCCAAACTCCCCAATTGTAAGCCCCACCTAACTGATGTAAGCCCTTGAATTCTTGAGAGGTTGCGCGTTCTTGTTGTTGGAAGTGCTGGGGACGTAAAAACATTCCTTCGCACCAAGCCGTCTTGGAGTATTGCGTCATTTATAATTAGCCAACTAAACGTTATTTAACGACCAAAGACAGATCTTCTAACAATACTTGATATGTGTTGTAACCGGTCTTATCCACTTTAATGACTTGTCGCCAATTTGAGTTTTCAATATCTCGAAACGCGACGACAATGCCTAAATATTCTGTCTTTGGAGACATACTTGCTTGATATGTTTCTTTCTGACCTGGAGTTAATGAAACTTCATATTTATTCACTAAATCAGGTCCTAAGACTTTTTCACTTTCTTCATAAATAGAAAAAAAGTCCTGGCTTTCGAAAATGGTATTTGACGTTAATTCAAATACATACACCACTACAGGAGAAGGCCTGCCGTTTGAATCAGGATTAATGTTATGACTTGCTGCTATTTCTAAATCTGAGTATGGATCAACAACTAGGTTCGCTGCTGAGCACCCAAATAAAGCCATTGAAATTAATAACAAAATATATTGGTAAAACTTTTTCATCACCCTAATTCCTAGCCTTTGTTTTTTAATGCTAATTCATAGTGCTTAGCGAAGTCTTCTAAATAGAACGGAGACTCTTTATTGATAATATCATCGGATAGCTTTTCATGAATATCCTCAAACCTCTTCCAACTTTGAGCATATTTTCTAGCTGGAATAACCTTATTAATAACCGTGTCTTTCGCTAAAGCATCTGAGTATATAGAAGTAGGTTCAACAAGTGACATAACACTTGAAACCGTACCTTCAACACCTTTCATTAAGGCTTGCTCATGACTTTCGATGTCATTAAATGCTTCTTTAATGGCTGCATTCGGCTTTAAGAAGCTAGCAGTTTGACGGTTATATAAGTTATGAATCGCATCTTCTAAGTTTGCAGAAAACTTTAAAGGGTTATTTTCTGACTTACGAAATGCGGTATGACTAAGTCGATTTGTTTGTTTAAACACTGCTCTGTTATGCAGTGTTTCCATTAAGCCAACTAGCATCAAAGAAAATGACTCCCCCAGTTGTTCAAACCATTCCTCTCGGTTATCGCTGGGAATCATCATTGGATCTATACCCACCCCTCTAACAAAAGCCGCAAGTTCACCCCCATTGGTATCAAAGTTGGGAGTCGATAGGTGCTCTGATTGTCGGTTAACTTTCGGTAAAGTTTCAGATACGGTGCTCTGTTTTTCGGGCTTTGGGATATCAATAAAATCATCGACTAAACCAATATCTAGCTGAAAGTCAGAAGGAACACTTTCGTTTAAGAGTTCACTAGCACTAAGGCCTAGGTCAACAAATTCCTCTTCCGATGGACTTGAGACTACTTCAGGGGGGGCGCTAGAAAGACTTTTACTTGTCTCAAGACTGAATACATCTGTATCTGTTTGAACAGAAACTGAAATTTGATAATCCCCTAAGCTAACCATATCGTCATTGCTTAGTGCTATTTCATTTCCTTGACCCACAGGAGTTACAGCATTATTTACAAAAGTACCATTAGTTGAGAGGTCTTTTATCAAGTATTTGTCACCAAACTTAATCAGTTCTCCGTGGGTTCCGGATACCACTCTTTCAGGATCTGGTAGTGTCCAATCACATTGTTCAGACCTACCAAATGTAACCTTGGCATGTTCATCACTTGATTCAAACACGAACTCACTCTCAATCTCTGGAGTAAATTTGTGAAAACTTGTTATGGTTAAAACCAACTTCATGTAAACCTCGCCAAAGACCTGCTAGATATTATTTTTAATTTTATTATTAACTGCTTTCTTATTAACAGTAAGATTAATAAAAACCTTAATACTGCCATTGAAAATCATGCACGGAATAATGAATCATTTTTTTATCAAAGCAATCACGTATTGTTCAACAATTTTAATTATCCAACCAAGTTCAAATTTTTGACACTTAGACTTTCATCAATAAAAAAACGAATGTTAGTTTGGCCGAGAAATTCTAACATAATGACTTTTCATTGAGCAGAAAGGTATATATTCCCCCATCATTTATACGGAGTTCTTGTGATGGAAGACAGTAATAAAAACAATTCTATAAATAACAAAGAAAGCGGAGATAAAACTAAAATTGTAAAGACTCAAAAACGAGACAATGCAATTAAATCAACCAAACTCACTAATAATGAAACCTCCGTTAAAAATAAAAATGAAACAAATACAAAACTGTCTCAAAAAGAAAACACTCCGTTAGTTAATAAGAAAAAAAACAATAAAGATGACTCATTAAATAATAACAAAGATGTTATTAACGAAAGCTTAATAGGAACGACCGTTAAAAATCGGTATGAAATTGAGTCGGTTATTGGGCATGGTGGGCTTTGCGATGTTTACTTAGCTAAAGATAAGATTCTTGAATCTTCAGGTTCAGAAACACCCTACGTTGCGTTAAAAATATTACAGAAAGAGTTTGCTTCTCAACCAGAGACTGCACGCATGTTAATACGTGAAGCTCAACAAACTCAAAGGTTAAGCCACCCTAATATCATTAGGGTTTTTGATTTTGGTGTTGATGGCGAAATATACTTTTTAGTTATGGAGTATATTAACGGAGAAACATTAGAGAGTTTAATACAGCGTTCTAGGCCCCATGGGCTGAAGTTTAATGCAACTTTATCAATCCTAAATCAGGTACTCGATGCACTCTCATATGCTCACTCTCTTGGTGTAGTGCACGCCGACCTAAAGCCCGCTAATGTGATTTTAACGTCTGAGGGTAACGTTAAGTTGCTTGATTTTGGTGTATCTAAAACTCATCAATTAAAGCAGGATCAATATGCGGCTAAACGTAAATCCGAAAATGTTGAAACGCTTGGTTATACTCCCAACTATGCATCACTCAACCTGTTATCCGGTAAGGAACCGAACTTAAGCGACGATATGTTTGCTCTATTTTGTATTGCTTACGAGTTATTGAGTTGCAAACACCCTTACGCAAGAACTCCAGTTAATGAAGCTCTCAAAAAGAAGATCAAGGTCTCTAAACCAACTAACATGCCTGCATCTAAGTGGCCAATATTTTCAAGCGTATTTTCAACTGGCATTATTCCGAACGAACTGACCCCTGAGCAGTTGAAACGCAAATTGAATATGCGCTATTGGCCTATCGCTAGCGGCGCGGCAGCGAGTATATTATTAGTTAGCGGCATTGTATTTGGTTATCAGCAGCAACAAGAAACCATCACCAATTTGGAAACCGTTATTAGCAAGCAAAATGATCAAATTGCCGGACAAGAGTGGCAGCTTGATACGCCAGCAGAAAAAAGTTTGGCACTGATTGATAGTGAAAAAAGCTTACATCCAGTCGTTAAGGCTGGCTTATTACGCTTACACAAGACCTATATTCTCAGCGAGTTTGAATCTGAAATTGATCAGGTTTTGAATTCTGATGCCAACAACTACCCGAATTATGATGAAATTGAGTCCATACTTGATAAAGCAAAAACCTACTACCCTGACTCACATAAAATAGAAGTTCTTGCCTTAGATATTCATTCAAGCAAGCACTCCACGTTACTTTCGATAGCAAGGCAAATCAACAGTCAACTTGAAAAGTCTCGGTACAGTAAAGAAGATGGCATTAAATCCATCTATGAGCTCAAGGATGAGTTAAATCAGATTCATCAAGGTTATCCTTTCACGCCAAGTTCGTTATCTAGCGATGTTTTCGGTCAGCACCTCACTGAAGCACTCCAAAAGAAAGACGCAGCTGCACTTGTTGCTCTTATTAAGGTTGGGAACACCTTCTTTTCAAACGTAGAAGAGCATCAAGAGAACTTACAGATAAGTAATGCGATGAAAGATGCAGTGCTGGAAATGAAATTATATGAGACAGCGCTAGATTCCAACAGCCCTCTACCGTTTCCAGAAGATGCCGCTAGAATCCTGTTCCAAGAAGAGTTTGAAAACTTTTATTCTCGCCTAGAAAAGGCAAGGACGACAACTCATCTCGATAACTTGGTGAAGGATGTGGATCTGTTCTCGAAAAACTTTCCTATTGGTTTTCAGGATGTTAACGATTTAAGATTCAAAACTGCTGATAAATACTTACGCTTCTCCGATATACTACTTAATAAGCGAAGGACTTCAAGCGCAAGACGCGCTATGAAGAAAGCCAACGAGCTTATGAAGCAAATAGAACAGGACTCTAAGCAAAGCTAGTAATACAAAAGGGACGCGAGTCCCTTTTTTGCCGCAGATTACTTGCCAATATGCAACTAGATTGCTAATTTATACTTGTACTTAATGAGGAGAGTTAGCCTTGACTGAAGGAATAGTCAAAGTTGGCGAACGTCTGGCGTCCGTATGTAACGATAGCCTCAAACTAGGACTGCAAGACACTTACCGACTCGGCGTTTTACGTGGAAACGTCCCCTTTGCTACTTGTGTTAAAAACACGCGAGTTGAAGTTTTTTCATCCCTACATTTCGACCATTGCCGTTTGGATATAAGTCAAAATATCTTTAACAATGACTTTCTTTTTGTAAGTTTATCTCAAGCGACAAGCAAACTATTTCTGCTCAAATACTGGTTATGCCATTCATACCTTCGGCTAAGCCTTCATTATCCGAAACATTCCTCTACCTCAACGTTTAATAGGGGTATACATGATTAATTTTGATGTTCTCAATACATACATGGATAACGACGTAGATCTCATCGTCACTGTTTTTTCTACATACCTTGAAGATCACACGAATGATATAGAGCGTATAGATGAGCTATATGCAAGCAGATGTTGGTCAGAACTCTATCTATTAGCTCATAGTTTAAAGGGCATTCTAGAGAGTTTCGGAGAAGACACCGCGGTCATTGCGTTTCAAAGAATAGAAGAAAAAACCAGAAACGATACAGCGCCAGATAGCTCAGATATAGCTATAGTTACTAAAGAGCTAGCTGCAATTAATCAACAAATCTTCGCTTACTTGAAGAATATGCAATAAAGAAATTCAAGGCTTAACTGGGGGAAATATGGCAATGAATAATAGCAATTTCAGGGAGTTGATTGAGTCTCTCAAAGACCTAACACCAACTCAAAAAAGGTACTTACTTAGCCGTACAAAGATGGCGCTAGATGATGAAAGTAATATGTTAAACATCAGTGATATTCTAACACCAGAAGAGTTGGAGGCGTTACTATCACCAGCACCAACAACGAATACAAAATAACAATGATATACAACGCAACCGTCAGATTAACGCTAGGGACCAAGTGAAGCAAATCGACTTTGCTTGGTTGTTAGTTTCTCTCCCAATTCCTTTTCACGACAACAAACGTATTGTTTTCGAAACCTTTTTCCAATTTAAACAGGTCAGATAATTGAGCGACTAACATCAGTCCGCGACCAGAGGAGGACCAACTATCGTCATCCATTAAGTTAGGTGCCTCAATCTGTTTATTTTTATGTTGGGTGAACGTCTTTTCATTGATCGGCGCTCCGCAATCAGAGACTCTCAGTTCCACGAAACCGGACACTTGGTCATCCCCAACCCTACACTCCACTTCAATTGGCAGGCCTTCTATTTCACTGTAAGAATGAATATAAGCGTTATTCATGAGCTCAACGACACAAAGCTCCAATGATTGAATTGCATTTAAGGGGATTTGATGACCCATCAAAAACCGAACAACGTCTTTGCTCGCACTTCGTGAGTGAGTAAGGGAGCTCCCGTAAGTTCGTTTAAATTCGCTCTTTGACATTCTTTTCCTTAAAATCGAGCCTCTCACCATGCCATTTTACCTGTAAAAGGCTGGCATCATCATCAAACTCATCTTCGTTGTGCCAAGATTGTACTTTTTTAAAGACGTCTCCCACTTGATCTTCAACTGGCAGCGTGCAAACAGCTTTTATACTCGATGCCAATCGTTGTAGTGAAAACATCTCCTCACCCTGCCTCGCTTCAATCAAACCATCCGAATAAAGCCACAATGCATCGCCCTCATCTAGACTAATTTGGTTACCGCTATATTCCATCGGCTGCATTGCACCAACGATAAAGTTATCATCACCTATCTGCTCCATCGTTTTCGTACTCGCTCGCCAAACTAAGATCCTGGGGTGGCCAGCCGTGCAATAGCTAAGTTGCCCTGATTTTGTGTTAAGAATGGCGTAAGCCATAGTAAAGTAAAGTTGACTGTTTCTAGTTTGCTGATAACGCCGATTTAGCCGTTCAATCACAGATGCAGGCTCACTTACGCAATAGCCGTCATCTCTCAACTCCATCGTGATCGAATCAGGCCCCTGACTTTGAGATAGCGTCTGTTGAATAGAAAAAGCCATCAAAGCTGAAGAAATACCATGACCAGAAACATCAAATACATAAAACGCAACATGTTGTTCATCGAGCTCCAAATACCCCAACATATCACCACCAATCTGGGAGCATGGTTTGTAGACATAACTAAACTGTATATTTTGGATAGTTGATTCAGAAGGGAGTAGTTGCTCCATCAGATGACTCGCAGACTGTAGGTCTTGGTGGATTGTTTGATAGGCCGCATCTAGCTCTTTATTTCTCTCAACGAGTTTGTTGTGCAGTTCTAAAGTACGAAACCCCGCACGGATTCTGGCCTGAAGTTCCTCTACAGACGTCTTCTTATCTACGAAATCATCTGCGCCAGCATCAATGCCTTTCACGATCGAACTTTGGTCATTTCTAGAAGACAGTAGAACAAAGAAAATGTAACGTTCGCTAACTTTAGATTTTAATTGGCGACACAATTCAATACCATTAATTCCAGGCATCATTAAATCACTCAGCACAAACTGAATATCAGGGCGGTGGGTTAGCACTTCGAGCGCCGCTCGTCCGTCTTCAACAGCAAGCACTTCATAGCCTTGCTTTTCCAATGCACTGCTGATGTAAAGCAGTACTGTTTTACTGTCATCGACCAAAAGAATGGGTTTCATCTGCCTCCTTAAAGTGGTTGCTATACTGGCTAACGCAAAACACTAGTCACTGACTGCTCATTTCTAAAACGGCTGTAGTCTTCGGCTAATAATTGGTGTTGATATCGAGTGTAAGACAACGCTTCATTAGAAATTAGTATCTGATGCTCTTTTTCGATTAACTGACTTTGCAGCCTTTCAATCTGTTCATTCTGCTGTGTGTAATTGAGGTACAGTGCGAATAGACCAAAAACCGAAACCATTAACAGGGCTATTAGAATATTATTGATAGTTTTCACTTGAATATTCATGACCTCTCCTTGTCTATTATTAGACTTTCCATGATGAAAGAGAGCGTCTACGGACCAAGAGCTCGAGGCTCTAAAACGCAACGAAGCAAATTGAGGTTGTTTTTCCAATTATAGGCGATAGGAGAAAAAATAAGAAAAATCTGAAAAAATTTGAATATCCTGCTGAGTTAAGAACCTGTAAGGTGGTAGCAGCGAGCTATCATCCACTCGCTGCAATACATTAACTCTGAAATGCAGGTCTAGCTAAAATTTGGTTATACCATCGAGCAATGCTTGGCGACGTCGATAGCACATCAATTTCTAGGCCTTTAATTGCGAAACTGATCAAAATAAAGCCTGTTATATCGACGATAGTAAAATGGTCTACGGCGATAAAATCATTATGTTCAAGGCGCTTGTCTAAGACAGGCAGAAATTCGTAGACGCGTTGTTTTGATTCTTCGCCCCATGCTTCAACGCAACGTTCTCTGTCTCCATAAACTCCGGTCATGTTTCGAAACGCCTGAAATGCCGCATTTAGTCCTTGGAACTCCACCACACGATGCCACATTTCCACCTGAGCACGTTCGAGCTGGTTAGCACCAAACAGCGCCAGATCATTTTCAAACGCTTCATCTAGGTAGCGACAAATCGCCACACTTTCACAGATCGTCGTACCATCATCCAGTTCGAGCAAAGGCACTTTGCCGTTCACGCTTTTCGATTTAAACGGTTCAGATAGGTTATCGCCCTCACGAACGTTCAGCGCAATTCGCTCAACCTCGCCACCGATTTCCTTTAGAAAAATGCTAACTCGCTTACAACTTGGAGTCATTGCGGTTTCATAGAGCTTCATTTCACATCCTTTTATCTTTTTCTAACCGATTGGTTAGGATATACTGTAGCCAGTTTATAAACGATCAGTCAAGAACTTCACTATCAAAAATTTTCAAACAGTTGTGGGTCTGTTTGCTGAGCGAGATTTTTGATGCCGTTTGTGAGTTCACATGAATTTGGAGGCTGATACCCAAGGATAGATGGGTATTCATCATATTGGTTCAGTTCGAGCGCTAGAGGTTCTCTGTACCATCCCTCCAAAGCAATTTAATTACCCGATAAGCAGACCCAGGCAGGTAATTTATGGCAAGAAAAGCCAACTTCGACCGAGATGAAAAGCTTCTCGTGGCTATGGATGTGTTTTGGCGCAAGGGCTTTGCGAACACGTCTATCTCGGATCTCACCGACGAGTTGAACATCAACCGCTTCAGTCTTTACAACACCTATGGTGACAAGCAACAGCTCTACTACGAAGCGCTCGATACTTACTTAAAAAAGGTCTCGCTACCGTCACTGAATGATTTGGAAAAAGACGATGCGTCTTTACCTGAGTTGGAATCGTTCCTTAAATCTTTTGCTGAACTGCAACGCAAACGCAACTGTGGGTGTTTTATCCAAAATGCGTTGATTGAGCACGCTGGTGAAGACGATGACGTACTGCGTAAAGGGCATTTTTTGTTTGACCATCTTATCGACATCATTGCGGATGCGCTGACCAATGCGCAAAAAGAAACCTTAGTGCCGAAAACGCTGAAACCAGAAGAGCTCGCTCGTTTTGTTCTCAACAACATGCAAGGTATGCGCGTACTTGGCAAAGCCAAACGTTATGCCGACTTGGATACCGCGCTTTCCTGCTTGCTGGTTTTGATTAGGAAGTGACATGTCGATTGAAGTGATAGCAGTACGTCTTACCAAAGGCATGGACTTAAAGCTGAGCCTAGCGAAATTGGTCGAGCAGCATGGTATCAAAGCAGGCTCGATTGCCTCATGCGTTGGCTGTATCTCTAACCTCAACCTTCGTTTGGCAGGTGCAGAGAGTACGTTAACCAAACAAGAGCCATTTGAAATCGTCTCTGTGATGGGAACACTAACGCCTGAGCATCAGCACGTTCATATCTCGGTGTCTGATCGTGATGGACTAGTTTGCGGTGGGCATTTGCTGGAAGGCACAGTGATTGATACTACCGCAGAATTGATCATCCATTCTTACTCAGAACTTGAGTTCACTAGAGCGATGGACGACTCGACTGGCTATACCGAACTACAAGTGAATCCTTCCAAATAGTAAAAAGCTCCAGAACCATACTGTGGTGTATCTGGAGCTTTATTCGCATGTCTCTCACGCGAAGAATTCACTCATATCGAGCAAGCTAACTTCGGAGATCACTCTTCGACTAAATAACAAACCTGATTATCGTCGACCATTACTTGCCACGTTTTTAGACAGTGCGCATCGTCTTCTAAACACTGCCCGCTCTTTAAACTGAAGTGCTGTTTATACAGTGGTGATGCAACACACATCTCACCATCAATATCACCGACAATCCCTCGACTCATCACATAAGCCTTACCAATTGGATCCCAATCTTGAACGGCGTAAACACCGCTATCAGGAATGTAGAACAACGCGACATGCTCGCCTTCAATCAACACCGTGGCACCGATGAACGGCATTAGGTCATCAAGCTGACACAATTTCACTTTGGTTAAAGCTGCCATTTACACCTCCTGTTTCAATGGAATACGCTGACCGCGCACACGTTGGTACGGCAAGACTTTGCTGCCCGACGAGCTGTTCAAGAAAGGACGGAAGCGTTGCAATTTTTGAGGATTATCTAACGTACTCTTCCACTCACATTGATAGGTATCTACGACTCGTGCCATTTGTTCATCCAAAGAATCACATAGATTCAGAGAGTCATCCAAAATCACTTGTTTAAGGTAATCTAGGCCCCCTTCCATGTTCTCCATCCACACAGACGTGCGCTGCAAGCGATCAGCGGTGCTGACGTAGAACATCAAAACTCGGTCAATCATGATGATCAACTCTGGTTTGGATAAGTCGGATGCAAACAAATCAGCGTGTCTTGGTCTCATGCCGCCATTACCACACACATATAGATTCCAGCCGTTTTCAGTGGCGATCACCCCAATGTCTTTACTTTGCGCTTCTGCACACTCGCGAGTACAGCCCGATACGGCAAACTTAAGCTTATGGGGCGCTCGCAATCCTTTGTAGCGGTTCTCTAACTCAATCGCTAATCCGACCGAGTCATCAACACCATAGCGACACCAAGTAGAACCCACACAAGATTTCACGGTGCGCACCGACTTGCCGTAGGCGTGCCCTGTTTCAAAACCAGCATCAATCAAGGTTTGCCAGATTTCAGGAAGCTGTTCTAACTGCGCGCCAAATAAATCCACGCGTTGACCGCCAGTGATTTTGGTGTATAGATCGTATTGCTGAGCGACTTCGCCTAGCACGATGAGTTTGTCTGGTGTGATTTCGCCACCCGGAACACGAGGCACAATCGAGTAAGAGCCATCTTTTTGTAGGTTCGCCATAAAGGCATCATTAGAGTCTTGCAGAGATTGATGCTGCGGCTCCATGATGTGTTCATTCCACAAAGAAGCAAAAACAGATGCCGCTGTCGGCTTACAGATATCACACCCATGCCCTTTGCCATGCAGTGCAATTAAGGTGTCGAAGTCTTTGATTTGTTCCACTTGGCAAATATGGAACATCTCTTGGCGACTTAACTCAAAGTGCTCACAAAGGTGGTTGTTAACCTCTACCCCCATGGCTGCCAGTTGAGTATCCAATACCGACTTCACCATATTGCTACAGCCACCACAGCCAGTACCGGCTTTGGTGTTCGCTTTAAGGTCCGTAAGGTTGGTGGTGCCAGCTTGAATCTCGGCAACTAAGTCGCCTTTTGTGACGTTGTGACAAGAACAGATGATGGCGCTGTCTGGCATCTCTCCATCAAGCATTCCGGTATCAAACAACAGGTTCGCGGCGTGGTCTGGTAGAACCGTTTTGTTCAAATAACACTGTAAGAGCGCATCGTAGTCACTGTTGTCACCAACGAGAATCGCACCAAGCAGTTGGGTGCCGCTCGCATCAACCACCAGCTTTTTGTAGATGCCTGCAACCGCATCTTGCAACACCATTTCCTGTGCGCCTTCGGTTTGCATTTGTGCATCGCCGATAGACGCCACATCCACCCCAAGTAGCTTGAGCTTGGTGCTCATGTCTGCACCTTTAAAACCTTCGCTCGGCATTCCAGTCAAGACATCGGCAGTGGTTCTCGCCATGGTGTAACCGGGTGCGACTAAACCAAATATCTTCTGCTCCCAAAGGGCACATTCGCCAATCGCATAAATGTTCTCATCGCTGGTTTGGCATTGGTTGTTAATCACTATACCGCCTCGCTCGCCTACTTCTAGCTCAGCCATTTTTGCCAGCTCATCTTGAGGGCGAATCCCTGCGGAAAAGACAATCACATCCACTTCGAGAGGATCTTTGTCTTTAAACACCATGCGATGCTTAGCCGTTTCACCATCGCAGATTCGTTCCGTACCCGTTGAGGTGTGAACGGTTAGCCCTAGCGCCTCAATCTTCTCTTTTAGCACTAAGCCAGCACCATCATCTAACTGTACGGGCATCAGGCGAGGTGCAAACTCAATGACGTGAGTTTCTAGCCCCAACAGTTTGAGTGCGTTTGCCGCTTCTAAACCCAACAAGCCGCCGCCAATCACTGCGCCTGTTCTTGCACCTTCACATGCCTTTTTGATTTGTGAAAGATCATCAAGCGTGCGGTAGACAAACACGTTGTCGCGGTCTTTACCTTCAATTGGCGGCACAAATGGGTACGAACCAGTAGCGAGCACAAGTTGGTCGTAACCCAGCACATCTTCACCATCAAGCAGAATGCGCTTTTGCTCTCTGTCGATACCTGTTACTTGGCTGCCAAGTACGAGTTGGATGCCATGCATGTCGTACCATTCTTGGTTACTCAGCATCAAATCATTATGAGACTTACCCGCAAACAAAGAGGACAACTGTACACGGTCATACGCGATAAAACGCTCTGCACCAATCACGGTAATTCGGTGCTCCAAATGCGCGTTTTTCTGCACTAATTGCTCGACAAGGTGTTGCCCGACCATACCGTTGCCTACCACAACGATGTGGCTCAATGCGTTCTTTACTGGAATCGTTAAAGGACTGTTCATCGCTGCCTCCTTATGCCGTTTGCGCTGCGGTTTTGGGTTTGTCTTCTTTCGAAACAGGAATCTCGACTTTGGATTGCTTCTCGTAAAGAAACTTCAGCACCGCTTGTCGACACTTCTGATACTGCGCATCATCCGCCAGTGCGACACGCTCACGAGGGCGAGGTAGATTCACTTCTAACACTTCACCAATGGTTGCTGCCGGTCCGTTAGTCATCATCACGATTTTGTCGGATAGCAGCACGGCTTCATCCACGTCGTGGGTAATCATGATGACAGTGTTGTTTAGCTCGGCTTGAATCTTCATCAGTGCATCCTGCAAATGCGCACGTGTTAACGCATCCAACGCACCAAATGGCTCATCCATCAGCAGAACCTTTGGTTGAAGTGCCAGTGCTCTCGCGATGCCGACTCGCTGCTTCATACCGCCCGAGATTTCATCCGGCTTTTTGTGCGCAGCATGCTGCATTTGAATCAACTCCAAATAGTGATTCACTTGCTCCTGAATCCACGCTTTGCCCTTTTTGCCGGCAATTTGTTTTACAGCTAGCTCAACGTTTTGATATACGGTGAGCCAAGGTAACAATGAATGGTTTTGGAACACCACTGCGCGGTCAGGTCCCGGTCCAGCTACTTCTCGCCCATCGACTATTACGCCGCCGTCTGTTGGCATGTGCAGCCCTGCGACTAAGTTCAATACCGTTGATTTACCACAGCCAGAGTGACCAATTAGGGATACAAACTCGCCTTTATTGATTTGTAAATCGACGTTCTTAAGCGCGATGAACTCGCCATCTGGCGTTGGGAATCGCATCCCTAAACGCGTTAGATCTAATAATGCTTTTTCCATGATCTTTTCCCTTATCTCAACGCTTGTTGTTTATTCCAAGACAGCCACTTTTGAAGTTGCAACATGCCTCTATCGAGCATCAAACCGATAAAACCAATGGTGATGACAGCCACCATGATGCGCCCCAATGACGCTGAACTGCCGTTCTGGAACTCATCCCAAACAAATTTGCCTAACCCTGGGTTCTGCGCGAGCATTTCTGCCGCAATCAATACCATCCAAGCGATACCTAAAGAGAGACGTAAACCAGTGAAGATCATTGGAATGGCAGAAGGTAAAACGATGGTGCGTATATGCTGCCACCACGAAAGTTGAAGCACTTTACTCACGTTGATTAAGTCTTTATCAACGCTCGTTACACCCACGGCGGTATTAATCAGCGTCGGCCATAAGCTACACAGCGCCACTGTGATCAGAGAGTTAATGAACGACTTAGCAAACATCGGGTCATCACTCACATAAGTGGCACTTACAACCATAGTGACGATAGGCAGCCAAGCCAAAGGTGATACGGGCTTGAGCAATTGAATGATTGGGTTGAACGCTTGATACAGCCCTTGATTAAGACCAAGCACGATGCCAAGCGGAATCGCAATAACCGTCGCCAACAGAAAGCCTGCAGTCACAGTCACTAAGCTTGTTATGATTTGGTCGAAGAACGTCGGTTTACCAGTGTAAGGACGAATCTTTACTTCGGCGTCTGGATTTTCGGCTAACTTTGCAGCATTGCGCTTTTCCTGACGCTCGATAAACGCTTGTTCCTTTTCTCGCTCTTGCCAATGGTCATCGACAAGGTTGCTAAACTGCTGAAAAGTTTGCACTGGTCCCGGTAGCGTACCTAATGAAGTTTGCACTTCTCTCGCCGCTAAGTGCCACATTGCCAAGAAGATCAGCAAACCAATGACGGGCAAAAGCACCAACCTACTTCGGTTCACTACCTGCTTAGCAGGAAAAAGGGAAATGACATTACTAGACATACTCACTCCTAAGAAATTTACATCCTTGTTGCCACAAGCGAATCCCCCTCGCCTGTGGCGTTTATCGTTATGGTTAAACTTTGTCTTTTCCTTTAAGCCCGATAGAGAACTTCTCTAGATATTTATTTGGCTCACGACCGTCATAAACGATGTTGTCGATAAAGTGTGTTTGTGGCGCACGGAAACCATCTTCAGCACTGAAATCTGGGAAGTCTTTTTTGCTCAACACACCATCTTCAATCAGTGCTTGAGCCGCTTGTTGGTAAATGTCCGGACGGTAAACCTCTTTTGCGACATCCATGTACCAATCATCGGATTTCTCGCTTGAGATTTGTCCCCAACGGCGCATTTGGGTCAGGTACCAAATCGCATCGCTGTAATACGGATAAGTGGCGTTATGACGGAAGAACACGTTGAAGTCTGGCACGTCTCGTTTGTCGCCTTTCTCGTATTCAAATGTGCCGGTCATTGAGTTGGCGATAACTTCAGCATCGGCTCCAACGTATTCGCTTTTTGATAGCATCTTCACTGCGTCTTGGCGGTTGGCATTGTCGTTTTCATCCAACCAATGTGCCGCTCGAATCAAGGCTTTCACTACGCGAATGTGCGTGTTTGGATACTTCTCAGCCCAAGCTTTGGAAACACCAAACACTTTCTCTGGGTTGTTCTTCCAGATCTCGTAATCGGTCACAACTGGCGTACCAATGCCTTTAAACACAGCTTGTTGGTTCCATGGTTCGCCAACGCAGTACCCTTTGATCGTGCCCGCTTCCATTGTTGCTGGCATTTGTGGTGGCGGTGTAACACTCAAAAGAACGTCAGCATCCAACTGACCACTGTTATCGCCTGAGTCTGGCGCGTAAAAACCTGGGTGAATCCCACCTGCCGCTAGCCAATATCGCAATTCATAGTTGTGCGTCGATACAGGGAACACCATACCCATGTTGAACGGTTTGCCTTTATCCAGATAGCTGTCGACCACAGGCTTCAGTGCATCCGCTTTGATTGGGTGAACAGGTTTGCCATCTGGTTGTTTTGGAATGTATTGCTTCATCTGCTCCCAAGTATCATTGGAAACCGTGATTGCGTTGCCGTTCAAATCCATACTGAACGCAGTAATCACTTCTGCTTTTGTGCCAACACCAATCGTTGCGCCCAATGGCTGACCAGCAAGCATGTGCGCACCGGCAAGTTCACCGTCGATGACTCGGTCTAGAAGCACCTTCCAGTTTGCTTGAGCTTCTAAAGTGACGTACAAGCCTTCGTCTTCAAAAAAGCCTTTCTCATAAGCAACCGCAAGCGGTGCCATATCGGTTAACTTAATAAAACCAAACTTCAGATCTTCAATTTCTGGCTCACCCAACTCTGCCTTTACACTGACCGCGGTGAATACCGATAACGAAATTGCTGACACTTTCAGCATCGAACTCCATTTCATTGGTTTGCTCCCATAAAAAAAGCGCCACTACTCCGAAGAGCAGTAGCGCCGTTGCTAAGTCTACAATTACCGCCGTTGATAATTGAGATAAGCGATTCAACAATAAACCCAATTCTTCTAATCCAATTACTGTGCCAACTTATTTTTCACAGTAAATACAATAAGTTAGTATATCTTGCCGTTTGTTATTCCCTGTTATTGCTTGCTGATAGTGCAACACGCACCACGTTAGAAAACGCACTCTAACCCCAAAGTGGTAGAGCAACTAATCAAGCACCTCCAAAGTAGTTATCAAATTCTTGGCAACTTGTGCGAGCGTTTGGCTCGATTGCATGGCTGAATTTCTAAGTGCTTTATAAGCCTGTTCTTCATCAACGCTGTGCATCTTCATCAGCAGACCTTTGGCTTTTTCCACCAGCTTGCGCTCTTCAATCTTATGGGTCAGCGATTCAATTTCCGATTGCATACTTTCGAATTTCGCTCTCACTAGTGTCGCATGTTCAATCCAAGGTTGAAGTGCAAACTCACTATCATGTGGCATGAGAACATAGTCCATTTTTTCTGATAACCGATTGATATCATTGGATGATAACTGCTTTAAGACAATAAGAAGTGGTGCCGATTTTCTGCGGCAGAAATCGACTATCAAACGCAGTTCTGCCGTCGGCTGCTGCCATCCGACTACAACGCTTGCCGACGGTTCTCGCTGCATCAGCGTTTCTAATTGTGCCAATTGGCAGCCGATGATGTTGTCGTAATCTTTGCTCAATAAGCCGGACAATCGAGCCTGCTCTTGGAGGCTATCACAACATACTATGATGGGTGTTTTTGACGTTGATTGAGTCATGCACATTCCTTGTTTATATCTCACTCACTAAGAGAGACATAACAAGGAATGTGCCAACTAAAGTAGACGCGTTTTAACTAGAGGCGAGATGTTCTTTGAAGAAGCCGAGTGTGCGCTCCCAAGCGAGTGCTGCTTCTTCCGGTGCGTAGCGTGCTGTTGAGTCGTTATGGAAGCCGTGGTTGACGTTCTCATACATTAACGCTTGATACTGTGCGTCGGTTGCGATCAATTGCTGCTCATAAGCAGGCCATGTGTCGTTAACACGCTTATCGAGCCCTGCAAAGTGAATCATCAACGGTCCTTTGACTTGCTTTTGGATCTCTTGCGCCGCTGGTGTTCCATAGAAAGGCACACCTGCGTCGAGCTCTTCTGGCATTACCGCGGCAAGCATGTTGACAATGTATCCACCGAAGCAGAATCCAACCGCGCCCAATTTACCGTTACCACCCTCGTATTGCTTAAGGAAGTTAGCCGCTGCAATAAAGTCTTGTTCGATCTTGGCTCTGTCCATCTCTTTCTGCATGGCGCGCCCCTCATCATCGTTCCCCGGATAGCCGCCGAGTGGATAAAGCGCGTCTGGAGCGAAAGCAATAAAGCCATCTTTTGCAAGTCGTCTAGCGACATCTTTGATATAAGGGTTCAGACCTCGGTTTTCATGGATCACCAACACAGTCGGTGATTTTAAGGTCTTCTTCTGTGGCATCACCAAATAACCACGCCCTTCTCCATGCCCATTTGGAGATGGAAAGGTTTCGTAAGTTGCTTTGATGTCAGGATCGTTAAATGAAACTTGTTCTGCGAGTGCATAATTCGGGGTTAACGCGTCGACCAGTGCTGTCATGCTAAAGCCAAGCACAGCAAGGCCACCCAGCCTATTTAGAAACTCACGGCGCGAGATTTTTCCGTGGGCGTATTCGTCGTACCAATCGAAGGCTTCTTGCGGGATCGGATGAGAAGTCTTTTCACTAGGAGTGGTATGCTTTAGAACCATTATCCATGTCCTCTGTGTCTTACCATATGGGATTTTCTCATTCTCAAAAGCGCAGCGAGAAACGAACGCGATTGAGGCTAAAACTGCGGTTTCACCACTCTGATACGGAGCAAGGTGGTGAAACACATCATTGGCGAGCTAGGATCTTTTACCTTCTTCAAACAATAGATAATGGATTCAGATTCAACAACTTTGCGTCGTTGGTTTTACATTAATTGACAATAGTGCGTTATTGCTGGCCACAATAGGCTTGCCAGTAGGAGAAGGCGCGTTCGAATGCTTTTTCCCTGTCGTGCATTTGTGCAAATAGCACCACTGTCATGGTGGCAAGAACCGTATTTGCCATTTGGTTCATGTCATCTTCTGACGTCCCAAACGGGCAGTTCACAGGCATTGGCACCTCAGACAGCATTTGCTCCGTCCAGTAGTGCGATGTCACGCCGCTTGTTTGGCTTAGCCATACCGTTTGGCTTACTTTCGGGTTGTATTCTGACTCACCCGATTGTCCTTTGAATGACACAACGGCATGAGCGGTTTGACCGATCTCGTATTCGACTTCAGCATGAAGTTGTTGGAACCCAGGATGGAAGCTACCACGAATACCAACCGTCGCCTGCCCCGGATTCAATGCTCGAACCACGGTATTAATCGGCGTTCTAAGCCCATAACGATTCTTCCAACCGATCATGGTTTCTGCTTGAGGAGCAAACGCACTGAGCGGCAGATACACAATGTTTTGTATTTCTAATACACGCTTTGCGTCTTCTGCTGATTCCGCTTTCGTAATAGCAAATTTGTCGAGGTAGTCTTCAGCGTGTAAACGACCAGATTGACGGTCGTGATAGCCGTGCATCAGCACTTTGTGGCCATTATCGGCAAGGATCTTCGCTGCCAACAGGTGCCAAGGCTGCCCTGCCGCTTCACGTTTGCCTGCATAACATGGCCAGTCAATGTCTGCACCAATAGCTGGCATGCGGGATTGGAATGCTTTCACAAAGCCAGCGATTTCTTGTTGAGTTTCGTTCTGTACACGGATCAGCATCAATAGCATTGCCATCTGATCGTCGTCGCACTCACCGTTTAGGTATTCATCCATAACTCGAAACGCTTGGTCAAAGTTCAGTGGTTTTCTACCACGTTCGCCACGACCCACTGTTCTAATACATTCCAAAATGCTGCTCATATTCCCTCGTATTCCGTCACTGACTGTACGGTTTCTATTAGTTGTTCGCGCAGTTTGACAACTTCTCCCATCACAATCAATGCTGGGCTCACGCCTTTAAGTGTAATCGATAAATCATTGAGCTGATTGAGTTGTGTAACATGCACTTGTTGTTGAGGGCTGCAACCATGAGTGATGATCGCGACTGGGAAATCCTCTCTCAAACCGGAGTTGATTAAACCCGTTTGTATTTGAGATGACTTTTCTAACCCCATATAGAAGACTAACGTTTGTCCGCTTTGCATCAGTTGGCTCCACGCTTCAAATGCGCCTGTTACTACTTGCCCCGTCACAAAGGTAACGCTACGAGCAACGCCACGATGAGTCAGCGGAATCAAGCTGTTTGCTGAACATCCAATCGCAGCAGTAATACCGGGGATGACTTCGTACGCGATTGAGTGTTTGACGAGTGCTAACGCCTCTTCACCTCCACGGCCGAATACAAAAGGATCTCCCCCTTTTAAGCGTACAACTCGCTTTCCTTGTTGAGCGAGCGATACCATCAAGTCACAAATTTCTTCCTGACCAATACTAGGTTGTCCGCATCTTTTGCCCACGTAAATCCAATCGGCTTGTGGCGAAGCCAACTCCAAAATATCTTTGTTAACCAAACGGTCGTACAACAGTACCTCTGCCGACATAATCGCTTTCACTGCCTTCACCGTTAATAAGTCAGGATCGTGCGGCCCTGCTCCAACAATCGAGACAAAACCTTTGTGGTTCGCATCTAGATCTACTGAATGGTCTTCTAAAAGTTGGTTCAGTTTGCTTGCTTGGTCATGCTTAGAAAAGCGAGACGAGCGTTCTTGTTTCTGACTCGCTTGTCCTTTCTTAAACCAAGACTTTTGATAAGGCGCTTCCATGTGCTTATCCTCTTTGTGACTTACTTTATTTGAATAGCCAGACTTTGCTGGTTCGCTTGCTGTTTGCCCTTTTGATGCTGATGGCTGTCGACCATTTGTTTGATTTGAGAAACGCACGAACCACAGTTAGTGCCGCATTTGAGTTTGTTTTGAAGTTGAGTCAGTGAAGTGCAGTCTTGTTTCTCCATCGCGTCATGTATTTGTTTATCAGTGACACGGAAACAACTACAAACCAGTTTGGCACTGCTTTGCGATTGAGTGATGGTAAGCAGTTGCGATAGCTCCATCGGTTTGCCAATCAAGCCGGTAAAGTTGGTGTAGTCGGTTTGAATCGGTTCACTAGACACCACCAAAACAGAGCGAATGATACGAACGTCTCCAACAAGGTCGTAATCCACTGCTAGCCAACCTTGGGCAATATCTATCGTAATTCTGCGGCTCTTTTCCGTTCGACAAAAACTCTGCTTCTTTGGTCGCTTATCGTGTGCAAAGCGCCAAATACCCAAATTGCTTTCTGCTTGAAATGCGCTGTAAAGAAATTTACCGGAATCAAACTGTGTACCGATGAACATACCGTAGGTTTTTACCGCCGCATCTTGCACTTCAACATAAGATGACTTAAACGCAGGTTGCCCAGAAATAGGGTCTTTTGCGCTGTTTACTATCGCGTTAACACTGCTTTCACCGCCATATCGACCTGCCCAGTGCATTGACATAAACAGCTCCTGAAAACCCAAACCTTCATCAATGGCAACTTTGGCATAAATACTGGTGTTTGAAGTAGGCTGGAACAGCTTGGTGAGCTGTCCTGCTTTTAAGCGATTTTGAGTGGCAGAGAGCGTGTTCATGTACACGGTTGGTTCTAACTCTGAGGCGGCAAGGTGGGCGATATGCCCTGTGCGCGTCATGGTATGCCATTGGTCACGTTGCCTGCCCGTATTGAGCCACCAGCCTTTTGTTCTTTCTAAGCGCGTTGGAGATTCACTGGTCACGACAAAACGCGCTTTTCCATCTGGGTGTGAATAGACGCCATCAGCAAAAGGGCGCTCTCCTCCCCATTGTGTCGGCACCCACTCTTCGTATTCTTGCTCGGTTAAGTTGGCGTATTGAGAAAGATCTAGCTTCAATGGCGAATCTGCATTCATGCCTGTCATCGCGGCATATTCCCTGAATACCGCCCGCTCAGAAGTAAACGCAAAGCCATTTTGTGTCTTTTCCAATGCACACAGAGCTTGCCCAACTTGGCTTATCGCCCACCAATCTGATTTTGCTTCACCCGGAGGCATTTGAAACTGACGCTGCCTTGAAAGTCGACGCTCAGAGTTGGTCACCATGCCTTGCTTCTCACCCCAACCAGCGGCGGGCAGCAACAGGTCCGCGTAATGCGCGACATCCGAATCCGCTGTGATATCGGAAACAATCACAAACGGACAAATCTCTAGTGCTCGTTTTACCAATTGGTTATCTGGTAAAGAGACAACGGGATTGGTTGCCATGATCCACAGAACTTTAATCTCACCACGTTCTACCGCCTCAAACAGCTCAACGGCTTTTAAACCGGGCTGAGTGGCAATTTCTGGTGAATCCCAAAACGCCTGCACTTGCTTGATAGACTCTGCGTCAAAAGCGCGATGAACCGCTAATTGATTTGCCAAACCACCGACTTCTCGTCCGCCCATCGCATTCGGCTGACCTGTAATAGAAAACGGCCCGCAACCTGACTTGGCAATTTTGCCTGACGCCAAATGTGCATTAATAATGGCATTGCCTTTATCGACACCATTTTCGGCTTGGTTAACTCCTTGGCAAAACAGAGTGATTGCGGTTGGGCTTTGCGCAAACCAATGGAAGAATGTCGTGAGTTTTTCTTCTGAAATGCCAATGGAAGACGTTAGATTAGTGACATCGTAACGTGAGTCAGAGACTTCTTCTTTAAGTGTATCAAACCCGTCGGTATAGGAATTTATGTATTCAGAATCAATGCATTGCTGCTCAATAAGAAACTTAAGCAACCCATTAAAAAGTGATACATCCCCATCGTTTTTAATCGGTAGATGCAAATCCGCTTGCTGTGCAGTGACCGTTTCACGCGGGTCAATGACCACCAGCTTGAGGTTAGGATTGTTTTCTCTCGCTTGTTGAATACGTCGGAATAAAACAGGATGCGTCCAAGCGGTATTAGCACCGCAAATTATCAAGAGCTCAGTCTTATCAATATCGTCGTAATTGACGGGGACGACATCTTCACCAAATGCTCGTACATGAGCCGCAACCGCCGAAGACATACACAAACGGGAGTTAGTATCGATGTTTGCGCTGCCAACATAGCCTTTCATGAGTTTGTTGGCGACGTAATAGTCTTCCGTCAACAACTGACCAGAAACATACATAGCGACGGAATCAGGTCCAAACTCCGCTTTCGCTTGATGAATCTTTTCTGCAATTAGATCCGTGGCTTGTTGCCATTGTACTTCTTGCCCTTGAGGTCGCTGCTTGGTGACAAGCTTTGGATACAGCAAACGCGAAGGCATATTCAAGCTCTCTGCCAACGCGATGCCCTTTACGCACAGTGATCCCGCATTTGCAGGATGACACGTATCCCCAACGATTCCTTTCGCATTGACCTCGACACCACATCCAACACCACAATAGGGACAAGTGGTTTTTTTACATCCTTGCGACATTCCGCCCCCTGATTCTTTCCTTAGAATGACGAGCTACAAGCGAAAAAAAACCTCTCCCGAAACGAGAGAGGCTGCATTGCCTATAAAAGCTCAAAAAAGTAATACCCTATCCGCTTAACCGCCTGCTAAGGGAAAGCGGCGCATCGAGTTAACGATGAACGTTTATGTAAAGCAAGTGAGGTGCCAAGATTAAAAACCCTTAATATACAAAAGGTTAGCATAAAACCAATTATAGCAACGCAATGCTACGCACTGATTGTGTGCAAATTTCGGTCATTATCGTGCAGTATTACTTTACTAATTCCATAACTAACCTGGATTCTTCGTCACCAAAATAATGCGCTTCTTCTTCTAACGTTTTAAAGCCAAGGGAGAGGTATAAAGACAATGCAGGTTGGTTCTTAGGATCGACAGTCAATTTCACGCTTGAGCCTAACGTCAACGGCGCAATAACGTTTTCTAGGAGGGAACGCGCAATACCTTTACCTCTATGTTGAATATCGACGGCCAATGACATGATCCAATATTGATGTGCATTTGTGCTAGTCGTTAGCAATATATACCCTGCGACCTGCTCTCCCTCTTTTGCTACCAGTAAGCTCTCTCCCCAACAATCAAAAGCTTGCCGAAAGAAAAATTGAGGATAGGCGTGTTCTCCAAATAAAGTATTTTCGAGCTTATATATGGCAAATAAGTCCTCTTTTTGCGCAGACAAGATGTCCATTCAATGACTCCTTCTTTAACATGAATGGCAGCAGTATACCTAAATCTCATCTAAATGACGGGACACAAACATCTCAATTAAGTGCTTAAGAAATGTAATATTCTTCCTGAAAATTAGGCCTAACTCACTTAGAACATACATCCGTGATTAAGTTTTAACCGCAAAATCAAAAACCACACAAGATGAAAATTTCAACACATACAACCATTGAACGTATTAAATTTAAGAACTTTATTCTGGTTAATTGAAAAATTCATAGTTGGATAATTTACAACCACCCCAAATTCACAGCATTATTCACCAAGCTTCGCGTGTGATAATAAACACTAAAACCTTTACCATTTTCAGCATTATTATTTTTATAAAAGCGAGTTTTAAAGTGAAAGAATCTCGAAATGCCTTAAATCCTAGTGAAATAAACACAACCACAGCTTGGTCAAAACATGATACACATTGGGTTCTTAGCCTATTTGGAACAGCCGTTGGCGCAGGCATCCTGTTTCTGCCAATTAACCTTGGGATTGGTGGTTTTTGGCCTTTAGTCGCGATGGCAGTACTTGCTTTTCCAATGACCTATCTTGCGCACCGTGGCTTAGCTCGTTTTGTACTATCTTCTAAGATCAAAAACGCAGACTTCACTGATGTAGTGGAAGAGCACTTCGGCGCAAAAGCAGGCCGTTCTATTTCACTGCTGTATTTTCTTTCGATCTTCCCGATCCTGTTGATATATGGTGTTGGAATAACAAACACAGTAGATAGCTTCATGGTAAATCAGGCTGATATGGCTTCTTTACCTAGACCTTTGCTTTCTGGCGTACTAGTGTTTGCACTAATTGCTATTATGATGGCGGGTGAAAAAGTAATGCTACGGGCCTTTGCCATTATGGTGTTCCCACTTGTTGCCATTCTTGCCTTTCTATCATTTTACTTAATACCGAACTGGACCATGCCTGTCATGGATGTGCCAGAAGCGTCAGCTTTTGCTAGCACTATGTGGTTAGCAGTTCCTGTAGTGATTTTCTCGTTTAGTCACGCAGCTGCAATTTCAAGCTTTGCAAATGTACAACGTCGCCATTACGGTAAGCAGGCAGATGCCAAATCCGAAGTTATTCTTCGTCGCACTAGCATCATGCTGATTGCCTTTGTTCTTATTTTTGTATTTTCCTGTGTGCTAACACTGTCACCTGAACAATTGGCTCAAGCAAAAGAACAAAACGTATCCGTATTGTCTTACTTAGCGAACGCAACCGATAATCCATTTATTGCAACACTTGGTCCTTTAGTAGCGTTTGTTGCTATCACTTCATCTTTCCTTGGGCATTTTTTAGGTGCGCGTGAAAGCTTAAATGGTTTAATTACCAAGCATTTTAACCTATCTGAGAAGCGTGTTGATCGTATCAGCGTGGCAGCACTGTTCTTCTCAATCTGGGCGGCGGCGATCATGAACCCAAGTATTCTTGGTATGATGGAAGCATTGTCAGGGCCTGTTATTGCAATGATCTTATTTATTATGCCAATGTTAGCGGTGTATAAAATCGAGGCGATGAAACAATATCGAGGAAATATCTCTACTTACTTTGTTCTAGCAGCAGGCATTGTGGCGGTAAGTGCATTGATTTTTAGCTTCTTCAGCTAATAACTAAAGACTAGCTTGGATTTTCAGGGGAATACCTTACACAAGGTTAAGGTGATTCCCTGAATTTTCTTACTCTTTAAAAGGTAATCATCGTTACCCTTGACTCTTAAATAAGAGCGAAAACACCCGCAATCATAAGTACTGAAGCGATGCAGGTCCGGCCGATAATACCGAAGTGCGAAGGTTGAATCATTTCATTATGCATAGTTAATCTCCTATTTATTATAAAAGCCATTTTTTATTGGCTTAATAACACTATGTCTAATATCCAGTTTTTTAACAACCCATACAAACATTAAATATTTATGACAGAAACGTAATTTTTTACACTTCGCCCTGATTTTGAGCGATGAATCCGCGGCTTAAATCATTAGATTGAGTCCACCCAATATGCTCGCCTACCTGTCATCGTTACCTTGTCTATACCATCGTCTAATCATTGCATAAGTTTTCAATAGATTTTGTTTTATAAATCATAATATTATAGAGAGCCTTCTCGTCTCTCACTCCCAAAACACTTTACTACTGGGAATCCATCCGCACTTAACCAACAAGAAATGGTAGACTTAACTGGTATTCGGTTAAGAGATCACATTTTATTAATACGCTCATGCACTTCTCAATTAAAAAACTGGCTTGCGCACTTTGTACTGCACTTGGACTTTTCTTGCATCCGACCAACGTACTGGCGAGTACCGAAAAGCAAGCTTATCTGGAAGAACACATTTCAGCAGAAAGCAAGCCCATGTTAAAACTCTACTTTCGCTCGATGGGTAAGCCGCGATCAATTCAAAAAGATGAGTTAAATACGCCACAGAATGCATCAGCAGAGTCTCTTGCTCTGTATTACTTTGCACGAAAGTACCTTAAGCGTTACGAAGGTGTTCCATTACCGAAAGATATGCCCGATTTAATCGAATTCGGTAAAAAGCACCATTTGGAATGGGTCGTCGCTGAAGCACAGCTCAATAAGGCTGTAACAATGATTGAGCAAGACGATAACTGGAACGCAGAATTGTTACTCCATGACGTTGTTTCTACAGCCCGTGATCTTGGTTATCTAGCATTAGAAGGCCGTGCTTACCGCTGGTTAGGCAATCTAGAAGTATCTCGAAATCAACTACGCAGTGGCCTAAAATATTATCGCAATGCCTATGAGTTATTAGAAAAAACAGTATTTGAAATACAAGTCGCGATGACACTGAACAACATTGGGACGGTCTACATCGATGCATCAGATTGGGCTCGGGCCAACAGTTACCTAACGCAAGCTCTCGACACTTACCTAGAGAGCGAATATCAATACGATAATAGCTTTTTTATGGGGGTTATCTACGCAAACCTTAGCATCGTTCACTCGAGCCTCGGAGATAACAAAAAAGCGGAATATTATTTCAATGAAGCCATTCGACTTTCAATGCAAACGGGGTCGGACACAGTCAAGCACCACTCTTTATCCAGCTTTTCACAAATGTTGAGCTCGGTAGGAAAAATTGATGATGCATTAATGGTCGCACAGCGTTGCGTAGACCTGCCCATTCCCAAAAATCTAGAAATGCTAAAAACGTCTTGTTACGAGGCATTTGCAGAGGCTTACCTCGCAAACAAACAATACGATAAAGCTATTACAACAGCACTTAACGTTCTAGAACAAACCAAATCAACCAGTGAATTAGAGCTGCGTCAGCGTATTGATATGCTTTCGGTACTGGTAAACGCTCATCAAATTCTTAATGACTATGAAGCGGCTTTTCATTATTTAACCCAATTAAGAGAGCTAGAGGCTGAGTTTTCTCATCATATTCATGGTGAAGAGATGATTAACATTAAGTTTGACCTCGAAGCTAAGTTAGCCCAGAAAGAACTCAAATTGCTAGAAACAAAAAATGCGCTACAAGCCTCTGAACTGCGTTCACAGCGCTATCGAGAAATGTTCTACTTTATCGCTATTGCGGCAATTGGAGTCGTTGGTTTTCGTTACGTACTGCGCGTTAGACGTATTAATAAAGCACTCACTCAAGAAAATACTACCGATCCATTAACTCAACTGCATAACCGTCGCTATCTTCACATTTGGTTGGACAAAATGGCTCGTAGAAGCCCAGATAGAACATTTGCCTTAGCCGTTTTAGATGTCGATCATTTCAAAACCTTTAATGATCAATATGGACACGATATTGGCGATAAAATGCTGACTCATATTGCCACGCTATTTAACGAATCCACCCGCTCTGGTGACCTACTCATTCGTTGGGGTGGAGAAGAGTTTGTCCTATTATTCGAAGTACAGCGAGCCGAAGATTGCACTAAGTTTTTGGAGCGATTGAGATATACTGTTGAAAACACGCCATTGGTGGTTGACTCTAAACCATTAAGCGCGACAATTTCCCTTGGAGCAGTGGACAAACTGTCGGCACAAACAATTAAACAAGAATGGGATCAGTGGTTTTTCTTGGCAGACCAAGCTTTGTATGATGCGAAGCAAGCTGGTAGAAACCAGTTCATCATTCATCCTACATCATAAAAAAGCACACATGAAAAAAAATCTAATCATTATTACTTTTGCGCCTCTATTTCTTATGGCGTGTAGTAATCAGCAAGCATCTCAACTGGGAATGCGCAGCAGCAGTGTCAATGTATATGCCCAGCAAATGAGTAACACTCAACTATGTGAAACTCTCTACTACAACCGTGCAACCAACCAAACCAAAGTGGCGATTGGTGCTGAGTTCAATCGACGTGGATTAAACAAAAAGTGGTGTGATAAAGAATTCGATAAGTTGTACATTAAAAAGTGGATTGATAACGTGCTGCCTAAGGAAAAAGCCGAATCTAAGAAACCAATGGCAACTATTCAACCCGCTTCAACTAAATAACTCCCCTCTTGAAGCAGACGGTACACTCGTATTTTCTGCTTTTCACTTTTCACGCATGCTCGATGCGACATATAAAAACCTCATGGTTTCAGTAAATTAACAAAGACTTATGTTGTCCATCGAACTTTTAATGTAAACAAGTTGTAAATGGTTTTCGTCCTTATTCTTTGTCGTTAGCTTTGTTTGTTCCTGTTAGCGGAATATGAAACAGGAACTAAAAAATTCCAAACAAAGACATGAGGTCAAAAATGGAAATACGCATTAATCGCCTATTTGCTGCTATGTTGGCAGTAGGCATTGCACCTGCCGTCTCGGCGTTTGATCCACTCTATTCTGAACAATGGCACTTAGACAACACGGGGCAAACTGCGTTTGCGGCTAATCCTGCTGTTGCTGGGAACGACTTAAACACTAAGCTCACTCAGGCAATGGGGATTGCAGGTGTTGGTGTGAAAGTTGCCGTCATTGATTCTGGAGTGCAGATCGATCACCCCGACCTTGCAGGTAATATAGTTACAGGTAGCAGAAACTTCGTCGAAGACTCTTCATTCCCACCAAGTTATCCGGTTGATACTAATGGTCATGGCACTGCTGTAGCCGGTTTGATTAGCGCCGTCGGCAACAACGGTGAAGGCGGACGCGGTGTCGCTTCTCACTCTTCCCTCATTGGTTTTAACTGGTTAGCCAACCAGACATTAGAAGGTTGGTTAATCTCCCATGGCATGGACCCAGCAACACGTGATGTTCGCGTATTTAACCAAAGTTACGGTTTCAGCCCTATAAACCCGATTACTTTTGATGAAAGCGACCCTCAACTAAAACTTGAAATGGACGTGATGAAAAACGTCAGCGAGAGTAACGCCTGGGGTCGAGGTGCTGTATTTGTAAAGTCAGCAGGTAATGGTTACCGTTATTTCAATGCAGGGCGATTCTTCGTATTGCCAAGTAACTTCTTTGCTGGTGGAGACAATCAAGGCTTACCGATGCACAACTCTGCTCAGTCTTATGATAACGCCAATTACTTCAATTTAGTCACTAGTGCACTGCGAGCGGATGGTACGAGAGCGAGTTACTCATCTGTGGGTTCGAACGTGTGGGTTGCAGCACCAGCAGGTGAATATGGGCAAGATTTCCCTGCTATGGTCACCACTGATTTAATGGGTTGTGAAGAAGGGCAAAATACCAGTGATGGCCTTGGCATTAATGGGTTACACGGCGGAACGGAGCTCGATCCGAACTGTAACTATACCAGTACGATGAACGGAACCTCATCGGCTGCGCCAAACACATCGGGTGCCATCGCGGCAATCATGTCAACCAACCACGCACTTTCTGCTCGTGATGTACGTGCTTTACTAGCGGAGACAGCAAAAGTAACGGATAAAGCGCATCCAGGCGTACAGCTTGAATTTACTAACCATAAAGGCGAACAGGTTAGCTACGAGGCCATTGCCCCTTGGCAGAAAAATGCAGCAGGCGTAGATTTCCATACTTTTTATGGCTTCGGCGCTGTAGATTTAGATGAAGCGATGCAACGTGCCCGGATGACGAATCGTGTTTTGCCAACTCAAGTCATTACGCCATGGGTTAATAACGCTACAGAAGTAAGTGTACCCGATGCAAGTCTAGTTGGTGGTTCTTCAAGTATCGCCATTGCCGATGAGCTGACAGTCGAATCCGTTCAAGTGACATTGACACTGGACCACGCTCGTCTGCCCGACTTAGCTATCGAGCTCATTTCGCCATCAGGGACTCGTTCCGTTTTGCAAACACCGCGCAATGGTCTTGTTGGTCAATCTCTTGATCCAACGATTACAGGCTACAAAGATCAATTAATGTTGTCTAACCAATTTTATGGCGAAGATGCAAAAGGCGAATGGACGTTGCGAGCAATAGATACGAACGGCGATGAAGTCTATTCTTACATTGCATATTTCAACTCTTCCACCATCTATGACGTTCCGATGGCAAACAACGCTCAGCCCGGTGTTATTAAGAACTGGTCGATGCGCATATTTGGACACTAAGGAGTCAATAACATGAAATACAAATCATTTTCTATGCTGGCTCTCGTTATCATGACGTCGAGTGTATACGCTGAGCAACAGCTCTCTCAACAACCTGCACCAGAACTGTTTGTGCCATCAGAAGCGGTTGAGATTAATGGCCAAGATTATCGAAAAGTGCAAACTGGCACTGTTAGAACCCTATCTGAAGACGTAAAACTTCAAGCGGGTGATGAGGTGTTTAAGAATGCGTTTAGTAACGTATCCAAAGCCACAGGGCTGGTTTATATCACCGTAAACAATCCTAACGAAGCGAAAGCAGTCGCCAAAGAGTTAAAATTAGAAGTTATCTTCGCAGAGGGGGAATCAGCGGTGTTAAAAGCATCTCAAGATCAAGATCTGCTAAGTATTAGCGACTACCTAAATGCAGACAGCCGGGTAAAAGCGTCTAAAATTGAACTAAACAGCGGTAAATACCGTGCACAATAATTCTCTAACAAGAGAAGTTGGCCTGTAAAACCATGCCTCAGCGATTGCTGAGGCATTTTTATGGGTAGGAACAGATAGGCTATTATTCTTTAATAACATTTCGCATAACCAGTATGATACCTAAACACCCTACTCGCCTGCGCCTGTCATTTCTTAAACAAAATAATTTCCGTTCTTAGCTCTTCTTCCGTGGTTTCCTTCGGGCTATTCAGATAGCGTTCGATTCCTAAAGGACTGGTTTTGACTTTCATACCACTCTGACGAACCAAGTTCATCGCTAAAGCCCATGCATTTCCCAAAAACTGATATTCACCTCGGTGTTCAACGACAAATGTTTCACTCTCAGGAATGGTACCGGTAACCGCCCCTTGAGGCGCTGATACTGAGTTATGAAGAGGAAAGCAAGTGATAAACTCGAATGTTCCTTTCTGCATATCCATCGACTGGTAATAACAAAACAATTCACCATTCACGGATAGGGTTTCGTCACTAATTAACTGTTCTAGTTGCTGAACATGCTTCTCAATTACCGAACCTAATTCCTGCAAGCTAGCCACACCCTTGATCCCAATGTAATGAATTTGAGGCAACGTTCGGTTACCTATTTCGACTAAGTCTGAATGCACTCTTCCGGTTTCAAGCTTACTTTTGAGCATGCGTAACCCACGTTGATAATCCATCTCTATCATCGACTTAAACATACTTTTCAGAAAGAACAGATACCAAGGGACGCGAGATTGCATTTGCCATTCGACTAAACAGCCATTTTGTGACGGCGTCACGATTAGAGTCACCTTTCCATGGCTCTTGATTGGGCGAAAGAAATGCAGCTCCATATCTAATCGATGCTCTTGAGTACTTTCCAGTACAATCGCGCCAGTCCCAATACGCTGACCATTCCATTGATAACCAGCTCCAACGTGGCCCTGATTATCACTGAATGTCAGCTCGCAGCTTGGTTCAAGAATGATCCATGGTGACCAGCTGGGCCAGTTATTGAAGTTCTTGAGATAGCCAATAATTTCACTTTGATTCTTATTAATTTCAATATTTCGGCTGACCTGATAAGAGAGCATAACGGTTCCTCGAGTTTCCGCTTCACTAACTTCAGTCTAATTCAAATTCCAGTTTTTTCTTGTTTGACTGCGGGTTAGATGCGTACGACAAGAAAAATCCAGATCGTTAATTCTCACTTGAATCAATACGCGCAAAGCTAAGAGCAGAACTCCACTTTTGCACTAAATCGAATACCATCATCGTCCAGTACTAACGCCCACCCCATCCGTTCACATATTCGTTGTACGATAACAAGCCCACAACCATAACCAGCGTTGTACGTCTCGTTGCCATCGTGACGGTTTAGGATCTTAAGCGCATGACCTTTCAACTCAATTTCAATATCTCCCACACTATAGCTAAAGGCGTTTTTAATCAGATTGTTGATAACAATGGTCACAAAACTCTCTGGTGCCTTCACTACACCACTATGTTGTTCGTGCAAAGCGTAATTCGAATCTTGCTTGGCAAATAAAGGCGCTAGCTCTTCCAACTGTTTTTGTAAACAAGTGAGAAGCTGATGCTCTCCGTAATGCTGAGGCTCTATTTTCTCTTTACCAAGTAAGAGAAACGCTTCTGTCAGTACACGCATTTCGTCACAAGCTGACTGCATCCTCATGATGGCTTTTTGCGCAACTCGAGGTTGGTCAGGAATACGCGTCAGAATGTCTGTTGAGCCTTTAATCACCATGATTGGCGTTCTCAACTCATGCGATGCAAAACGGCTAAATTCTTGCTCTCGTTTGAAATAGCCCGCGATATCGTTTTTATTATCCAGCAAAGTTTGCTCTATCTGGCGTGTTTCGCTGAACTTAGTTTCAACTTGGAAAGCGGGTTGATCCGGTGACATTTGGCTAATTTTTTCTTCGATTTGCGCTAGTGGTCGAGACAATATTCGCACCATATAAATGCCATACCCGACCATAACAAATGAAAATAAGCCACCGAGCAGTAGCGTAAACTGATGCAGCGAGCTTTCGTATTCGTCGAGGTAATCATCGGAGTCATCTTGAAATACAATGTACATAAGCCCCTTCCCTGAGGGGTGTTTCAATACGACGAAGTGTTTGTCTTCTTCACCAAGCAGATATTCGTAAAAACCGGGCGAAGTAAAAGAGAGCAACCAATCCGGTGTCGGAGCTTCACTCCAATATGAGTTGAACTCCAATACGTTTGGCAATGGCGCATCCCAGCCCTGTTTCTCGAAATTCTCACTATAAAGCGCCGCTTCAGTATCAAGCCAGTGATGTAAACTCAGCACTTCAAGTTTGTTTTCTGCCACATAAATCAGCGACCAAAAAAGAGTAAACATCACAAACGTCATGACCCCAAAACCCCAACGGATCTTGCGATAAATGCTTGGATATTCGTTATGCTTTAAGTCGGTAACCTTGTCCATGAATAGTCTCTAATCGTGATTCTTCAAAACCTTTGTCTAGTGCGGTTCTTAAACCATAAATATGGCTACGAAGTGCATCACTTCCAGGTGGTTCGTCTCCCCACACACTATCGATCACTTCTGTGCGCGAGACCGCTGCTGGAGCACGTTGGAGGAGCAATTTTAAAATTTTAGTTTGAATTCGACTCAGCTTAATTTCTTTGTCTTTTCTCGTTACTTTTCCTGTACGCGCATCTAAACAAATATCTGCAAATTTGAGCGTTCCGATATCTTGTCTTGGACCACGATTAGCCAAAGCATGAACACGCAAACTGAGCTCTTCCATCGCAAATGGCTTCATTAAATAGTCATCTCCCCCCGCTTTAAAAGCCGCGATTTTGTCATCTAGCGTATCTTTTGCCGTTAGGAAGAGAATTGGCGTTCCACATAACTTATCTTGTCGAAGCTTCTGTACCGTACTGATGCCATCGAGCTTCGGCATCATGATATCCATGATAATTACATCGTAATGATTTTCCTCGATTAACTTAATCGCAGCCTCTCCATGAAACGCACAATCGATAATCATGCCTTCGAGCTCAAGATAGTCTGCAATCGTCTCCGAGACGTTATGGTTGTCATCTACAATTAAAATTTTCATAAAATCACATTTCTTCACGATCTCTTCACGATATGCCCAATAAGATACAGGCAATTTCCTAAACTCGCTCGTAAATTGAGGTTAATACAATGAAAAAACTCGCTCTTATTTCTGTAGTAGGTTTGGCATTGTCTGGTTGTGGTGGTTCAGGTGGTGGCAGCAATAGCGATAGCACACCAACTCAACCAACAGTGAAACCAAGTGTAGCGATTGGCTCTGTTGAAGCGGTCAACGCTGAAGAAAGCACGTTAACCGTCAATGGACATACGTATCGTGTGTCTGAGGTGGTTTATGACGACACACAAGTGCAATTGGCCGATGTAAAACCAAAAATGGTGGTTCGCGTGGGGTCAGATATTCGGCAAGCTTCGGACAATGGCGTCCGAGTCACACTTGAACCAACCATTACTGGACGTGTTACAGCAATTGATTATGTGAAGAAAACATTTACGGTAAACGGCGTAGATCTGCAGTTTGACGGTTTAAGTGATGATATAGAGATCAACGACTGGGTGATGGTGTCATCCTTGCCGACTGCGGATGCGGGTTATCGAGTGTTGTCTGTGGTCGAAATCGACGTAGATAACGATTACCCAGCCCTTGGAAGCTACTACGAACTGGAAGGTCGCATTACTAATACCGATGAAAATGCTGGCACGTTTGAGCTTGGTACAAATATAACCGTATCTTACGACAACATTAGCCAACTTAGCATCGGCCAATGGGTGGAAGTAGAAGGTGAAATGCAAAACGGCATCTTCATGGCAAATGAGGTAGAAGTTGAAGGCTACGACGTCATAAGCAATGACAGCGATGTGGAAGGCATCGTCACATGGGTTGCAAATGACTACAGTGAGTTCTCACTAAACTACCGAGGTGCATTCTTCATCGATAACGCAACACGATTTGAAGATGGCAGCAAAGCGAACCTAAAACAAGGCCAAGAAGTGGAAGTAACGTCTGTCGTGAAAAATGGCAAACGCATCGCTACCGTTATTGAGTTTGAGCAACCAGACTTTGACGATAACAACCAATGGCAAGGTAAAGAATTTGAATGTGAAGGATACGTATCAAACTACGATGCTGAAGCAAGAACATTTGAAATCGAGCATTGTGAGAATGATGCTGATCAAGTACTAAGTAACACCACCGTTGTGATTGATGCACAAACACGCTTCCAAGGCATTGAAGAACTTAACCTAAATGGTGCTCGTGTCGAAGTCGAAGGTGTGATCATTAACGACCAAAATATTGCCCGTGAAGTGGAGTTAGACGTTTACGACAACTAATCCCTTCTACGCTTAAGAAAAAGTGTCACTTCGGTGGCACTTTTTCTTTTCACCTTACTTTGCTTCCCAAGCTCAAACCAACAAATTCTCAGCCAAAGCCTTTTCTCTCCGTTACACTTTACCTATGTTTCACAACATTGGTGACGAATATGAAAAAACGCAACCTCATTTTGTTAATCTTGTTTTTTGGTTCAGCCACGAGCTTAGCTAGCGTTATGGATCCTGACTGCGATGCAGAAAAGGCAGCTAAAGCCGCTGCGACAAAAGCCGTGGTTGGTGTTGGGGGTCGCTGTACGCCTAAAGAGGCACTGAAAGATACCGCAGTTGATGCAGGAAAAGACAAATTGCCAGATGAAGGGATGGCGGGTAAAGCCGTTGATGCAATGACACCGGAAAAAGAGAAGAAAACGGTGAAAGACGTAACCAAAAAGCTCAATAAAGATTGATACGCTTTCTTGTAGTTAACTTTAATAGCGAAACTCCCCCCCTCCCAAAAAAAAGAGCGCCGATTGACGCTCTTTCCGAACTTTAATAGATAACCA
Organism: Vibrio sp. Vb0598; assembly: GCF_033338935.1. Lineage (NCBI taxonomy): Bacteria > Pseudomonadati > Pseudomonadota > Gammaproteobacteria > Vibrionales > Vibrionaceae > Vibrio > Vibrio sp. Vb0598. The sequence continues at coordinate 320,374 of NZ_JAWOTP010000002.1, read as the reverse complement.
ATTATGCGGTCTCTGCTTCACCTATCCAATGATAATGGTGGTTGGCTTTTTTCCCCACTAAACCGAGCTCTGCCAATTCTTCAAATACCTTGTCTACCTCTTCCGCAGACAGCCTAAACTGTTTAGCAACGGCTTTTTTGGTGCACGTAATTTGATGCGTTTTAAGTGCATCGCTAACTTGCTCTAACAAGGTTTTCGGTTCCTTTGGTTCTTCTGGCTCCGGCGCTACTGGTATTTCTTGCTCTTCTTCCTCTTTTATATGAGGAAGATAACCCGCAGGCGCTGGGTCTATATCGCGAACTGTTTTCAATATCATGCCCTCATTTCTGCGATAGAAATATCGGAACCGTTGCTCTTCACCAATCAAGCCAACAAAAAATGCAGCAAAGAAGTCCAACAGAATCGAAAGAAATATAACCAAGCCAAGCTGAGCTTGCTGAGAGGTGGTACCAAATGCGTTAGCTAGACTATCAATTAAACCAATCACTGATCCTTGCGTGACTGGCGGTAAACTATCACGCTCCATAGCCAAGCGTTGCTGCTCTTCACGTAAGGTTTTGTTTTGATCCTGAATGCGAGTTACACCAGTCGCGATACGCTCCATCTCGATGTATTTCTGCGCTGCCATATTGTTGAGCTCAATCTGCTTATCGATTGCCGCAATCTGACGATTAAACGCTTCCACTTTCGCCTGCTCTACCGAAATATGACTTTGTGCACTATTGGTTGCACTATTAATGCCACCAATACTACCGCCAATGGAAATCGCAGCTAAGACTAAATAAAACACGAGAGCGGTTGCTGCTCCTGTGTAGTTGCGATGGGCTCGGCGCTCACCGTATTCATACCAAGCGTAAAATTTACCCGCTTCAAAAATGATCGCTAAACCACCAAATAAGGTTTGCATCATCGGATTTTCGTCGATAGACAAAAATAGCAATAGAGAAAAAATAGTCGATGCTAAAATCGCAGCACCAGTGAATGCGTATACACTCACCATGGCAAATCGACCTTTAGGGTATCGATATCCAATCTGTTGTTCGTATTTCATTTGAGAAATTTCTTAAGATTAATCGCCCCTCCTACTAAGTAGGACGGACGTTTCTGGCATGTACAAAGGAGCGCAGAATACCGTATCCTTTATTAAATTACTGTCATAATTCCGTTAATGGAAAACAAGTGAAGATTCGGTGGGCATTTTGAATCGATATCAGCCAAATCTAGCATGTAAAAACACCACCACGACACCCACTAACCGAAGCTTCAGTAACATATAAGAGAGATTAATTCGGTATCTTCAAAAGCGACTAGGCAAGACTGACAAGTTGAATTGGAGGTTGTGAATGTCAGCCGAATCAAGACATTAAAGCGTTAAAAATAGACAATAAAACAAATAACGCACACTTGCATCACCTTTTAGTAAACTGATAATTACATTGTTTGGTTAATTTGTTAGTATCCCGCGCCGAAGAAGATAAGCACTCAATTGTATGGAAAACACTCTAATACAGCACAAACACCATCGCTTGCACGCTATTGCGGTTATTATCGCGGTGTTGTTTCAGTTGTATTTAGCGTCCACAGCCGCTCTTAACCCTACACAAGTTCACAGCACAACTTGGCTCAACAAAGTCCAAAGTGAAAAGGTTTTACTGTGTACCGCAGATGGTTTCAAATGGGTGGATATCAATACGTTGATTGAGGCTAACGCTCAATCTTCTTCTAAGCTCATCCAAGATCTTAACTTACACGACGGCTTTCAGTTTGAATGCCCGCTTCTTCAAGCTGTTCAATTCTTTCTTTTGGTTGCGATTGGGCTTTACCTGACAACCATCCATTGGCTGCGCCGAGTAAAGTGTGCACTGACGACTTATCACTTTTCAAAATGCGATAAGCTCGTTTACAAACACATCGCGCCTAAGCACTCTCCGCCGAGTGTTTTTCCTGCCTAACAGGCATCTAATCATTAACAACTTTATTCAAAAATAACGATGACTCTGTTTGTTGTCCATTCAGAGAAGCTATTCATTCAAAAGGAAAAACACATGCTTAAATCATTTAAAACCGCCGCTATCGCGCTTATTGCTGTCATCGCTAGCCCACTGAGTTTAGCGCACGATTATGAAGCAGGAAAAATTCATATCGACCATCCATGGAGCCGCGAAGCGCCACCAAACGCACCTGTTATCGGTGGTTTTTTTCAATTAACCAACCACGGTGACAGTGAAGATGCATTGATCGCAGCAGAAAGCCCAATCGCAGGGCATGTCGAAATTCACACGCATAAGAAAGAAGATGGTGTGATGAAAATGATTAAGATTGACGAAGTGCGCGTTCCAGCCAATGAATCTGTGTTGTTTAAACCAGGCAGCTTCCATTTAATGATTTTTAACCCAACACAAACTCTTAAAGAGGGTGACCGCTTCCCTATGACATTAACCTTTAAAAACGCAGGTAAGGTTGAAGTGGAAATGGCGGTTGAGAAACAAGGCCACATGGAAAAACACATGCATCATTAATGACGCAAACAAAAGTGCCCGCTGATTTAGCGGGCATTTTTATCTCAGCTTAGTCAAAATCATTATCCAATAGGTCCTAACTCGACTCTTCAGAACAATGGTGATAAATAACGCTTGGCGAAACGGCGTCATATATCATAACAGCGTGCTCGGGCAAGAGATTCTAAATCACGCTCGTTCCTCGCTATTCAGAATGACCTTGAAAGACTTAAGATCCTAAAAAGGTTCCCTAACCGCTTAAAACTCAACCTCTCGACAAAGTTATCCAACCATCACTTGGCAAGCCTAAATGAAATCATAAGTTTGGCAACAAAGACCCACCGTTAATCGGCTTTCTTTCTACTTGCAACAAACCTCGGCCCAACGAGCTAAGCCCGCAGCTATAAGCTCAATTGTTTATATATCCCGATTATCCTGACTAGATACAAATCATGCACGACCGTAAAGTCGATATATGCCACTGGATGAGTCAGCATCTAAAGAAAGTACGTGATCGACTTCTCATTGTTGGTGTTTCTCTGTTTATTAAAACTATTTGTATTACAATAATACTCTATGTTAAATAAAAATCCTTTCCAACTCTACAAACATGAGAGAACACCATTATGTCTACTAAAATTGCATTTATTTCTGGTGCTACTGGCGGTATCGGCTTCCAAGTAGCAAAGCGTCTTGGTCAGGATGGATACACGGTCATTCTAAACGGCATTGAAGATGAAAAAGGTTCGGAGTGTATCTCCAAACTACATAACGCAGGAATTGAGGCTGAATACTACGGTTTTGACGTTACAGATGAACATGCCGTCGATGAAAACATCAATGCTATTGGTGAAAAATACGGCAAAATCGATGTTGTCGTTAATAACGCAGGTGGTCTTGGTGGTCGTAGTCCTATTGAAGGTATGGAAACTGATTTTTTCCGTAAAGTCATGGCTTTAAACCTCGATAGTGCATTCTTCGTATCACGCGCAGCGATTCCATTTCTAAGAAAGTCTGATAATGCATCAATTATCAACTTCACTTCAAACGCTGCTTGGAATGCAGGTGGTCCAGGTGCAGGTATTTACGGTACATCAAAAGCCGCCGTTCATACATTAACTCGCGCTTTAGCTAAAGAGTTAGCTCCGGCTGGAATTCGTGTCAATGCAGTATCTCCTGGCACTATCGATACACCATTCCATGCTCAAATCAAAGCAACCAAGCCTGAAGTATTTGCTTCTTGGGCAGACAGTATTATGCTTGGACGCCTAGGCCAGCCAGAGGAAGTCGCCTCTGCTATCTCTTTTCTGGTAAGTAAAGATGCATCATTCATTACCGCAGAAACACTGCAAATTGGTGGTGGTCAAGCTTTAGGCATTTAGTACCAATAAGTCTTTTTACCTATCAGTAAGTACGCTTTAGTACTGATTTGATAACGGCCGCAGTATGTTTGTACTGCGGCTTATCCTTATACCACCTCGCCTTTCACCCCATCTGGAACGTTTCACCCATTTTTGGTATAGACAGTATTCCTCTAGCTGAAACAAAATCACTTGTATTACAATAAATCTTATTTTTACGTTATTTAAGCCTCCTAAAGGATTTGTTCACGATAAAATGGAAGCGTGATGAATCCGCTTTTCTTATATACACTGATGAATAAAACCCCCACAAACCTTACTTACATCTCACTTTTAGAAAAAATTCATCCCAAGCCCGCTATGCTCATAATTTTCAATTGCAAAAGCCACAATAGTCATTATGATTACTAACAAGCAATATAATCATACAATAGTATTTTTGGAGTTAAAATGACTAAACCTATCATTGGTTTCATCGGCCTAGGCTTGATGGGCGGAAACATGGTTGAAAACCTACAGAAACGTGGTTACGAAGTTGCTGTAATGGACCTCAATAAAGATGCTGTTGACGCAGTACTAGCTCGTGGAAACGCTTCTGAAGCTTCTTCAGGTAAAGAGCTAGCAGAGAAAAGTGATATCGTGATGCTGTGCCTAACAACATCTGAAGTTGTCGAAAAAGTTGTTTACGGAGACACTGGTGTTCTAGCTGGCATGTCAGAAGGTAAAACACTCATCGACTTCGGTACATCTATTCCAGCTTCAACGAAGAAGATTGGCGCTGACCTTGCTAAGAAAGGGGCTGGTATGATTGATGCGCCTCTAGGTCGTACACCTGCCCACGCAAAAGATGGTTTACTGAACATCATGGCCGCAGGCGACGTCGAAACATTCAATAAGGTTAAGCCCGTACTGGACGATCAAGGTGAAAACGTATTCCACCTTGGCGCACTAGGCTCTGGTCACGTAACTAAGCTTGTGAATAACTTTATGGGTATGACAACCGTAGCAACCATGTCTCAGGCATTTGCTGTTGCTAAACGTGCTGGTGTTGATGGTCAACAATTATTCGACATCATGTCTGCAGGACCATCAAACTCACCATTTATGCAATTCTGTAAGTTTTACGCCGTAGATGGCGAAGAAAAACTAGGCTTCTCTGTCGCAAACGCAAACAAAGACCTCGGTTACTTCCTTGCTCTATGCGAAGAGCTTGGTACAACTTCCCTAATTGCAGAGGGCACTTCTAAGAGTCTACAAGCGGCAGTTGATAAAGGCCTTGGTCAAAATGACGTTCCAGTCATCTTCGACTACTTTGCAGAGCTAGAAGCTTAGTCACACTCAGTTGCAACTATAAGCCCAGCAACCAATGTAGCTGGGCTTTTTTGTTTTTCCCAAACGCTCATCACTCCTTGATACCCTAGCCACTCCTTTAAAGTTTTGCAGGGCAGCCTCTTCCAATTCTCTTATATATTTTCCACTCACACTTCAAAACCTCTCTCCTATTTCTGGCGTACGCCTCATTAAAGCTACGTCTGATTTAATGCTTTTTCTTTGCTAAGAAGGCACACATATTTATTTAAATAGACAAAGCATCAGGTTTGGGGTGTAAAGTGTAAACACGGCATGCAAAGAAAGTTAGATTGCTTTTTCGCTTTAGGCTGACGACTCTAATGTGAATATAGTCGCAACTTATTGGGAGTTCCCCAATACAACGAATAACAACAAACGATGCGCCACGCTTTCTCAGTCAGCTTGATCAAAAAATCCCACGGCTTTAACACCGCGGGATTTTTCATTGAGAGTCTTTAACTTTGGTTAGCTTTTCGCGTTAGCTAACTTTGGGCTTTTAGGCCCTCGGGCTGCGTTCACCAATAGAACACCCACCGAGAGAACAATCGCACCACACAAGATAAACAGTAGTCGACCAGATGATTCATTTGGAATTAGAGCCATAGCTAGGATACCGAAGCCCGCTACGCTGATAAGCTTACCAAGCATGCCGCGCTGTTTTGTATCTAGGTTCTGCTGCTCTTCGCTGTCAGCCACAAGTGGCGTATTCCAGTTCTCGAACAATTGGTCCACTTCTTTCTCACGTTCAGGTGATAGACCTTTGTAGAAGCGCGTTGTCAGCAAGAAGAAACCACCGGTGAAGATAACGTGTGCCGCTAAGCTCAAGCCAACTTTCAGATCTGCCCACTCACGTCCTGTAAACGCTTGCTCTAGACCGAATAGGCGCTCTACATCTTCTGCTTGTAGTGAGATACCGAAGATGTAAGAAACAAAGCCACCAACAACCAGTGTTGCCCAACCAGCCCAATCCGGCGTCTTACGAATCCACATACCAAGTAGTACAGGAATCAGCATTGGGAAGCCAATTAATGCACCGACGTTCAGTACGATATCGAACAGGCTCAAGTGACGTAGTGAGTTAATGAATAGACCGATACCAATGATGATGAAGCCCATCACGATAGTCGTTGCTTTACTCACGATAACCAGTTCTTTTTGCGACGCTTGTGGACGCACAATCGGGCTGTAGAAGTTCATCACAAAGATGCCCGCGTTACGGTTAAGACCAGAGTCCATTGAAGACATGGTCGCCGCAAACATTGCTGACATCAGAAGACCCACCATACCTGCTGGCATTACGTTTTGTACGAATGCTAGGTATGCTGCATCACCACCTACTGAGCCGTATTGCTCTGCGAAATCAGGCATAAATGCCGCAACGTACCAAGGTGGTAGGAACCAGATGATAGGACCAACAATCATCAGCACACATGCAAGACCTGCAGCTTTACGTGCGTTTTCACTGTCTTTTGCACATAAGTAGCGGTAAGCGTTGATGCTGTTGTTCATGACACCGAACTGTTTAACAAAGATGAAGACAACCCAAAGGATAAAGATACTGAAGTAGTTCAGGTTGTTACCCAGCATGAAGTCGCCGTGGAAGTTCGACACGATGTTGCCAATACCGCCACCATGGAAGTATGCCGCCACCGCACAAGTGATCGTCACTGCCATGATAACCAGCATCTGCATAAAGTCAGATGCAACAACCGCCCAAGAGCCGCCTGTTACCGCCATTAGCATTAGCACTAAGCCCGTAACGATGATGGTCGCTTCCATAGGAATGTTGAAGACCGCTGCCACGAAAATCGCAAGACCATTCAACCAAATACCGGCCGAGATCAAGCTGTCTGGCATACCAGCCCAAGTGAAGAACTGCTCTGAAGTCTTACCAAAACGTTGACGAATTGCTTCAATCGCCGTCACTACACGTAGTTGGCGGAACTTTGGAGCAAAATAGAGGTAGTTCATAAAGTAGCCAAATGCGTTGGCTAAGAATAGGATTACAACAACGAAACCGTCGTTGAACGCGCGTCCTGCGGCACCTGTAAACGTCCATGCTGAAAATTGCGTCATGAAGGCGGTAGCACCTACCATCCACCATAACATCTTACCGCCCCCTCGGAAGTAGTCACTGGTCGAGGTAGTGAACTTACGGAACATCCAACCAATTGCAACTAAGAAGAAGAAGTAGGCAAGAACAACAAGAGTATCAATAGTCATTTTTTCAGCCTTTCAAGTTTGATCATTTTCTAACGTCTAGACTACTCTCCTCATAACTCTATTTGTACTACAATAAGTTTTAATTGTGATCTAAAGCATAAGTTATTCAACGAAAAAAATACGTCAAACCCCTTACTTTCTTAGACCAATGGCTTTCTAGGAGATAATTGCCATTCAGAACACCTCAATATATTGTAATACAAATTGTCTAATTGAAATTTATTAGAGTATGGAATATTTTTCTTCTTCGCGCTTTGTCTGAAGATCAAAAATGCGCGGCATTTCTTTGAAGGAAACGTAATGAGATGTTTCGAAAAAATTTGATAGAAAGTAGGATTTATATGAATGCGATTCTTAACTCTCGCCTCTTTCAAACTTTCAAACACAAAAAAGCGAGCACTGAGGCTCGCTTTTCATTCTTTCGCTAGTTTTATCGGGGTGTTACGACACTTATGCTACGTGAGCTACTGCGTCGCGAACCAGTGTCCCTAGTTCATCCCACTTACCTTCATCGATAAGTTTTGTTGGCACCATCCAAGTGCCGCCACATGCCAGTACTGAAGGGATAGACAGGTACTCGTCTACGTTACCTAGGCTCACGCCACCTGTTGGCATGAATTTCACTGGGTAAACCGCCGTTAATGCTTTAAGCATACCAACGCCGCCAGATGGCTCAGCAGGGAAGAACTTAAGTGTACGCAGACCCATTTCCATCGCTTGCTCAACAAGGCTTGGGTTGTTTACGCCAGGTACGATAGCCACACCTTTGTCTAGGCAGTATTGAACCGTGCGAGGGTTAAAGCCAGGGCTTACGATAAAGTCCACACCAGCTTCGATCGCTTGGTCAACTTGCTCGTTAGTTAGGATCGTACCTGCACCGATCAGCATTTCTGGGAACTCAGCGCGCATAGCACGAATCGCTTCTGCAGCACACTCTGTGCGGAACGTGATTTCAGCGCAAGGCATACCGTTTTCAACCAAAGTGCGGCCCAGTGGAATCGCATCTTCTGCTTTGTTGATGGCAATAACAGGAATTACTTTTAGGTTTGCTAATTGTTCGTTTAATGTCGTCATAAGAGTGTACTCGTCGTCGTTAACTTGAGTTCAATAAATCACTGCGGAGCGCCGATTACTCAACGCTCCGCAAAAGAATTACAAAGGAAGATCTGGCATCACTTCACGTGGAATGATGGCACCTTTATGTTGAATTACCGCGCCAGCCATACAGTGGCCAGAGTAAGCCGATTCCGCTGCATTGCCGCCAGTCAAACGCTTCGCCAAGAAGCCCGCACTGAAAGAATCACCAGCCGCTGTTGTATCAATCACGTTGTCGACTTTGTTTGGCGCCACGTATTGCGCTTCGCCATTCGCGACAACTAAGCAATCTTTGCTACCACGTTTGATGATGATTTCATCCACGCCCAGTGCAGAGGTTCTCTCGATGCACTGTTCTAAATGCTCATCACCGTAAAGCATTTGCTCATCTTCAAATGTGAGCAGTGCGATATCTGTGTGCTTAAGGATCTTAAGGTACCAAGACATGGCATTCTCGCGGCTTTCCCACAATTTAGGACGGTAGTTGTTATCGAAAATAACCTTACCACCTTGTGCCTTGAAGCGCTCAAGGAAGCCAAACAGTTGCGTCTTACCTTCTTCAGTAAGGATCGCTAATGTAATACCGCTCAAGTAAACCGCATCGTACGAGTAAAGTTTGTCGACTAATTGCGGAGACTCATTTTGCTCGAATAGGAACTTAGCGGCCGCTTCGTTACGCCAGTAGTGGAAGTAACGTTCTCCAGTTTCATCGGTTTCGATGTAGTAAATACCTGGTTGCTTTTCTTTAACGGAAAGAACCAGACTAGTATCGATGCCCTCTTCTTGCCATGCTGATAGCATTTCTTGGCTAAAAGGATCGTTACCCAGAGCCGTTACATAGCTGGTTTTAATATCGTGAGCTTTGGTCAAACGAGATAAATACAGTGCGGTATTCAACGTATCACCACCGAATGACTGCTTTAGCTGACCTTCCTTTTTCTGTAGCTCAACCATACATTCGCCAATGACCGCGATGTTTAATGATTTCATGTTGTCACCTTAGCAACTGAGGTTGCGCTATAGATTATTTTAAGAAGTCTTCACGAGCTGGGTTGAAGATGTCTAGAAGAATGCTGTCTTGCTCTAGTGCAACCGCACCGTGCATCATGTGCTTACGAGCAAAGTATGCGTCGCCTTCTTTAAGTACTTTCTTCTCGCCTTCGATTTCTGCTTCAAAGCTGCCACGTACTACGTAGCCGATTTGATCATGGATTTCGTGAGTATGCGGAGCGCCAATCGCACCTTTGTCGAAACATAGGTGAACCGCCATTAGGTCATCTGTGTAAGCAACAATTTTACGTTTGATACCGCCGCCTAGCTCTTCCCACGGGTTCTCATCTAATACAAAGAAAGAATTCATCGTCATACTCCTAAAAAGTCTCTATTAAAGCGAACCCTACGGCACTTCATTCTTAACCATGCTTTTATTAAAAGGTTCTCTTAAAAAAGCGTCGTATTGATAAAAGTGAAACGCGAAGCGAAAGGGTCTGCTGTCGAATTGGTAACGAGCATATCCGATCTATTTTAATTGTCATACAATATATCTAAAAATATGTGATATTCATCAAACGGTGCTCGTTAAAGCATTCCACTTAACGATTGATAACGCCGAAACATCAGCCACAACAAGGATTACCACAACAATATAAATCAATAAGTTAGCTAAATTCGCGTGATTTCACTCTCCCTTTTTGCCACAAAAACTACACCAAAACTTAATATTGTATTACTTTATAGAAAGTTTAAGAAAACAACACACTTCATCTGAGGGTGGTAAAGAAATGACTACACAACCGATTTTGTTGACTGAAGCAGAAGTCGAACTACTAAGAAAGGAAGTCGGAAAGCCGAGCTTAATGGGCAAATCCATTGAAGCGAATCGCAAGGAACTTGAAGCCTTTATGCGTCTGCCTCTAGACGTACCAGGTCACGGCGAAGCGGGTGGCTACGAGCACAACCGCCACAAACAAAACTATACCTACATGAACTTAGCGGGTCGTTTGTTCTTGATCACTCAAGAAGAAAAGTACGCGCAGTTCGTCAAAGATCTTCTCGCTATTTACGCAGAGAAGTACCTCACTTTTGATTTCCACGTACAGAAAAACACTAACCCAACAGGTCGTCTTTTCCACCAGATCCTTAATGAACACTGTTGGTTAATGTTTACTAGCCTTGCTTACTCTTGCGTGGCATCAGTGATGACAGAAGAAGAGCGCACAGCCGTTGTTAAGCGCATTTTCGAACCAATGCTAGACATGTTCACAGTGAAATACGCGCACGATTTCGACCGCATTCACAACCACGGTATCTGGGCAGTGGCGGCCGTTGGTATTTGTGGCCTAGCCATTGGCAAACCTGAATATCTAGAGATGTCGGTATACGGTCAAGACCGTGATGATACCGGTGGCTTCCTAGCGCAAATCTCGCAACTGTTCGCCCCTTCTGGTTACTACATGGAAGGTCCGTACTACCATCGTTATGCGATTCGTCCAACTTGTGTATTTGCAGAAGTAGTACACCGTCACATGCCTGAAGTAGACATCTACAGCTACAAAGACAAAGTGATTGGCAACACTGTACAAGCGATGCTGGCAACGGCTTACCCGAATGGTGAGTTCCCTGCCCTAAACGACGCATCTCGTACCATGAGCATTACCGACATGGGTGTTCAAGTTGCAGTGAGCGTTTACAGCAAACACTACGGTATGGATGACAACATCCTAGGCATGGCGAAGATTCAAAACGCCGTTTGGATGCACCCATGTGGTCTAGAGCTTTCTCAAGCCTACGATAAAGCCATCGCAGACCGTGAAATCGGCATGCCTTTCTGGCCGAGTGTGGAGCTTAACGAAGGTCCAACTGGTAACAACGGTGCACAAGGCTTTATCCGTATGCAGGATAAAACCGGTGATGTGTCACAGCTTGTGATGAACTACGGTCAACACGGCATGGGACATGGTAACTTCGATACGCTTGGCATTACCTTCTTCAACCGTGGTCAAGAAGTGCTGCGTGAATACGGCTTCTGTCGCTGGGTAAACGTAGAGCCTAAATTTGGCGGTCGTTACCTAGACGAAAACAAATCGTACGCACGTCAAACTATCGCGCACAACGCGGTAACGATTGATGAGCAATGTCAGAATGGTTTCGATGTAGACCGCGCTGATTCAGTGCACGGTTTGCCTCACTTCTTCAAAGTAGAAGGCACTGAAATCAACGGTATGAGTGCGTTTGCGAACGACCATTACCCGAATACAGACATGCAGCGCAGTGTGTTCATGCTTAACCTCGATGAGCTTGAAGCACCGCTACTGCTAGACCTTTACCGCATCGAAGGTGAAGGCGAACATCAGTACGACTACTCTCATCAATACGATGGTCAAATCGTACGTACTAACTTTGATTACCAAAGCTTTGGTGAACTGAGCACGCTTGGCGATGATTTCGGTTATCAACACCTTTGGAAAGTAGCAAGCGGCAAAGTGCAAGATACGGCGTTGGTTAGCTGGCTACAAAACAACACCTACTACACTTGGTTAGGCACAAGCAGCAGCGCGAAAGCTATTGTCGATGAGAACACGCGCGACAATGAAGTGATCTTCACTCGCACTGGCGCCAATGACCCAAGCTTTAACCTACGTAGCGAACCAGCATTCATTCTACGCAGCAAGGGCGAATCGACGCTATTTGCTTCTGTGCTAGAAACACACGGCTACTTCAACGAAGAGTTTGAGCAGTCGGTGAATGCACGTGGTCAGGTGAAAGATATCCGCGTCGTGGGTTACAACGCCGTTGGCAGCATCGTAGAAATCACGACTGAAAAATCACTGGTTACTGTGATGATCAGCAATGTGCTAGGCGCTGACGACCAAACCCCACACCAAGTAGAATTGAACGGTAAAACCTACAGCTGGAATGGCTTCTACTCTCTAGAAGTAAACGCATTCGGGCAGGAGAAATAATAATGAGCTACCAAACCCAGTCTTACCAACCGCTATTAATGAACTTTGAAGAAGCGGCAGAACTAAGCAAAGCACTTGGCACGGATAGCCTATTAGGAAATGCACTCGCACGTGACATCAAACAAACTGACGCTTACATGGCCGAGGTGGGTATTGAAGTTCCAGGTCACGGCGAAGGCGGCGGCTACGAGCATAACCGTCACAAGCAAAACTACATCCACATTGATCTAGCGGGTCGCCTATTCCTTATCACTGGCGAACAGAAATACCGTGATTACATCGTGGACATGCTAACGGCTTACGCGAAGGTTTACCCGACGCTAGAGAGCAACACCAGCCGCGACTCTAACCCTCCGGGTAAGATCTTCCACCAAACTCTTAACGAGAACATGTGGATGCTATACGCCTCTTGTGCGTACAGCTGCATTTACCACACGTTGGAAGAAGAGCAAAAAACACTGATTGAAAACGACCTGTTCAAACAAATGATTGAGCTGTTCGTAGTCACTTACGGTCACGACTTCGACATCGTACACAACCACGGTCTGTGGGCGGTAGCAGCAGTAGGTATCTGTGGTTACGCAATCAACGATCAAGATGCAGTAGACAAAGCGCTTTACGGCTTGAAACTGGACAAAGTGAGCGGCGGCTTCCTAGCTCAGTTAGACCAACTGTTCTCGCCAGATGGCTACTACATGGAAGGTCCTTACTACCACCGTTTCTCGCTGCGTCCAATCTACCTATTCGCAGAAGCGATTGAACGTCGTCAGCCTGAGCTTGGTATTTACGAATTCAACGACTCGGTCATCAAGACCACGTCTTACGCGGTATTTAAGACGGCATTCCCAGATGGTACTTTGCCAGCACTGAACGATTCATCGAAGACGATTTCGATCAATGATGAAGGCGTAATCATGGCAACGTCAGTATGTTTCCACCGTTACGAGCAGTCTGAAACGTTACTTGGCATGGCAGACCACCAACAAGACGTTTGGGTTCATATCTCAGGCAAAACATTGTCTGACGCGGTTGCAGCAACAGACAACATCAAACCATTCAACTGGGGAAGCCTATTCGTAACAGACGGCCCTGAAGGCGAAAAAGGTGGCGTAAGCATTCTTCGTCACCGTGACGAACAAGACGACGACCCCAATACCGCAGATACAATGGCGCTTATCTGGTTTGGTCAACACGGCAGCGATCACCAATACCACTCAGCGCTAGACCACGGTCACTACGATGGTCTGCACCTGAGCGTGTTTAACCGCGGTCATGAAGTGCTGCACGATTACGGCTTTGGTCGCTGGGTAAACGTTGAGCCTAAATTTGGCGGTCGTTACATCCCAGAGAACAAGTCTTACTGTAAGCAGACCGTCGCGCACAACACAGTAACGGTTGGCCAAAAGACACAAAACAACTTCGACACAGCGCTAGCAGAAACCAAGTTCGGTTCTAAGCACTTCTTCAAAGCTGATGACGAAAAACTGCAAGGCATGAGCGGTCGTATTTCTGGTTACTACAACGGTGTAGACATGCAGCGCAGCATCATTCTTGCTGAATTGCCAGAATTCGAAAAACCACTTGTGATTGATGTTTACCGCATCGAAGCAGATCAAGCGCACCAATACGATCTGCCAGTGCACTACTCTGGTCAAATCATCCGTACGGATTTTGAATACGACGTAGAAAGCACGCTGCGTCCAATGGGCGAAGACAACGGCTACCAGCATCTATGGAATGTGGGTTCAGGCCAAGTTGAAGGCAGCTCACTGGTAAGTTGGTTGCACGACAACAGCTACTACTCGCTAATCACAAGCGCAACAAACGGCGGCAAAGTGTTCTTCACTCGCACTGGCGCAAATGATCCAGACTTCAACTTGAAGAGCGAGCCAGCACTGATCCTACGTCAATCTGGTCAGAACCACGTGTTTGCTTCTGTATTAGAGACACACGGTTACTTCAACGAGTCTATCGAAGCATCGGTTGGCGCTCGTGGCCTAGTAGAGTCAGTAACCGTCGTTGGCAACAACGAAGTGGGTACCGTGATTCGTCTGCAAACCACCACAGGCAACGCTTACCACTTCGCTATCTGCAACCTAGACGAAGACAAGCAAAACGCGGCACATCGCGTTGAGTTCGACGGTGTGGCTTACACTTGGGAAGGCGCATTCGCACAAATTTAATCTTTAGCTAGTCACTAAAAATTAATGTAAAAATCGGGAACTAATTCAAAGCCGGACGTCATGTTCGGCTTTTTTTGATTGTTTACATGACTCTACATGAGCTTATCAATTAGCGTTTAATCATAGTAAAACCGTTAATAACTCTTAGGAAAAACAGACATAACTTAGCCTTACGCCTTATCAAAGACACCACTTATAGATATAGAACTCTTCTGAGATTTAATTAACACTTTTACTATTTAACTTATGACTAAAATACTCCCCAACAACACTAAAATGATATTGTATTACAAATATTAAATAGTGTAAGAGACGTACTACTGTGTTTATAAAATCAACTAAATTGCTTCTAATAAGCTTCTCTGGGCTTGGATTAATAGGGTGTGGAGGAAATACCGCCCCTACAAGCCAAGATGATAAACCAAATATTCCGCACCAAGAGCATGTAGCACCATACTCAATAGCAAAATTTCAAAACATATTGAGTAATTCAGATTTACAAGTATCAGATCCCAATGGGAAGGAGGGAAATAAAACCAGTGACGTCAAAAATGGAGCATTCTCGGATTATAAGAGTGACCACTTTTACGCAGAAAAGGATTCCAATTACCTTGTCTTTAAAATGTCGAACTACAAAATGCGCTCAGAAGTTCGTGAGCGAGAAAACTTCAACATTTCAGAACAAGGCGTCTTTAGAACTTTGTATGCAGATGTTCGATTACCAGAGATTAACCTTGCAATGGCTAGCTCCCCTGCAAACCATGATGAAGTCACTTTCCTGCAAATTCATAACAAAGGCACAGATACTTCTGGTACAGGTGCTATCCCACACCCTTTGTTACGAATCGTTTGGGAACAAGAACGAAACAGTATCACTGGTCATTACTGGGCGGTAGTAAAGAACAATGCCATAGATTGCAGTCTACCTTCTAGCGCATCAGATTGTTATGCAACATCATATGATCGTTATGACTTAGGAAAAGCCGATCTCAACGCATTCACGCGATTCGAAGTAAAAATCGGAGAAAACACATTAACCATTAAAGTGAACGATGAACAAAAGGTAAATGTAGATGTATCCTACTGGCAGCACCTCCTGAGCTACTTTAAAGCCGGAGTTTATAACCAGTTTGAAAACGGTGAAGCAAAGGTACAATTTAAGCAGTTAGGACTAACCAAAACTGACCATACTGATTCAATAGCCTGGAATATTGACGATTGGAAATTAACCATTCCTACAAGCAAAAATGATTGGTATGGTTTTGGCGGTGACAGCGCGGCTGAATTAGAGCCTGAGCGTTGTAATTCAAGTAAAGATCTTCTGTCTAACGAAGAGAGCGTTTACCAACGCGAGATTGATTTATCATACTTCAATGTTATTGACGGTAGCATGCATTTCCGCGCCGATATGGGTTACGGCACGTCAACGGCCAACTCCAGTTACATCCGTTCAGAATTGCGAGAGCTCTACATCAGTACTAACTCCCCGGATTGCAGCACCAGCGATGAAGAGACAAGTTGGTATATTGAAGATAGTCGTACCGGTGCAACTTCGCATACGCTAAACGCAACACTAAGAATTAACGAATACCCTAAAATCGACGGTCAATTACCAAAAGTCGTGGTAGGCCAGATACATGGTTGGAAAATCAGCCAAGCACTCGTGAAGCTACTTTGGGAAGGTGACAATAAGCCAGTCCGAGTTATTCTGAACGATAACTACAAACTTGATAACAACAAAGACTGTACTGATTGCAACGCATTCAGTGTTAAGCTTGGTACCTACGCGGTAAACGAAGACTGGCAATATACGATCCGTGCCGATAAGGAAGGACTGTTTTTAGCCACCTACGATGCAGATGGCAGTAATATGGTCTCGCACACACTGAAGTGGGGAGAAGCATACTCAGACACCGCTAACAACAAGTCCTATACTCTTACTGAAAGATGGGCGTCGCCTGATATTGCGTTTTACTTCAAAGCCGGAATTTACCCTCAGTTTAAACCTGATAATGCATATCGAGGAGAAATCTTTGATGTGAGCTTTAGTGCTTTGAGCACTCTTCATCAATAGTCATTTCAATCTCTTAGCAATAGGCTTGCTACTATGCTCTAAAGCAACGAACAAAGCTCATACTGCCGCCACGGGAAATTTATTTTCTCGTGGCCTCTTCTTTTAGAACACCACAATTCAACTCGCTTCACGCATAGTGTTTCCTTCTACGATAAATATATAAATCAACCTCCACTTAGGCAGCTTAAAAACAGCTTCTATAGTTTCATGAGATATTTATCTACCCTAACGCTGAGTTATTTTAAATTTAACCAATTAAACTACTCTAATATACATTCGCACTTAAAAATAAACATTGTCAGAAGATAAAAGCAATCAATAATTATTACCTATCTATAGTGATAAATTTTTAAATTAATTTATCTATGTCAATTAAAATAATATTTGAGCTGTTTTATTCTTCTATAGAAAAAAGCCCTCAGCTACAAAGCTGAGGGCAAAGGACTTCAATCAACTATAAGTGATAGAACTAGCCTTGGTACTTACCAAAAGATTGTTTTAATTTATAGAAAGTAGCTTGTGCGTAATCATCTGGATTACCGTACATATTCTGGTTATAGACACCGGCTTTAAAGTACATATATCTGCCACCTTCGTCATAGCCACTGTCACTCATATCGACGACTTGAACAACATCATCTTTACCATCACGTTTTACCGTAACTGTCATTGTGTTGCCTTTCACATCAATGATGTAGCTGAATTTTTCACCTAGCGCGATGCCATCGTCACCGATTTCACCAGTCATATCACCCACTAAGCTGTAGTAATCCTCTGTTCCAGTTTTGGTTTTTTCGTGAGCAAAGTAAACTGTACCTGTTGGTTGGTCTGGTAGCTTACGATAATAAAGACGAATTGGCTCATCATCTTTGTCATGAATCTGGCCGATAATAAAGCGGCCAACTTCATGCGACTGACCAGTTGTGGTTGCGTGGTCAATCTTCAGAGTCGCTTCAAGCGTACCGTCTACACCACCCGCTTCTTTTTGATCTTCAACTGGTGCAGAACTGAATACCCAGTTATTAGGATTTACACCTTTTGTGCTGTAAGACTTATCACCAGCACGAAGCATGGTACGTAACTCAGTTCGCGCGTATTTAGTGTTTTCAGAAGTTCGAGCGCCTTTCACATAGCTCTTGAATACCATTCCGCCATCATCTGCTGTGTAGAATATATCAGAGTGTTGGAAGCCGTTAGCCAAGTCCCACTCATCAATATCATCAGCACGACCATCTTTGTCATGGTCGAAAGGTGTCGTCAGTTTCCAACGTGTTAAGTCAAAGTTTTCACCCGGTGCATTTGTAGCGAGTGGCTCTTTCGGTAACGTAGGGTAAGGCATCGCTTTAGAAAGATCACACGTCACAGTCGTTTCACAAGGACGGACGATTGGTGCTCCAAAGTCGCCTTTACGATTCTTTTTGAGTAAATCCTTTTGTGCCTTTTGCTCCGCTTTCATTTGCGCAATCATAGCCGCTTCAGCGTTAACGACGTCATCAGTAATGATGTGACTTGCCGGACAGGCATTAATTCCGCAATTAACTGCAGCTAACTCAGTAACTGAGTTCCATTGGTTTTTGCTATTACCGTGGCCAACGTAACGAACATAGCGTGCTTTTACTGCAGGCTCAAACTGGAAGCGCTCTAAGCCAAGTGCACGACCAGAGCTTTGCGCACCCTCAATAACCGTCACCCAGTTTTCACCATCAGTACTAAACTGAACATCAAATTTGCTGACGCGTTCGTTACCTTTGCTGAACGAGGCTTGAATTGCGTCGAACTCATAAACCGAGCCGTAATCCAACATCGCCCACTCACCATCACCATTTGCTGACCAACGTGTCATAATATCTTGGTCAAACAACTGCTCTGGAACATTACCATCATGACTACTCGCCGTTATCGTAACGGGAGTCAGAATATCAGCACCAGTTTCTTGGTTGTTTGGAAATGGATCTACCATGGTCGTCGTACTATTACAGCCCACAGCAAGTAAAATAGAAGAAGCTAACAAGCTTTTGAAGAAAATATGCTTCATGTAATCTAACACCTACAATATAAAAATGAATTAACAGCTCTTTTGCTGTAACAACAATTAGGCAATAACACTCGGGTTAAAAGCTGTATTTAAGGCCAAGGCGTGTTCTCAATTGGCGGTCATCCGTGGTTGAACCATCCTTACCTTTGACATTCCACAATTCAAAGTAAGGACGGAAATCTCCCATTTGGTAACCAACAATTAAGCCAGCATCCCACTCAGAATCTTTCCAATCAGATAAACGCACTTCGTCATAGTTTTTGTTGTAGTTGATCTCATAGCTCAGCTTGACGTTATCAAGGTACTCGTTATCAAACTGACGCATATCGTAAGAGCCTGTCAGTGTCCACTTACCTTGTTCAACTGTTTTCCCAGCAACGCTTACCGAAGTACCATCCGTTAGTGTTTTGTTACCTGCACCATCTGAATAAACTTGAAATTCGTGTCGGTAACGTAAAGCGGTACTTAAGCCAAAAGAGGATTTGTAACCAACACGAACTTGTGGTTTATAAGTGGTTTTTTCGTCATCATCACCAAAAGTAATAGGCATCCCTGGTTGGATAAACCATTGTTTATTTATTTGGTAGCGAACTCCCCAATCAAACTCAGAATCACCAGCAACGAGTTGATCCCAAAAATGCGAGTTGTCGTAACTATGGAATTTTTGTTCAACACCAAAGTTCAGTTTGGTCTGATCGTTAATTTTAGAACTACCACTAATTTTGATACGTTGGGCATAAGTTTCACTCTCATGCTTATATTCTGCGCGATAGTCTAAAGTTGCTGCGGAAACCGCTCCCGCCATTAATGTGGAAGCAACGAATAGGGACATTGTTGTAACTGCTTTCATGATTATATCTCTCTGTATATATTTTTGGGATACCACTTAAATCCCTGGATTTGATTCAACACTATTGAATTAATGTATGACAAATACTAGTTAATTCATCATGAGAGTTCTGTGATATTAATCATGTAAGTGCCCCTCAACTGACAATTTGTATTATTATATATTCAAAAGTGTTAGCTATGTCTGATTCTAAAACGACCTTTGTAGACATCACTTACAGAGAAATGTTTTAACTCGTTTCATATGATAAAGAAGAAGATTAAAAAAATATAAACAACAATAACTTCAATGGCTTAAAATCAAAAATCTTGATGTAAAATCAAATTTCTTTCCTAAATCACCTTTAGTTTTTGCTGTTCCTCTATAAAGAAAGCTGTCAACCTCATAAAGGTTCAGCTCTTATTGATGTTGATATTCAACTATTTTGTGTGACTTATTCATCACTTCAGTGAGCAATCATTGTATCTAGTGTGAGTCGGATCATTCTATTGATAAAACCATCTAGATGACAGAAATTATTTGTCTAACAATATTACATAAATAAAAACACATAGAAGTGAGTACCTACCATGCAAGTAACAAAAATTGCAGCAGCAATTGCTATTTCCACAGGTTTGTTAACCGGATGTAACACTGATTTAAGGGATGCACCATCGGCTCCCCCACCAACAGAAACTGAGTCTGAGTTGAGCCAAGGTATGTGGGATATTTCAACACCAGCCACTGTGGCGAAATCCGATGATGAGCACGACCTGCCAAACGTCTATGTCTTTGAAGACGGTACGCAAAAGTATTATAACGATGATGATAACTTCGGTACTTACACAATCTACACTTCAACTTATACCGAAGATAAAGATACAGAGACGCTTACATTCAACCTTTATGACGAGAGCGATCTAGGTAACCCTACCGAGTTAACAGGGACTTATGAAGTTTCAAACGGCATGTTAACCATCTCAGGAACAAATGACGGAAACTTCACCGGTAACGATGAATCAGAAAACGATGCGGTGAAAGATGCAGTTGCAGCGGCAAATAATGACGCTGGCGATAACAACGTCGTACAAATTTTGGATACCAATAAAGGTGGAACAGAAGAAGACACCGGTGAGTTACGAATCAAGCTGTCTGATTCAACGAGTGTTTCAGAAATTTCAACAGGCCGACTAACTGTAGACCTAACTTACCAGCATCATGAAGAAACAGAACAGGAAGCCGACGGTTCTGGTGACAATGCTTACATCTCATTTTATGCAGCAAAAACCTCGAATTCCAACTTGCATGGCGAAGTGGCATTTGAAAACGGCAAAATCAAATACCGCGATGCAAGTGGAAACTTGACGGAAACAGGCGACACGTTTGAGTTAGGTGAAAACCTCGCGATAGAAGTCAGTTGGATAGAAAACTTCTTCTCTTTTTCGGTTAACGGTAAACAAATAGGTGAAATGTTACCTGTCGCTGATGGCACCGCTGTAACCTATGTATCACTGAGACTAGGTGATAATGGCAACACTACAAACTTTGAATTAAATGCAGACAACTTGAAGATTTACTCTAGTGATTCGGGCTCTGAAGTGTTGGTTCTAGAAGAGGATTTTGACAACTACATTCCAGGCTTAGACCTCGCGACAATTTACAACAGTGCATCAAGCGAAGCGGTTGTCATTTCAGACGGAAGTTCTAATCCTGATAAACCGTCAGAAGACGTGAGTGAAAACTTTGACTCATACCCAGTAGGAACAAATATCAGTTCAGCAAACTCTAGTTGGAAAGAATACAATACGGTTGCTGATGACTCCTCCACCTTGACGTCCGTGGCTGTAGTAAGTGATGACGTATCAAAGAGCGGCGCTAACTCTCTGCTAATATCCGACACAGATACGACCAACAAACCATACGTTACGCGCGAGTTTTCAAACGGAGCAACATCAAACGGTAGCGTGTCATTCGATGTTTACATTCCGTCAGACAACGAAAAAACTACATACATTAATGTTGGCTCAGGTAAAAACAACTCAGATCGTTACTACGAATTGAGAATTTCGGGCAGCGGTAAAGTTGAAGCCGAAGCAGGATCAGATGACGTAGAAATAGGCACTATTACGACTGACGCTTGGAACTCAATGTCCCTAGCTTGGGATGGTGATGAGATTAACGTTTCTATTAATGGAAAAACGGTTGATGCGCCAAGCCAGTCCGAAACAGGCTTAGACGCAACGAATACACCATCACAGCTAACTATTTACGTAGGGGACACAAGTGGTGCTTCAACAAAAGCATATTTCGATAACATCGATTCAAAGCAACTCTAGTGTTATTTTGTAGCACTTGATACTAGGCCAGGCTTTCGAGCCTGGCTTTATTTTTTTACCTCTTAAGAAGAACAAAATTCAACACAATACTCTAAATTCAAGCCAGTCCCAGTGATTGCTTGCTCTATCTTGTTTCTTACCTTTTAAAGAATTCCACTGAAAACAAAAGCCTCATCAAATCGATGAGGCTTAAGTAGAAATCGAGTAGCTCTTAGTTTTCTATTAGTTTCAATTTTGATTTAGCTTGAGCTTAGAAAATGTCACGCTGTTATAGTCACCGTTTTTCTTGTCGACTGAAAAATCACCGGTGCCCGCACATCCTGTACCCCACACAGGGTGAGACTCACTGACGCTACATTGACCATAAGCTCCTGCTTTAAAATAGAACATGTCTTCTGCATAGCCATGCTCAAAGTCCTTACTATCAATCCCCTTACTGAGATCTATGGAATAAGTCACTGTCTCGTGGCGTTCTGTTTCAAACGTCAAGTTCATCATAGTTCCTTGAACTTCTATCTTGTAGCTGAACTCTTCACCAAGAGCGATACCTGCTTGGCCTGGTTCTTCAAGGTTATCCCAAGTATTTCCCCATACTGGATATGCAATATCAATACGATTTGGATCTTCCTTCGCTAGGTTACGCTCGTAGTTCCAAAATACAGAGCCCATTTTGTGTTCTGGGAATTTTTTATAGAAGATTTTAATGGGTTCATTTCCATGTCCATAACCTTTACCCTCTTTTATTCTTGCATCAATTTTTTTCGCGTGGATTTGACCGACAACAACAGAATGAGCAGGCCCTTTTTCTGGAAATTTGGCGTGTTCAGAAACATGGTTCACTTTCAAGGTCGCTTCCAACGTTCCACCTACGCGACTGTGTTTAGCAGCCTGAGGGTGGCTCGATAAAGCCCAATGGTTTGCTAAATCATCGGTTTGAATAGAAAAGTCAGCGCCACGAGGCATTTCACGTAGTTCAGAGCGAGCATTCTTCGAGTTTTTTGTCGTTACCGCTTTATTCTGCA
The DNA here is from genome assembly GCF_033338935.1 of Vibrio sp. Vb0598. Lineage (NCBI taxonomy): Bacteria > Pseudomonadati > Pseudomonadota > Gammaproteobacteria > Vibrionales > Vibrionaceae > Vibrio > Vibrio sp. Vb0598. Next base: position 297,406 of record NZ_JAWOTP010000002.1, on the reverse strand, counting down.
CTTCAAACACCAAGTTGCCTTCTTCGTTCAAGAAGAAGAAGTCTTTGTGTGAATAACTCAGCATCGCCACACCCTCGATTTCGTCCACTTTTCCGTCTTCATTGATATCGGAAGGAATAGTGATCTTCCAGTTTCGCATATCAAATTTATCGGCAGGGACTGGATAATCAACGCCATTATTTAAATCAGAAGCGATAGCAAGAGTTGGTAAGGTAACAGCCATTGCGGCTACGAGTAGATTGAGTTTCATGTTCAAACCTTATTATATGTAATATTGTCATACATATAATAAGGTTTGCAACGGAATGATTCGAGGAAAGAAGTTATGATGTGCTCTATTGATCACAATTTATAAACTCGATAAACCCCAAAATGATAAGCTAGACATACTCCTCTTTAGTCCATAGCATCTACGAATATTTTCGACCTAATCCAATAGTCATAGAATCAATCGTACATTAGCTTGTCTGCCTTATTAATATCGAAATCTTTCAGAGACTTACGTGCTAAATGCCTAAATGGCCATGCCTTAACAATTTCTTCAAACGGCATGATTGCAAACACCCAAAACACTGAAAGGTCCAAGTATAAAATCATCAAAGCACATAACGGTATTGAGATTACCCACTGACCGGTAAAGTTAATCTTAAACACCTCCGTTGTTTTACCTAACGCTCTCAAAATATGACCATGAACGGTGTTATAGCCACGTACTATCGGTAGCAGTATGTAAAGTGGAGCAATCGCGGATAACGCTTTGTAAGTACTCGGGTCTAAGTCGGGATACAAATCAGGAAGAACGAAACTAAGTGCAAAAAAGAAAAATGCTGAAACGAACGAGATCATCACGGCCATATCAATACTAATATCGACATTGTTACGCAGCTCATCCATTTTTCTTGATCCAATTGCTTGGCTAATCGTGATTGCCGATGAATGCGCCCAAGCAGTAATGAACTGAGTACCCGCTTTGATCCAAGGCATCACGATAGTCATAGCGACATAAGCATTTAAGGTCAGTTGCGAGTACAGCAACATGTATATCGTTGCGCCAGTTTGTAACATTGTGACGTTCGCCGCGACGGGGAAAATCTCTTTAAAATGCTTATGTATATTGCTTTTCAATGACGCATCAAGCTTCTTAATAGACAAGATGATAGAATCATCAAGCTTAATGCACATGGTTAAATATAACAGCCGAATACTAATAGCAACCAAACTACCCGCCGCGGCGCCTTGAACGCCAATACCTTCAAAATTAGTCAGGCCGTGAATCAGAACATAAGACATCGCCACGTTGACTGGCAATTCAATCAAATAGCCTTTAAATGGAACTTTGGTCCGTCCAAGCGCATTGAACACCGCAATCATAACCTGAGTAATGGCATTGAATATGACGATGAACTTAGCAATTGCAAGGTAGCATTTTGTCTCCGCATAGAGATCAACGTTATCCGTCAACTTACTGATTAATGCTTCATCAAAGACAGTAATCAACAGCCAGAATAAGGATGCGACTAGAACGTTGATAACTAAAGCTGCCCAGAAACCTTTATTTAACGATAGATAATGACCAGAGCCTACGGCACGGCTAAGTACCAATTGAGACCCATTTGCTAGAGCCATTTGGATACCTAAAACGAAAGAAACTATTGTTGTAGCAATCCCCATAGCAGCAAGTGAAACTTCACCTAATGGAGTAACAAGCAGCGTATCAATCATAAGCATTGATTGCATCAACAAAGCATTAAGAGCGAGCGGCCAAGCAAGAGATAAATTTTTCTTTATATATGGTTGGGAAAACATTAGTAAACCTTTGTAATGAGGTTAAACGTTTAAACTAAAGAGCTCGGTCATTAGGCAAAGTTCATGACAAAAAGAAACGACAGAAAAATCTTTTTAGTCAATAAAGGTGTACGCAAGCTCTTAACTATTCACGGCGTCGGAAAGCCTCTGATTCTCATCATTTAACAGCGTTTGAGAGGCTAAACGAGCTTGAAATGAGTTTCCGACCATAATTGCATCATAAATTGCACGGTGCTCATTAAGGCAGAACCTCCCTCCTTCAACTGACTTGTCAATAAACACCTTAAATATGGTCGAAAGTATATTGCTGAAGGGAACGTAGAATTGATTATCGGTACAAAGGAATATCGTTTGATGAAACAAATGATCGTTAGCAATCCACTCATCATAATCGTGACATCGTGCTGCCATCGTCATTCTTTGAAATACAATTGACAACAGCTTTCTTTGCTCAGCATTGGCATTTTGGGCTGCCAGCGCACACGCCTCTGGTTCTATGGCTTTACGCAATCCTAAAAACTGAGATAGAAACGGCTTAGTATCTTCTAAATCTTGGATCCACTCTAAGAGTTGAGGATCAAGAAAATGCCAATAGTTTCTTGGTAGTACCGTAGTTCCAACTTTTGGTTTAGAGATAATTAAGCCTTTAGCAGACAGCAACTTCGTCGACTCTCGTAGTGCTGTCCGACTAACACCAAACAACTTACACAGTTCTATTTCACTCGGGAGCTTCTCATTTTGACTTAATTCTCCTGACAATATTTTGCGAGAAATCTGTCTTGCTACTTGTACATGTATCTTGTGATTTGAATTCCCGAGAAGTGAAAACTCTGCCATCTATATTCCTCATTGCCAGCAGCCTAAACGACTTGTTTAGCTAATAATTAGAAAAGGCCAAATGAAACACGCTTTGAAGGCGGAGACTTTCTGTGTAAATGTAAAGCACTGTTATTTAGCGTCTAAAATCTAACGATCTTATGAATATGATTTTTACTCGCGAGGTATATTGGCCAAACTCAATATTGAATGGTCGAGTAGTAACATCATGCACACCGATCTTTAGTATATAATAATACAATATCACTTTATTTAACAAGAAACCTGACCTTCTATTCAAATTGTGTGCTGTGTATTGAAAATCAGTGAGTACAATAAGTAGGCGCGACTAGAGTTAACTAACATATTGAGCTAACAAATAAATAAGGAATGATGTAAGAATCGGTGGCCTCATCTGTTATACGCTAAGTATCATAATCATGAAGGCTTCATAAAGCAGTCGGAGATTCAAAATGGATTTGTGAAGACAGCTGTTATTACGTAAACATCTTCTTGGTGAGCTACACTTTGGATGATATAGTCCAAGCTTAAATAATACAATTTTAACGATAAGTGATTTTATGTCTGGTGAATTTCATTCTATCTCCGGTTCCAAGCGCAGCTTACATGTACAAGTAGCTCGCGAAATTGCTCGTAGCATTTTGTCAGGCAAGATCCCTCAAGGGTCCATTCTTCCAGGAGAAATGTCCCTGTGTGAACAGTTTGGTATCAGTCGCACAGCTTTGCGTGAAGCCGTAAAACTTTTAACATCAAAAGGTTTACTCGAGTCACGTCCAAAAGTTGGTACTCGAGTCATCAACCGAGCGTACTGGAACTTTTTAGACCCACAATTAATTGAATGGATGGACGGTCTAACAGAGATAGATCAGTTCTGTCATCAATTTTTGGGGTTACGACGCGCTATAGAGCCTGAAGCTTGTGCACTCGCAGCGAAAAATGCCACTGCGGAACAGCGAATTCAGCTATCAGAAGCATTCCAAGATATGTTGGAAGTCGCTAAAGCAGACGAACTGGACAAAGCGCGCTGGATGGATGTAGATATTCGTTTCCATAGCATTATTTTTAACTCAACCGGAAACGACTTTTTCTTACCGTTTGGGCATGTTCTGACTACAATGTTCATTAACTTTATTGCTCACTCATCTGAGGAAGGCAATACGTGCATCGAAGAACATCGTGAGATTTATGAAGCAATAATGGCAGGCAATGCTGAAAAAGCACGTCAAGCTTCGGCTAACCACTTGTTGGAGTCAAAACATCGCTTACCCGAAGCCAGTTAAGCTTGGGCTTGGGCGATCTAATAACTAGGCAAAAGCACGCATCTCGCGTGCTTTTTTAATTTCGTTTCCTCCAATTCTTTATGGCACACCATCAATATTTTGATATATAGTAATACAAATGTATTTTGAGAATGTTGTGTTATGACCGACTCGCTACTGCCAAATATCATACAGTTTATCAGCCAGATTGATCCGTTTGACAAGGTACCTAAAGGTGCACTTCGCGAGCTTGCTTCATCTGTTAAGATCACTTATTTAAGCAAGGGGGATGTTGTTGATCAATGTTCTTCTAAGAACGAAAAGTCACTTTATATTATTAGAACTGGCTCTATCGAACAGCGTAAATCTGATGGCATATTGAGAGCTAAACTTGGTCCGGAAGATTTGTTTGGCTTCACTTTTCTTGGTAACGAAGTCGAAAGCGGGAAAGAATACAAAGCAATTGCAATCGAAAATTCATTAGTTTATGTAATTCCAAATGCTGCGCTGAAAAAGTTGTGCACTTCTCATCCTGAATGTGCTGAACATTTTGCATCACAAGCTCAGGTACGGCTAAAGTCAGCATTAGATGTCGTGTGGTCTAACAAAGAAAAAGGGTTGTTTATTCGGCGTGTAGAGGAAGTTGCTAGTGGTCGAGTTGCAATTGTAACCGCTGAGCAATCCATTCAGTCAGTCGCCAACGAGATGATCGATAAGTGCTCTCCCTGCGCTGTCGTTTATCGTGATAATAAAATAGTTGGACTGATTACCGACCGAGATATGACAAAGCGAGTCATCGCTAAAGGATTAAGCATCTCAACACCAGTCGTCGAAGTCATGTCGCCTGATCCTAAAACAATTCATCCTGACGATTTAGTTCTGCATGCTGCCTCCATTATGATGCAGCACAACATAAGAAATTTACCCCTAGTCAAAGACAATAACGTCGTTGGCGTTTTGACAACAACGCACTTGGTTCAAAACCATCGAGTCCAAGCAATATTTTTAATTGAAAAGATCAAATATGCTGGCAGTGTCAAAGCTTTGTCTAGTTTTACGTCTGAGCGCCAAGCTATTTTTGAAGCATTAGTCGAAGGACGGGTTTCACCAGAAATCATTGGTAAAGTGATGACCATGATTATGGATGCGTACACTCGTAGGTTAATACAAATAGCCATTGATAAGTTGGGAACACCTCCCTGTGACTTCTCTTGGATTGTGGCAGGCTCTCATGCTCGCCAAGAAGTACATATGCTGTCAGATCAAGATAGCGCCATCGTATTAGATGATTCGGCAACAGATAACGACCGTATCTACTTCAAACATTTAGCAATGATAGTAAGTAATGGTCTGAATAAATGTAACTATCCATTGTGTCCAGGGAAATTTATGGCAGCGACCCCTAAATGGTGCCAGCCTCTCTCTGTTTGGAAAAAGTACTATAAGAAATGGGTGGCAAATCCTGAATACGAGCGCCTCCTCAATATCAGTGTCTTTTTAGAAATCCGAACCGTTTATGGAAACAAAGACTTTGAACAGATACTCCGCGATGAGCTTCACTCTAACATCAACGCTAATAGAGAATTCCTTACGATGTTAGTTAACGATGCGGTGAAAACAAACCCACCGCTAGGAATATTCAATAGCCTAGTATTACAAAAATCGGGAGAGAACAAGAAAACGCTCGACGTAAAAAAATACGCGATTAATCTAATCATTGATCTTGCAAGGATTTATGGTCTTGCAGTTGAATGTGACCTCACTGCAACTGATGAGCGTTTTAAAGCAGCTAACGAAAAAGGGCTGCTCAGCCATGACGCGTACAAAAATATAATAAACGCATATCAATTCATCTTGTCGTTTCGATTTGCCCATCAATTAGAAGCACTAAAAAGTGGAGATGAGCCAAATAACCACATTGACCCCAATACGTTCGGTAGTTTTGAACGTCAACATTTAAAAGACGCGTTCCGCATCATTGCAGATCTACAAGAAGTCGCCAAACTCCGTTTTGGGAGCCGATAATGAAGCGCTTACTTGAGTACTTTCATCCATTGACACGAAAAAATCGTCAGAGACAAAAGCACTGTAAAAAGAAGCACATCCCTCTTTATCTTAAAAAGCTGCTTCGCTCGCCAAATCTGGACGTAAATCAACGAGCTTTTGACACTGAGTTCATCGTTCTTGATCTTGAAACAACTGGCTTAGACAGTGAGGAAGAAGTCATTCTTTCCATGGGCTGGGTAGAGATTCGACAAGGCCATATTGACTTAGCAACAAGCCAACACCTTTATGTACATAGCGACTCAAAAATTAAGCCCGAAACCATAGTTGTTAACCATATTACCCAACAAATGCTGACTGATGGAATCTCTATTCATGAAGCAATGCGGACATTCTTTAAAGCAGCAGAAAACAAAGTTATTGTTGCGCACGGATGTATAGTAGAAACTAGCTTTATTAATCAATATTTACAGCGAGTTTTCAACATAAAAGAGTTGCCGCTCATTTGGATAGACACCTTGCGAATAGAAAAAAGGTTACAAAGAGCTATCAATGCTTCCGATGAATCAGATGTGACTCTAGCAGCGACAAGGGAACGTTACGGGTTACCCGCTTACAACGGCCATAATGCACTTGCAGATGCAATTGCAACTGCAGAGTTACTATTAGTTCAACAAACCCGTATCGCACCTCAGACAAAAGCGACAGTCGGGCCCCTTTACCGACTTAGCCTGTAATCATCCAGATCACAGGCCTACTTGCTAAACATGTTCTCTATCACAATTTGGTATCATCAGCATTTACCTTAATTAATAATACAATATCATTAATGGGGTCGGCGTTAGCTAAATGCAGCGAATAGCCATTGTCACTTGCCAACATCAGAGCGAGTGTAAACTGATTAGTTGCTCCATATCATAACTACATTTTAGAGAGCTTAGCATTGCATGTGCGCAATGATTGTCGAAGATCTAGCAGCGTTACATAAACAACCGAATTCAGGTGATGTCCCCTCGAACGTAATCTGCAGTGGTTAGTAATCATGTAAAGCCGCTGTTGCGAACTTCAGCCGACAGCTCGCGGTACTAGTACCGTTTGGCCCATGCAGTACAGGCTTGCATGGGCTTTTTTTTAACAATCCTACATCAATCGATGTTATATCCCTCTGCCAGATATGCATAAATCCGCGTCCATTCTTATTAGAGGACTTAAGATTCTTTATAAGTATATTCATAGAACCCATACCTAAACTCGACACTTTTAGCAGCTTCAGAGAAAAGCAATATCTGACACCGATCACTTGTATGATTAATTAAAGGGTTTATTACGCCTTACTGGTCACGATTTTGAGTTATTGTACTACAAATAAGAGGGGCGAACGTTACTATTACTTAGGACAATAAACTACTTCAAAGGTCTAAAGATGGAACTCAATACTCTCATTGTGGGCATCTATTTTCTATTCTTAATCGCAATAGGTTGGATGTTCAGAACTTTTACTAGTACTACAAGCGACTACTTCCGAGGTGGCGGCAACATGCTTTGGTGGATGGTTGGAGCAACGGCGTTTATGACTCAATTCTCTGCTTGGACATTTACTGGCGCCGCTGGTAAAGCCTACAATGATGGTTTTGCTGTCGCTATTATTTTCCTTGCAAACGCGTTTGGTTACTTCATGAACTTCGCTTACTTTGCACCGAAATTTCGTCAGTTACGCGTCGTAACTGTCATAGAAGCCATTCGTATGCGTTTTGGTACAACAAACGAACAAGTATTTACTTGGTCTTCGATGCCAAACAGTGTTGTCTCTGCAGGTGTATGGCTTAACGCCCTTGCTATTATAGCTTCAGGTATTTTTGGTTTTGATATGACAGCAACCATCTGGATTACCGGTTTAGTTGTACTTGCGATGTCGGTAACTGGCGGCTCTTGGGCGGTTATCGCCTCCGATTTCATGCAAATGGTCATCATCATGGCGGTAACGATCACATGTGCAGCCGTTGCTATTGTTCAAGGTGGTGGAGTTACTGAAATTATCTCTAACTTCCCAGTCGCAGAAAGTGGCAGCTTTGTTGCAGGTAACAACCTGAACTACTTAAGCATCTTTAGTATTTGGGCGTTCTTTATCTTCGTTAAGCAGTTCTCTATTACAAACAATATGTTGAACTCTTACCGTTACCTAGCTGCAAAAGACTCTAAAAATGCAAAAAAAGCAGCTTTGCTAGCATGTGTATTGATGCTGGGTGGAGTTTTCATTTGGTTCATGCCTTCTTGGTATATTGCAGGCCAAGGTGTTGATTTAGCGGCAGCTTATCCAGATGCTGGTAACAAAGCAGGCGACTTCGCGTACCTATACTTCGTTCAAGAGTACATGCCAGCAGGTATGGTTGGACTTCTGGTCGCTGCAATGTTTGCTGCTACGATGTCCTCTATGGACTCTGGTCTTAACCGCAATTCAGGTATTTTCGTAAAGAACTTTTATGAACCGATCGTTCGTAAGGGCCAAGCATCAGAGAAAGAGCTAGTCGCTGTTTCTAAAGCAACATCGGCGGTATTTGGCGTTGCAATTATTCTAATCGCGCAGTTTATAAACTCTCTAAAAGGTCTGAGTCTATTCGACACTATGATGTACGTTGGTGCGCTCATCGGATTCCCAATGACAATTCCAGCGTTTTTAGGCTTCTTTATCAAGAAAACTCCAGACTGGGCAGGTTGGGGAACTCTAGTTGTGGGTGGCATCGTTTCCTACCTTGTTGGGTTTGTTATCACAGCTGATATGGTGTCATCGGCGTTTGGCCTTGAGGAGTTGACTAGCCGAGAATGGTCTGATGTGAAAGTAGCAATAGGTCTAATCGGACACATGACACTAACTGGTGGCTTCTTCATGTTGTCGACTCTATTCTACAAGCCTCTAACTGACAAACGTCAAGCAGATGTCGATAAGTTCTTTGAAAACCTATCAACGCCTCTTGTAGCGGAATCAGTGGCACAGAAAAAACTCGATAACAAGCAACGTCAAATGCTGGGTAAACTTATCGCGGTCGCAGGTATAGGTGTCATGTTTATGGCTCTGCTACCTAACCCAGTATGGGGGCGCTTAGTGTTTATTCTATGTGGTGCCATCGTCGGAGGTGTTGGTCTACTACTTGTAAAAGCTGTGGATTCAAGCGCTGAACAAGCCTCTGAACCTGTGACAGAAAGTTAAATCTCTTATTCTAATAAACGCGGCTATTCTTTGGCCGCGTTTTTTAATTCTAAGTTCCCAGTACGAACACTTCACCCTTTTACGAAGACATATCATCTTGTCTAGGGTTATCGAATTGCAGCTTTATTTTGTCATTCGATAAGGCTAAACCAGAACGTGATAATCTGATCGAGTTAAAAGTGCAGCCTACCTTGCTTAAGTAAACGCCCCAAAGCCATCCAAATATCTGATGAAGTAAAGATCTCGGCTCGTATACTTTGTTACCGCTTCGTGATTTAGACTCGCTAGTCCTTTACATCACCACCTAGTCTACAAGCCAAACTATTCCCGCTGAACAAACCATCTCGGGATTACTTAGGTACACTATTTTCTCTTTTTGCAGATGGCACAACAACCGCTACCAATAAAGCTAACAACAGGAACACGGGGCTAAGCATTAATCCATGCCAGATTGAATACCCATCATGGAACAGCCAGAATATACCAAGCGTCAGTAGGTACGAAAAGTAGCTGCAAAACACCAAGCTAATCGCGACAAAGCGCTTTTGATTAATAATAAGAATCCGCACTAGATACTGGCTAAGAATACCAGAGCAGCGCATGGCAAGTTGCCAATTAATGATAAAGAAAGCAAGCGCAATAAACCCAGCTACGACCAGTGCATCATGCGTGCTTAAAATGAAGTAGCTACCAAATCGGCTTATGATGACCGGATAATCGCCTTCGTATATCGTTGACCAAGATATTGCGTTCGCTGCTGCTACGTAATTGGCAAAATAAGCAATGGCGTAGAAAGTCGTTTGAGAACTGAACGGCTGAAATACATCCGTACAAAATCCTCGCCACTCTTCTTTGTTGGCGGTAGGCCCAACCCAGTCACGTTTTTTTTGAGCGGTACGCCCGGCAAACGCAGGCCCGTTGCGAAACAACAGCCAAAATATATAGAGTGCAAGTATAACCAAGAGTATTGAAAACATACCCTTCCCCCTCATAAATTATCGGCGCCACTGCCAATGGCGTTGGGGTCGTAAACTGCACTTCCCTGCTATACCTATTTGATTTATCAAATACTTATTATTTTATTACCACCAAAATTCATTTAATGGCATGCTAAACAGCGACATTTTCACGCTTTGTGCGTGAAGTTCGAAAGCCTACTTTTAGGTTTAGCACAAAAATAGCTACAGCAAAGCGTAAGAAAGGGATTCCGCATCCATCAATGAAGATGAGGCGTTAAGCAGAAGCTGCGACCGCAATGAGAAGAGAAGGATTCAAAGCGGCCATGCATGGACGAGAAGAGCAACTATTTCTCTAACTTTTCTTCAAATACACCAATCTCTCTGCCCAACCAAATCGCGCGTTCTGTGTGATCGAGCAACTCTTCTTCGCTTACTGGGTGAATAAGCACAGAAAAATCGCCTCGAATCGTATCAAGCCACGCCAAGAACTCTTCACTCAATGATTCTAGGTGAATTTCAAACATCGGCATCTTGTGTGGGCCAACTAACCTTCCAACTAATGGAAACACACGCAGCACATCTTGACGCTCTTGACGGATGATCTCGTTCAAGGCTTGCGCTTTATCTTGTTCTCTTAGGGGAAAATAAACATGAGCGTGGTACATAACTTCTCCATAATCACTTCCGCTTGAGCACCACCTACTTTGGATAAGCTCAAGGACTGCCGAGGGTATACATTTGTAATGCCGTCACCCTACCTTGATTCCACTCAGTTGGGAAGAAGTTATGCATTCTCATAAGGTCGAGGCTTCGAGCACAACAAAAATTTGCAATTCATCATATAGCAACTGTTTGAGTTGATTCATTAATAATGACTCACTTTGTCAAATTTTACAGCCAAATTTTGTTGCAAATATGTTTCATTAACCAGTAATTAAATTCGAGTTTAAAAATACCACCAACAAAATATCAGCATATTACTCTGCAAAATCAGGGTGTAAGCAAAACTTTACTACTGATCGAAAGTCAAAATGAAGCATAATTTAACAATTTGTTTACACTTATTGTATCTGGCTATACCACGATTTAGTTAGAGGGTTAGATACAGAAAAGCCTTTCTCTGTATCTTGCGGTGAAATAGTCGCAGCGATGTTATCGACAAATAGTTTAAGGGACGAACAGATGCCTACCGCTATCGAAAGCACACGCAACCTTAGGTATGGCCTTTGCGCTGATATCAGAGTTTGAGTACCCATACAAACTCTGGTTTTGTATGAACAGCTGCAGTCCAAAAGACCCGCAGCGTCAAAAGGAGCTTGAGATGAACGTTCAGGCATTACCCATGCATCGGTTTATCGACCATCGTGGGGACCTCGTCGGCCAACTACCCAACTGGGCTGACACTGAAACATTGGTCGGGTTTTACCGAGACATGGTATTAACTCGCACTTACGACAACAAAGCAGTTGCCTTGCAACGCACCGGTAAGCTAGGGACCTATCCCTCACACTTAGGCGCGGAAGCCATAGGCATTGCGGTCGGCAGAGCACTTAAAGCCGATGATGTGTTTGTCCCTTACTACCGCGATATGCCTGCGATGTGGTGTCGTGGCATTGGCATGGAAAAGAACCTTCAATACTGGGGTGGCGATGAGCGCGGGAGTGATTTTGCTCCTGAGGGCAGTCCGGTTCCTAGCCGAGACCTTCCCTACTGTGTACCCATAGCGACGCAATGTACGCATGCTGTCGGGGTGGCTTCCGCGCTAAAAATTCAAGGTAACCATGAAGCTGCGCTAGTCATGTGCGGCGATGGTGGTACATCCAAAGGGGACTTTCTTGAGTCAATAAACTGCGCAGGTACTTGGAATATTCCACTTGTTTTCGTCGTAAACAATAACCAGTGGGCAATTTCAGTGCCGCGTAGTCTCCAATGTGCCGCCGATTTCTTATCAGAAAAAGCGCAAGGTGCAGGTATACCGGGTATTACTGTCGATGGTAACGATGTCGTCGCCGTTTATGATGCAACTAAAACCGCCCTTGAGAGAGCAAGAAAAGGGAAAGGAGCAACACTCATCGAAGCGGTGAGTTACCGACTGAGTGACCACACTACGGCCGATGATGCGACTCGTTATCGTAAAGAAGATGATGTTCAAACTGCATGGCAATACGAACCTATCGCACGTCTTAAAACGTACCTCCTTAATCAAGGCGCTTGGAGCGACGAACAAGAACAGCAATGGCTAGATTACTGTAAAGAGCAAGTAGAGTTAGCTGTTGAACGCTATCTGAGCTTACCGCCACAAGCACCAGAAACCGGTTTCGATTATTTGTATGAATCGCTACCTCAAGAGCTTCATGCACAAAGAGATGAACTCATCAACAAGGCAATGAGAATGCAGGGAGGCAGACATGGCTGAGCTAACGTTGGTTGAAGCAGTAAACCTTGCCCTGCACCACGAAATGCAACAAGACCCCAATGTTGTCGTATTAGGTGAAGACGTGGGCGATAATGGTGGTGTATTTCGTGCCACTGTTGGACTCAAGCAAGAGTTTGGTCTTAAACGAGTCATCGATACGCCCCTCGCTGAAGCCTTAATCGGCGGGGTTGCGGTCGGTATGGCAACGCAAGGATTACGACCTGTCGCCGAATTTCAGTTTCAAGGTTTCGTTTTTCCTGCGATGGAGCACTTAATGTGCCACGCGGCTCGAATGCGTAACAGAACTCGCGGTCGGCTCACTTGTCCCGCGGTTTTTCGTGCGCCATTTGGCGGCGGTATCCACGCTCCGGAACACCACTCAGAAAGCGTGGAAGCGCTATTTGCTCACACTGCTGGATTTAAAGTGGTGATTCCTTCTTCTCCACAACGCGCATACGGCTTACTTCTCGCTGCAATTAGAAGCAATGATCCCGTCATGTTCTTCGAACCGAAGCGCATATATCGCACCGTTAAATCTGAAGTCGTTGATAACGGCGAAGCACTCCCACTCGACACCTGCTTCACCTTGCGTAAGGGGCGAGATATCACGCTCGTTACTTGGGGCGCATGTGTCGTAGAGTCACTTCAGGCCGCGCAAACCTTGTCTAGTCAGGGGATTGAAGTCGAGGTGATTGATTTGGCGAGTATTAAGCCAATTGATACCGCGACGATTTTCAGCTCACTAGAAAAAACTGGACGTTTACTCGTTGTTCATGAAGCGAGTAAAACTTGTGGTGTGGGCTCTGAGCTATTAGCTCGAACCGCTGAACATGCCATGTGCTTACTTAAAGCCCCACCTAAACGAGTAACTGGAATGGACACCATTATGCCTTATTACCGTAACGAAGATTATTTCATGGTTCAGGAAGAAGACATTGTGACCGCGGCACGCGAACTCGTGGAGGATTGGAAATGAAGACGTTTAATTTACCCGATCTCGGCGAAGGCCTCGCTGAATCAGAAATTGTCAAATGGCACGTTAATGTCGGTGACATGGTTAAATTAGATCAAGTGATCTTAACTGTCGAGACAGCAAAAGCAACGGTAGACGTCCCTGCCCCCTACTCTGGCCGTGTGGTCAGCCGTCATGGTGAGGAAGGTGAAATCGTCAATATTGGTGCATTACTGCTAGAGATTGATGAAACAGGTGCCGGGAGAGAAGTAACGGCAGAGAAAAAAGCCACTGCTGACGCCGCAACCGTCGTCGGCAGCGTTTCTCACCAAGCGCATCATGTAAACGTTGATGATTTCTGGATAGGTGGCAACCACAACACGACAGAAAGTAACCTCGTTACCGCCCTGCCTTCGGCTCGCTTGTTGGCACAAAAACTTGGGGTAGATCTTAACCTCGTGTCAGGTAGTGGCCCGAACGGACTTATCGTTGATGCCGATATTTACGACGAAGCCGGAAAACAGCGTCCAGGCACCGAAGTTTTGAAAGGCGCTCGACGTACCATGGTGTCGTCTATGACCGAATCGCACGAACATGTTGCAGCCGTAACCATTACGGAAGAAGCGTTGTTGGAAGATTGGCTGCCAAACGAAGATATCAGTATCCGCCTTGTTCAAGCGATTGTTCATGCGTGTCAAGAAGAGCCTGCTTTAAACGCTTGGTTTGATGCCGAAACCATGACACGCTGTGTACACACAACGGTCAATGTAGGAATTGCAGTAGATAGCCGTCATGGATTGTACGTGCCAGTCTTGCGCCACGCAGATGAATACGAGCCACAAGATGTTCGTCGTTGGCTCGATCAAACCGTTGAAGGGATCAGAGAGAGAAAAATCGGTCGTGAGCAATTGCAGCACGCGACGATTACGCTTTCCAACTTCGGCGCGATTGCCGGTATTTACGCAACACCTGTCGTCACACCACCACAAGTCGCTATTGTCGGCGCGGGCCGAATACTCGACCGAGTAGTAATAAGAAACGGTCAAGCAATTTCGGTGAAAGCAATGCCGCTATCCGTAACGTTTGATCATCGCGCTTGTACTGGTGGTGAAGCTGCAAGGTTTACGAAAGTACTTGCAGAGCACCTGCAACGTCCGAGCGAAAAGTAACTTATAAAAATCAAATGATAAAGGCTTCCAATTTGGAAGCCTTTTGTTTTAGGGAACAAGACTATATCTACAGCTTCTCTAACAGCTCAGGCATTACCACAAACAAATCGCCGACCAATCCATAATCTGCAATGTCAAAAATAGGCGCATCAGGATCGCTATTAATTGCAACAATCACCTTGGAATCTTTCATTCCCGCCAAATGCTGGATCGCGCCAGAAATTCCGACGGCAATGTATAACTCCGGTGCAACAATTTTGCCGGTTTGCCCGACTTGATGGTCATTAGACACATAGCCCGCATCGACCGCCGCTCGTGACGCCCCTACCGCTCCACCTAGCTTGTCAGCCAATTGTTCTACTAAAACAAACTTCTCTTTACTCCCGAATGCACGACCACCCGACACTACTACTCTAGCCGCTAGCAATTCTGGTCGCTCACTTTCTGGCGTTTGTTGCGAAACAAACTCACTAAGTTTATTGATAATCACCGTGTCGACTTGAGTAAGCTTAGGGACAACTGGCGTGTCAGATAGCTCTGCGGCATCAAAAGCCGTACTTCTTATGGTCATCACTTTATAGGGATCATTCGACGTGACTCTCGCCAATGCATTTCCAGCATAAATTGGACGAATCACCGTATCGATAGACTCGATTGTCATCACGTCAGAAAGTTGACCAACATTAAGCAACGCCGCCACACGAGGCATCACATTCTTACCAAATGTACTGGCAGGAGAAAGAATGTGTGAGTAGTTTTTGGCTACTTGTGAGATCAAAGGTGCGATATTTTCCGCTAATCCATGTTCATATCCCTTCGCATCAACCCAGATAATTTCTGCAACACCCTGAACGCAATTCAACTCATCCAAAACTGATTGGCACTGATATCCAATAAGCAACACAGAAACAGGAAGCGATTTATCATCATCCTTAATCTCAAATGCCGCTTTAATTGCACACAGCGTCCCTACAGCCAACGATTGGTTGTCATGCTCTGCGAGCACAAGTGTTGCTAATGGTCGGTCTTCCATGGTCATGCCTCATATAACACGTCAGATCCATTACTTGAGCTTAGTCCACTTCACGTTAACGTCAACTGAGCTATAGTTTTCTGTATAGAAACCAAAAACCTGTCACGCAGATGACGATAATAGAAAGGAAGCATAAAGATGGAACGAGAATGCATGGAGTTTGATGTCGTGATCGTGGGGGCCGGACCTGCAGGCTTAAGCGCCGCTTGTCGGCTAGCTCAACTCAGCCAAGACAGTGAAGGTGACGCACTTTCAATTTGCGTTGTAGAAAAAGGCTCAGAAGTGGGCGCACATATTTTATCTGGCGCTGTTTTTGAAACTAGTGCCTTAGATGAGCTTTTCCCCGACTGGAAAGAAATGGAGGCCCCGCTAGCAGCCTCGGTTCAACGAGATAATTTCCTTTATCTTACTACTGAACAAAACCATATTCGCGTTCCCCACTTCCTTACACCGCGTCCAATGATAAATGGCGAGAATAATTACGTAATTAGCCTTGCCAACCTTTGCCGTTGGCTCGCTAACCAAGCAGAAAATCTTGGGGTGGAAGTTTTTCCGGGCTTTGCCGCTGCAAGCATCAATTATGATCAGACTGGCGCCGTGACAGGCATTAACACGAGCGATATGGGACTAGATAAGAACGGCCAGGCCAAACCTAACTTTGAACCAGGTATCGAGCTAAGGGCAAAATACACCCTTTTTGCTGAAGGTTGTCGCGGACATCTGGGTAAAGAACTTATTCAAAGGTTCGACCTAGACGCAGGAAAGCAACCACAGCACTACGCGCTTGGCCTAAAAGAGATATGGGAGTTACCCACTGACAGCAAGGATGTATCTGGCAGTGTTATCCACTCCGCTGGCTGGCCCTTGAGTGAAACAAATACCACAGGCGGCGGTTTTCTCTATCACATGGAGAACAACCAAATCGCCGTCGGGCTTATTGTCGACTTGAATTACAGCAATCCTTACTTGAGTCCGTTTGACGAATTTCAACGCTTTAAGCACCATCCGGCTATTGAACCACATTTGAAAGGTGCTCAACGCATCGCTTACGGCGCAAGAGCCATTGCGAAAGGTGGACTTTCCTCTCTGCCGAGACAGCAATTCCCTGGCGGTTTATTGATTGGTTGTGATGCGGGGACTTTGAACGTTGCTAAAATTAAAGGCAGCCACACAGCAATGAAATCCGGAATCATTGCAGCAGAAGCGGTACATACGGCCCGACAAACTGGAGCTTCTGAGCCAGACTACCAGTCGTTGTTTGAATCATCATGGTTGTATGACGAACTCGCTGAAACGCGTAACTTTGGTGCGAACATTCATAAGTTTGGCAGCATACTGGGCGGTGCTCTTTCGACTTTTGAACACAACCTGTGGCAACCACTGGTTAAAAAGCCGTTACCTTGGTCTATCAAGGACTATTCGCACGATCATGAGCAGTTAAAACCTAAACAAGAGTGCCACCCAATTGCATACCCAAAACCAGATGGTGAAATCAGTTTTGATAAGCCTTCGTCGGTATTTTTGTCGGGAACACAGCACGAAGAGAATCAACCTTGTCACCTTGTTCTGACTTACCCTCACATTCCAATTGATGTGAATTTAGGTATGTATAACGAGCCGAGCCAGCGCTATTGCCCAGCAGGGGTTTACGAAGTGGTGGAAGTGAACAATAAGTTGAAGTTTCAGATAAATGCCGCCAACTGCGTGCATTGCAAAACCTGTGACATCAAAGATCCTTCACAAAACATCACATGGAAAGCACCAGAAGGCGGCGGTGGACCGAGCTATCAAAACATGTAGATACGTTAGTATGTTGACGATCTAACAAATGGATAGACAAACCGATTGGCAGAGCCTCATTACTCCTGCCAATCGGCAAAATGATCAAGTAGAAAATCGATAGCCAATCGCGCTCGTAGTGGCAGAAAGTGACGATTCTGATAAACAATCCAGCTGCTGTTGCCGCTTCCCCAATACGGCTCTAGTATTGGCACCAAACGACCAGACGAAATAGCATCGTTGAAACTACTCTTCGGTAAGTACGCCACACCTAATCCTTCTGCACAGGCTTGCAAGACCGTGTGTGCGTTATTGCTCTTCCATCTGCCCTGCACTTTTACGCCATCTAAAGGCTTGCCGTCTTTTTCAAACAACCAAACGTCCTTATTGGCAATAATGCAGCTATGACGCTTGAGTTGCTCTGGGTGCGTTGGTAAACCATGTTCATCGAGATAACGCTGACTGGCTGCCGCTGCCATGGGACGATCCACCAGCTTTCTCGCAACCAAGCCTGAATCACTCAACCTTCCGTAACGAATAGCGAAATCGAAGCCATCTTCAATAAAGTTGACCATGCTGGTGTTGAAGTTGATTTCTACCGTGAGATTAGGATGTTGCTTGGCAAACGCCATCAAGGCAGGCGCTACATGGTTCTCAGAAAACGCACCAGCGGCGCTCACGCGTAACGTACCACTCAGTTGAGTTTGCTGCGTGGTGAGCTGTTCATTGGCTTGCTGAAGCCCAATCACCAACTCTTTACACTGCTGATAATACGCTTGCCCTGCTTCCGTTAGACTCACCATTCTTGTCGAACGTGCTAACAAGGCGACACCTAATCGCTCTTCTAACCTTGTGACTTGACGACTGACATGACTGGTACTGCAACCTAACTGTTTTGCCGCTGCAGAAAAACCTAAGCTCTCAGCAACCGTAACAAACTCATTGATACCTTCAAAACTGTCCATACTTACCTTTGCTATATAGCAATAATGTTTTGCCAATTAATCGTATTATCACTTATTTGTTTAGCAATTAGTATGAAGGTGTTCAACAAATACACGTAAGCCAAAAAGGAAACCATCATGAAGAAAGTACTCATCATTGTGACGAACCATGCGACCCTAGGTGAAACTGACCAAGCAAACGGAACTTACGCGCCAGAGCTCACTCATGCCCTTAGCGAACTGCTGGGTGCAGGCTTCGATTACGACATTGCCTCTATCAAAGGCGGGCAAGCACCACTGTACGGAACCGACATCGAAGGCGACGCAGTCAACGAGAAAATCTTAGCGGATGATGATTTCCAGAACCGCATCAACAACACGATTCCAGTGTCACAAATCAACGGTGACAACTATGATGCGATCTTCTATCCGGGTGGTTTTGGTCTTCTTTCAGACCTAGCGAGCAACGAAGATTTTGCCAAGATTTCTGCAAAACACTATGAAGATGGCGGTATTGTTGCAGCAGTTTGTCATGGTCCGGGCGCTCTTCTTCCTATCACGCTTAGCAATGGCGAAAAGCTACTTGCGTCTAAATCAGTAACAGGTTTCACTCGCGAAGAAGAGATCGACTTCGGCACCATCAACGATATCCCATTCCTATTGGAAGAATCTCTTGCACGCAGCGCAGCGCGCTACTCTAAAGTGCAACCATGGCAAGAGTTTGTAATTGTGGATGATCGTGTCATCACAGGTCAAAACCCAACGAGCGCACACGGCGTAGGCAGAGCGATTGTTGAACACCTAGCTTAAACGCGCCGGAAACTACAACTATCCTAGAAGAGGAAAGCGTGCTTTGTCATGCTTTCCCTTGCTACAGGCGATCGCAAGATGCGCTTATACTTCTTCCCCTGCCTCGTCCTCTTCTACGATATCCGTTTCTTGGCTCGCTTCTTCCAACCATTGCTGTAAAGATTCACTTGCTAGTACCTTTTGTTGGTAAGCTTTGGCACCTTCCGATAACTCGATGCCATAAGTTTGGAAGCGCAATGCCACAGGTGCATACATAGCATCTGCAATAGACCATTCTCCAAATAACCAACCATTCGGATGCAGCTTGGCTTGCTCTGCCCAAATAGCGTCAATGCGTGCAATATCTTTACGTGCACCTTCAGTTAAATCGACTTTTCTGCGCGCGCGGATATTCATTGGGAGTTCGCTTCTTAAGTTAAAGAAACCCGAGTGCATTTCTGACGCAATAGCGCGTGCTTTAGCTCGTTCTGCGGAGTTGCTTGGCCATGCTTTGCCTTGTAAGTATTGCTCGTTAACGTATTCCAAAATCGCTAATGAATCCCACACGGTTGCGTCACCATCCACCAAGGTAGGTACTTTCGCCGTTGGTGTAATACCTTCCAAGGTCTTATAAAAATCTTCCGTGAATAATTTGAGCTTGGTGACTTTCACATCCAGTTTGAATTGAGAAAAGATCAGCCATGCGCGAAGTGACCAGCTTGAGTAGTTTTGATTAGCAATAAACAGTTTCATGACGCCTCCATGCGGTTTGTGTTTTGAGTACCCATTCACAATATCTGATTGTATTTAAGGGGACTAACGGATAGTTTTGATGGAACACTTCAACAAAAACGATGGATGAGTTTTAGATATGGATATCGATGCGTTACGCAGCTTTCTGGCTTTTGTCGAAACGGGCAGTTTCACTCGTGCAGCCAAGCAGATCAATCGCACCCAATCCGCGTTCAGTGCGCAAATGCGTAAGCTAGAAGACGAACTCAGCGTCAGTTTGTTTGAAAAAGAAGGTCGCAACCTAGTATTGAGTGAAGCGGGACTGGCACTGCGCTCTCACGCCGAACTATTGGTTAACTTGCACAATCAAGCACTGAAACAAGTGAAACGTTATGAAAATAAGCGTCCTCTTCGCTTAGGTTGCCCAGAAGATTACAACGACAATATCTTGCCTAAAGTCATCCGCGTATTACAGCAATCTGAGCCCACATGTTCGATTCAGGTCTTTAGTGAGCCGAGCATCACCTTGAGAGAAAAACTTGATGAAGGAAAGCTAGACGCCGCTATTGTGACAAGAGCACCGGACAGTGAGGAAGGTTACTGGCTAGCAAGCGACAAAGGCGTGTGGATTGCTCATCCTGATTTTGACATTGAGAACGCCCAACCTCTCCCTCTCGCCCTATTCCAAACCGACTGTAAATACCATGCGGCAGCAGTAGACGGATTAACCAAACGTGGCACTCCTTATCAACTACTGGCATGTTGCAATACGGCTTCTGCACAACGAGCAATTGTACGTTCAGGCATGGCTATCGGTGCGATGGGCAGTATTAGCGTTAGCGAGGATCTTAAGATCTTAGACGATATGCCATCACTGCCTTCCGTGGATATAGTGCTGGTCACGGGTGTTGAGCCTCATCCAATACTGGACAAAGAATGCTTGGCGCAATTGGTTGAGTTGATGGCTTAACCGGATTCGCTAGCCAATCACAAAGTTAAATTGGCCAGTTAATCGCCCGTCGGTTCGTATGGTTTCAAACTGTAGATAATCTCGGGCTTTGCCACCCCACCATTCATCACCAGTATTGCCTTTTAAGTACAACTGAGTGGTCAGAAGCTCTTGGTTATCCCGCCACAACTTAACGTGAATGTGCGGTGGACGAGAGGCATAAGGCACGGGGTACAAAGTCTGGAATAAGTAGCGACCATCCGATTGAGTTTCTACCGCGCCAAAACCTGCAAAGTGAGTATCAAACTTATCATTATTTGGCTGCTTAGGGTGATCGTAAATCCCCTGCCCATCGCATTGCCAGATTTCTACTTTGATGCCTGAAACTGGGTTTCCCGATGTATCTACGACTTTACCTTGCAACACGATAGCTTCACCGACCAAACCTTCTGATTGCAGAATCAAGTTTTGACGAAGAGGAATGTCCACTACTGGATAAAATGGCCCTTCAGTTTGTGCTGGCGTTGGCCGCATTGGTGTTTTCGCTTTTAATGAGGGTGCGAACAACAATGTCCAAAGCGCTAAAAAGTGTCTTCTTTCCATGGTGCCACCAATACAATTGCGTTGAATTAAGTTTGGGGGAACTTGAGGAATTTGCCATGACGAATATAAAAAATGCCCCTGCAAGAGAGCCATTCGCAGAGGCACTGTGGAACTAAATGATGAGTGTTGATTGAAGGATTATGCGGCTTCGAACGCCAATGCTTTCTTCTCTACCTGACGGAAAATGAGAGTTAGCACACCATTTACCGTTAAATAAAATGCGCCTGCAATACCAAATACCGTCAACGTATCGTAGGTTTGTGCATTAATGCG
Source organism: Vibrio sp. Vb0598 (assembly GCF_033338935.1). Classification (NCBI taxonomy): domain Bacteria; kingdom Pseudomonadati; phylum Pseudomonadota; class Gammaproteobacteria; order Vibrionales; family Vibrionaceae; genus Vibrio; species Vibrio sp. Vb0598. The sequence continues at coordinate 275,697 of NZ_JAWOTP010000002.1, read as the reverse complement.
CTGCGCGTAACCCATCAGATCCATGATCGTAATCGTGCTTGCTAGTGACGTGCCTTTGAAGACCAAAATCACTTCGTTCGAGTAAGCCGGAACAGCACGACGAATGGCGTATGGCAGCAGCACTTTCAGCGTTGCGGTTTTGTTCATGCCTAATGCACGACACGCTTGCCATTGACCGGAAGGAATCGCGTTGAATGCCCCTTTGAACAACTGAGTACTGTACGCCGCGGTATTCAACGCTAGCGCTAACATCGCACAGAACCAAGGTTGGCTTAACCATGTCCAGAATACACTTTCTCTTACTGCGTCAAACTGACCAGGACCGTAGTACACCAAAAAGATCTGTACCAACAAAGGCGTACCAGTGAACAAGGTGATGATGCCACGACTTACCCAATGCAAACCCGGAGTACGCAGGATCAGAGTCAGCGTCATCATCAGAGCTAAGAGACAGCCCACAACCAAGGAAGCGGCGGTCAATTGGAGGCTAGTGCCTAAGCCATCCAGCATTTGCCAAACGTGTTGTTCGTTCATGCGGTCGCCTCCTGTCCCATGCTCATACCTTGAATTGAGAATTTCTTATCAATCAGTTTTACGGCACGTTGCGTAATCAAAGTAATGCCTAAGTAAATCGCCGCAGCGGTTGCGTACCATGTAAACGCTTCATGCGTCGCTGCAGATGTTAGCTGCGCTTGTTTCAACAAATCCGTTACGCCAATCAGTGATACAAGCGCGGTGTCTTTCAGCAGAACCAACCATTGGTTAGTTAAACCTGGTAGTGCGTGTCTTACTGCTTGTGGTAAAACAATGCGAACGAAAGCGTGTGCTTGACTGATGCCGAGTGCACTTGCTGCTTCTCTCTGCCCTCTTCCAACGGCTTTTAATGCGCCACGTAGAGTTTGAGAAGCGTAGGAAGCGAAGATCAATGACAACGCCACCACGCCAGACAAGAACGGGCTAACTTCAATAAAGTCGCCGGTGATTAAAAACAGAACCTGCGTCGAACCAAAATAGATGAACAACACGACAAGGATTTCTGGCAAGCCACGTACAATCGTCACAAACGCCGTCATTGGCCATTTAACGAAAACGCGGCGAGACATTTCACCACTGGCGAATACCACTGCCAGAATCAAACCGACTAAGAGGCTTGTGAAGGCTAGCTGGACAGTCATCCAACTAGCTTGAACAAGCGATAAAGAGTAACCCGTTAGTGCCATATTACTTACCGAAGTATTTGTTGTAGATTACGTCGTATTCGCCGTTTGCTTTCACTGTTTTCAGTGCTGTGTTCAGCTTGTTCACTAGCTCGTCGTTACCTTTATTTACTGCGATACCGAAACCGTTACCGAAGTATTTAGGGTTAGTGACGTGCTCACCCACGTAAGCTAGGTTGCCTTCTTTCTTGAACCATTCTGCTACGACTGCTGTGTCACCGAATACAGAATCAATACGGCCATTTTTCATATCGATGAACGCGTCTTGGTAGCTTGAGTAAGGAACCGCGGTTACGCCCGGCATTTGCTCAATCAGGTAGCTTTGGTGTGTTGAACCGTTTTGAACACCAACACGCTTACCTTCTAGTGCTTTTTGATCAGCCACTTTTTCTTTGATAGAAACAAACGCTGCTGAGTTGTCATAGTATGCATTCGTGAAATTCACTTGCTCCAAACGCGCCTCAGTAATGTCCATTGCAGAGATTGCCGCATCGTAGCGCTTGAATTTTAATGCTGGGATCAGGCTGTCAAAAGATTGGTTGTGGAAGGTGCATTTTGCTTCGATTTCTTTACATAGTGCATTCGCCAGATCCACATCAAAACCTTGGATTTGGTTGTTTTCATCCATGTATTCGAACGGTGCGTACGTCGCTTCCATCGCGAATTTGATCTCTTCTTGTGCTGCTGCGTTTGCTGCCATAGTTGCAGAAGAAAGGCCGATTAGTGAAGCTAGTAGAATCTTTTTCATTGCAATACTCCGTGTGTACTTAGTGGGCTGACACTCGCAATGACAGCCGAGCTTATCTGTTAAATAGACTGAACTTTAAAAACGTAATTTAGTGATTTAAGTAGTCAGCAAACTGGGCGGTTTGCGGGTTAGAAAACGAATCATTTGTGCCGTGCTCAACGATGTGTCCTTTTTCTAAATACAGTACGTGACTAGCGATTTTCTTGGCGAAATCCACTTCGTGCGTCACAACTACTTGTGTAATTCCGGTTTCGCTTAAATTTTTAATAATCTTAACGACTTGGTTAGTAATTTCCGGATCAAGCGCAGCGGTCGGTTCATCAAAAAGCAAGACTTCCGGTTTCATCATCAATGCACGAGCAATCGCCACACGTTGTTGCTGACCACCAGAAAGTTGCATCGGCCATGCATCCGCTTTGTCTGCCAAATGCAGCGTCGCAAGAATTTGCATTGCCTGCTTCTTCGCTTCTTCTTTATCCATGCCAGCGACTTTTACCGGAGCCTCAATCAGGTTCTCCATCACTGTCATGTGTGGCCATAGGTTGTACTGCTGGAACACCATGCCTACTTTACGACGAAGTGCTAAACCTTGTTTCTCTTTGATTTCAGTAGAGAAATCAAAAACATCATTTGCGATGTTTAGCTTGCCGTTATCCGCACCTTCAAGAAGGTTAAGAACACGTAGTAGAGAGCTCTTCCCTGCACCACTTGGACCAAGTAACACCAGTGTTTCGCCGCTTTCACACTTAAAGCTGACATCGTGAAGCACTTGTGTCTCACCGTAGGATTTATTGATTCCGCTTACCTGAATAGTCATGCTGACATACCGCATTAATTGTCACTTGGCATTTATATTACTCAAAAGGATTTTTTATGCAATAAAAATGTATAAAAATTAATTTTGTTAAATTTTTGTATGATAAGCAATCAATACAACAGAGAATATGACTGGTTTAATCAGTTGGTTTTAACTGAAATTGTTGATGAAAATCCAACAATATGATGGCAATCGAAACAAGGTTAAAATTCTGGTTACTTTTGTGCTTGTGTAGACGGAATTTTGAGTCTTTGAACGTACTACACCCGACGCAGACCTTCTCATTTTTGCCGGGCTTCCCCCCTCGATTTCCGGTAAAGCCTTCTATCGGCGGGTTCCTGATTAGGACTTTGTGAATGGACTATAATTTCTCTTTGTATTCTGGCCCTTAATTCGAGTCATCTAAGTATGAGTGAGATAACCCCATGTTGAAGTCGCATTGTTTTTCTCTCATTGCACTTGCTTCTCTGAGCTTGCTTTCTGTACCCAACGTTTGGAGTAGAACAGCAATCGTATTACCTGGGTTGCATGAACAGGGTATTGATCTTCAAGATAAGCCTATCTCTGCTGCCGCTGCACTTGAATGGGAGTTGGATAATGCCGATATCGTGTTTGGAGCTTACGAAAATAAGAGTGATAACGAGCGTGTAAAAGCGCTTGGTTACATGTACAACCAAAAGCTGGAACTTAACTCAGGTTGGCTGGAAAACGATATACGTAACCAAGCAGAACTGAATGGAGTTGACTACGAAGATTTCTTTCTCCACTTTTCTGAAGACACTATCCTAGCTGAAGTCGACTCAAGCCATGGCGAGAATACTCTACTCAATCGAAAACCGATGATCGTTGGCTATACCGCCAGCGCTGACCACGCCGGTTTTTGGCTATATCAACCACCGCCATGGGATGCTGATGTGTTCGGTCAGGCGAATAATGGTGGTGCCCTCTATGTTTATCACTCAGAGAAGTTCGACCGCTTAACCTTTACGTTTTCTCAGTTTGCTCAAGGCGGCAGCTTCACGATTGAATACCCTTCTGCTATCGACTCGTTTGGTCGGGTAACTGAATGGAAAAGCTTCGCGATTAAAAAAGACAAAACTGAGAACATGACTAAAAACCAAACAGTAAGCTGGTCAGTTCCTTTGGATTGGGTTCGCGCTACAACGCATGATGGTAGCGGAAAAACTTATGGTGGCGGTCAGTACTTTGGCTCCACCTTTTTACGCGACGGCGGCCGCCTTTACGTTGCGAAAATTACTTGGCATGACGACAACATAGAAAACCGCCCACGTCTCGAAAACATTCAACTCAAAGATAGCTTCCCTGCCGTCAATATCTCAGGAGCACCAACGGAGACACCTGAAGGTCAAACCATTCAACGCTGGCGTAAAATTCGTGGCTTCGACAAATCTGCAGATCGAAACCAAGACAATTATCTTTCTTGGAATGAATACAAAAACCGTTCGAATAAGAATGCAACGGCACGATTTCGTTGGGAGTCACGGGTTATTCCATTTGGTCGTATGTGGAATCAAACCTCTTCATGGGCATTGACCAATCTCGGTAATCCCGTTTTTACCAATACAATGCGCCACTATTACCAAGCTGAATGGGCGAAACAAGGTTTAAATGGTGCGTACAACGACGATACGAATAAGTTACTCGGTGCAAATCAGTTCTACATATATTCCGGAGGCACAGTGGATGAGCTTGGTTTGGTGGCGGGTAGCCAAGCTGCTGACGATGCGTACAAAGCGCAATTCTCGGCGTTCTTGAATAAACTGGCAACGCTGGATGAAGATGCGTTAATTGGCCTCAACATAGGTACGGCAAACTTATTCGGTCGTAATGGGCAAAACCACTTGGTTAACGCTGGCTCCTTGAACTTGCGCGAGCACTACCTTTTCCCTTCTACCGGCTTTAGTGGCTATGCTGGGTTAGCTAAGTTTTGGGATAACGCTGCACTCGCCAAAGCTGGCCAGAAAGTGATTTATCAAGCGACCACGCGTTATGGTCGAGTTCAATACTTTGGTAACACAGAAAACAATTGGAAACAGGACCAATACTCTGCACTAGCGGTGTTCTACTTAAACTATCACCCTGAGCGCAGTTACTTTAATCAGTGGAACAATGGCTACTTATATGGAAGTAATAACACAACAAGTGACAACTTCTGGAAGGCAGGCGTACCAAAGAATATTGCTTATCAACCTAGCACCTTGCTTGCCGTTGATTTGGGAGAGCCTGCCAATCAAATACCAGAGGGGTATCAGGCGACTCCGGTAATGATGTCCACCAGCACGCCCTATTCCGCCGATTACACGGTGATTGGAGATGCTTCTATGAGCAAAGTGGCTCATCCTGACTTGCCTAATGGCGCTATCGATTTGTTACCAACCCATACGTACTTTGCGTATCACTCAGACGATACGGTAGTGATGCATGGCCCTACAGAGATGGTGTTAGCCCGCGAATTCACCAAAGGCCGAGTTCTGTATCGAACTGATTTCTTTGGCAAGAATATCGATTATTTCTCCTCACCGAAGATAACTATCGCACTTCCAGAGCCTATGCGACCTGTAGATCAAGACGGTAACATCGGCGACTATGTTTCTCATATTGAGATTGGCGGCTACGAAGGAGTGTTCTTGCTGTATTAACTCCCTTTCAACACGCCTCACCAAACGCTTCATAAATCACCGTTTTTATGCTTAACGTCACTGAAAAAAACTTGTTCACTGAATCTTTATAAACCGATGTATATACTGAAGTAAATGACAACGACAAGGAAATTCAGTCACATGAAGACGACACCTTCAATGCTCTCTGTTCTGCTGCTATCAGCATTATCTACTCATGCAAATGCAGACGAATGCGGAAAAATAACCATCGCAGACATGAATTGGAATTCGGCCAGCTTAATGGCGCACATCGACCAATTTGTCTTAAATGAAGGCTACCAGTGCGATGCGGAATTGATCCCTGGTGATAGCGTTCCTACAGGCACCTCTATGATTGAAAAGGGGCAACCTGACGTTGCGCCAGAGTTATGGACAAACGGCATTAAAGAAGCACTTGATAAAGGGATTGCGGATAAACGCTTGCGCATCGCTAGTGAATCGCTTGTCAATGGTGGTGAAGAAGGTTTTTGGGTTCCCGCCTATCTGGTAAAACAGTATCCAGAACTCGCGACGATAGAAGGCGTCATCAAGCACGCCAAACTATTTGAACACCCAGAGGATGATGACAAGTTCGCGTTTTATAGCTGCCCTGCTGGTTGGACATGCCAAATCACCTCCGGTCACTTGTTTAATGCATTAGGGTTAAGTGAGCACGGCTTTGAGATGGTTGACCCAGGATCTGGCGCAGCATTAGCTGGCACCATCGCCAAAGCCTATGATCGCAAAATGCCTTGGTTTGGTTACTACTGGTCACCGACCCCCGTATTGGGCAAGTATGATATGGTCAAAGTGGATTTTGGTAGCGGAACAGATTTAGAAGAGTATCGTAACTGTACCACTCAGCCTGATTGCGCTTCACCAAAAGTAACAATGTACCCACCTTCTCCAGTTCGCACAGTAACAACGGAGGCGTTTGCGAGCAAAGAACCCCAAGCATTCGCGTACTTGCAGAAACGCGGATTTACCAACGAGCAAATGAGTGAAATGCTGGCCTGGATGGAAGATAACTACGCGGACGGTGAAGAAGCGATGTTTTACTTCTTTAATACCTACCCTGACTTGTGGAAAGGCTGGGTATCTGAAGACGTCGCGGTGAGAATCGAAAAAGCGCTTTGATGATTAATACTTCGAGTGCCACAAATCATTTAACCTTCCATACCGTTTGAATAAACGGCATGGGAGACTAATCAACGACTCGTTAATACATGGTGTGACCATTCAATGTTTCTTTAGGAATCTCTTGCAGAGCGTCCCAATGTTCAACGATCTTCCCATTGTGATCAAAACGAAAGAAATCCATCGTCACGTATTCAATATCATTAGGCCATGTTTGGTGAGTGTGTAGTGCTACCAAGTTCCCTTCAGCAATGGCTCGCACAAACGTAATATCTTTATCGGGATACTCGTTTTGCATCCGCTCAAAATACTCGATAAAAGCCTCGGGGCCATTTCCAACTAATGGATTGTGCTGGATGTACTCATCACCTACGTAGTCTTCAACTGCCTTTCTTGGGTTACCTCTATAGGCGGTTTCGTAAAACGCAATGGCATTTCTTTTATTCTCTTGCAGATCCATTTTTCTTACCTGTGTTGCTCCATCTTGCGGATAACGGTAATCATAGTCTTTGAACTTCAGAAGTGACCAAACATTGCGCACAAAAAAGGCCGCTAAACAGCAGCCTTCATCACTTCTACTTGGAATCATCGCCTTTCATCGCTTAAACCACACCACCAGCACCGAGCATAGAACGCTCACTGTTCTCCACCAGCAACGCGGTTGCTGTTTGTTTCAGTGTTTCCCATTCTTGGTCTTCGACAAAGATACCATTTTGCCAAGAAGCTTGTTGCGTGCGGCTTAACTCATCACCTTCAATGTGGGTGGTATACCCTTGTGCACTTTTCTCGATATCGAAATCGTTCACGGAGAGCTCGATAACCATACTATGCAAATCCGTATCATGCCCATCAAACCGATCCGAGAAAAAGACTTCTGGTGCGATTCGTCCACGGTTTAACACATAAAGCGTTCGCTTGGGACTTGAGCCATTGATCCACTGTGCTCGACACGCAATGCCTTTTGCAGAGAGTTTCAACAACTCACTAAAACCTAGCCAACGGTTATGGCACTGCGTCAACGTGATAGTAATCGACTTACGGTTAATCATTTTCTCAAGTGCGAAATCCAACACAGCGGGTAAATGACACGCTACACTCCCGTTGTGCAGTTCTACCTCTATGTTTGACGGCGTACTGTTGGTCACCGATACGGCGCAGTCTGAATCTAACCCAAGAAACAGACTGGCGTTATTAAAATGACGAACTCCATGTAAGCCAACCATTTGCAAGTCCGCCACCATGTTCGCAATGACATCCGCCTCACCACAGTGACGGCGCATGCCAAGAAATGCCTTATTAACCGCGGCCACCAATTCGTTGTGAGAGACGATCATAATGCAAATCCTCCACTGATTTTTTGATTATCACTTTGCGCAATTTCGTCACGTGGCGGCATGCTAGGGAAAATCCATGTGTCTGCCAGTTTAGGGTCGTGAATTTCATCTAACAACGGCGCACCTTGGAAGAAAGTTACTCGAACCCAACGATCCGAGCGCGGATCAAACTTAGTCGCGCCAAAGATCGCCAATTTACAGCGCAGTAAGTGCATTGGTAACGCATCTTTACGCAGCACATTCATTTGAATATCCCCCATCGCACGGTTGCCTAGCGTCCATACGCGACGTGTGATCGAACGATAAGCCGGTTTTTGCAATAGAAACTCTGCTACGGACATTTCTACATCACAGTCAAGCAAGGCCTGGTACAAGCGATTCACTTGTCTGCCGATATCAAGCGGCAGTTCTTTTTCTTCTCCAGCCTCTTCCCCGCGAACACCAAGCCTTGGCTCTTCTTTATCTTGTGAGCGATACCAGAACCAGTAGTTGTTCTCGGCTAGTGAGTAATCCGCATCAATCGCCCAGCGGTACTTGCTTTGCAACACTTCCAGTAAATCTTGGATCTTTTTCCCGCCCGGAATAGATAACATTTCATCCGTATTCATTTGGCTAGCAAATTCATCCACTAAAGATGGGTAGAGTTCGATCAAGCAAGAGGTGAGGATTTCTTGGGCTTCCACACTCATTGTTTTCTTATGCTCGACCAAACTCGCCCAGTTCGGATGTGATGCCATTAACGTTGTTAGCTCTGATAGCAGTTGTTTGATGTCTGATATCGCTTGGTGATTGAGCCTATCTTGATGTTCATTGATGGTGATGACTTGCTCTAAATGACGCTGTGCTTTTTGTAGTAATCCTTGCAAAGGAGCATGGAATGAAGCTTCACATGGCATCGCAAAGACTCGCGCTACCGCACGTTCGCGAGCGGTCATCCATTGGTCAACGATGCACGGGTGATTAATCAAGTATGGAGCCATGCCTAAGCCAGTCGCATTGCCGACACCAAGGTAGCGCTGCAAGCCACGATGCAAAGCCACCGCGTTGTCGCCACCTTGTTGAAGTGCCAGATAGTGCACCCAATCTAGGCTGAATTCACGCAACATATATACGGCACACATTTGCGCACTAAAAGACTGGCTGAAATCTGAGTTGTTCTCTAACAGTTTGAAATCGGCGATACCAAACTTTCCGTTACCATAAACTGCTGTGGTACGCAGGATATAACCCACTTCCGCTAACTCTTTCGGCTCAGGCTGCTCGCCTTGAGAAAGTGCGCTAACAATGTGCTCAAACACGCGCACACTTTTATTTGCGCGAGCAAGAACAAGTACGTTGTTTGGATTACGTCCCGCTTCTTGCAGCGGTACATTTTCTCGCAATCTTTCCAACAAAGTAACATCAACATCGCCTTGAACCAGTGCAAATGTGACGTCCCACTTTTCAGCAATTACGCGATCATTACGCTCGTCGTCGGCAATTTCATCACAGAATACCACCAAATGATAAACGTGCTCTGGCGTGGTCAATTTGTAAATCACATGACCATAACCACGAGGACAAAGCTGCCACTCATGCTTGGTTACTTGCCAGTTTTGGCTTGCCATATTACGAATCAGACTGCGTACAAAGCTGATTCGGTTTTGGTGCATTGCGCCAAGCCTTTCGGCTGCCATGACAATCGCTGCATCGCGCATAGTTGCTTCCGTATAAGTAGAACGATGTGCATCCATTTTGCTCACCACCTATTTGTTATTGTAAGAATACTAGGGTTTGTGCGGATGCAGGAGGAAAACACCCGCACAAGCTCCACGTTGTTTGAATTAGATAATTGTTATAGCCCTTGCTCTTTCGCCATTTTGATTGCGATTTGCGGCGCATTCCAAAGTGACGGTAACAGAATCAACGAAACCGGAACCGCGGTAATCACAATGAAAGATTGCAGTGCAGAGATGCCACCAGAGCCAAGAGAAATCAGGATTAGTGCCGTCACACCCATCATTACGCCCCAGAAGGTACGGATGATCGCATTCGGCTCCGTTTCACCACTGATCACGACACTGATTGTGTAGGTCATTGAGTCGCCCGTCGTGACGATGAAGATCGTGGTTAAAATCAGAAATAGAATTGAAGTCAGCATTGGCATTGGTAGTTGCTGAGTCACCGCAAGCAAAGCACCTGGCAGGTTAAAGCCTTCGAACGCCGCACTCACGCTACCCGGTTCAGCAATTTCAAACGCAAGGCCTGAGCCGCCCACAATCGTGAACCAAAAACAGGTGGTTAACGGAGCCACAATACTGATGGTGGAAATGATTTGGCGGATAGTTCGACCACGGGAAATACGCGCAATAAAAATTGCCATCATCGGACCATAACCAAGGAACCAGCCCCAGAAAAATACTGTCCACCAGCTTAGCCAACCTTCATCACCACGGTAGGTCGCCATTGGGATAAAGTTATCCAGCATGCTCCCTACACCTTGAATGTATCCGTTAAAGATAAAATTCGTAGGGCCAAAAAACAGGATGTAAACCATCAATGCCATTGCCAGAATCACGTTGTAACGACTAAGCAGTTGCATGCCTCGGCTTAATCCACTGAGTGCTGACAGGGTGTAAAGAGCAATCGCAAACAAGATGATGATAAGTTGAGTGGTAAAGCCATCAGGAATATCAAACAGCGCATTTAACGCGTAGCTAACCTGCAAGCCTAGAAACCCAATGGGCCCGATGGTGCCCGCGGCTACCGCGATAATGCAGCATGCGTCAATCAATGCACCGAGTTGGCCTTTAAGTGCTCGTTCGCCCAAGACTGGGTAAAGCAAAATACGGGGTTTTAGTGGTAAACCTTTGTCGTAATGTAGGTGCATCACCACGATGGAAGTTAAGCTACCTACAATCGCCCAAGCTAGAAAGCCCCAGTGCATAAAGGATTGCGACAACGCATTCACCGCACCTTGCTGCGGGTTATCTTGCGCGCCGTACAAAGGAGGTGGGCTAACATAATGCGCGATAGGCTCAGCCGCGGCCCAGAAAACGCCACCACCAGCCAATAAGGTACAGAAAATAATCGCCATCCAGCGGAAAGAATCCATTTCTGGTTTTGCAATCCCGCCCAACATCACCTTGCCTGTTCGCCCTGCAGCCAAGCCAAGACCAATAAGAAAAGTGAGAAGCAGCAGTAACTGCCAGTATGGACCAAATACCTGAACTGCCCAGCCAAAGCCAGCGTTAACGATCGTAGATAACAGCTCGCCGTCATAAAGTGCAATAGCAACGAACAACGCGATGAAACCACCGCTATACCAAAAGGCCGGGTTATTCAGTCCTAATTTGTCCGTCGTGTTTTCTGTTGTTGATGTGTTGTGTTTTGCTTTCGACTTGCCCGATGACACGCTCATCGTGGAAGCTTTCATGCTATTGGTTAAATCAGACATACTCTGGCTCCAGAGGTTCTTTGCAGCAGCCAAAGACTGGCTACAAATGTGAGTTTTACGCCTGCCGTATTGTTATTATGTGGGCAGGCGGTTCCTACTTTGGGGAATGCTATGAAATAGGCTCTAATCCTTCTTTAAGGAAGTTGAACCAGTTTTCACCCAATATTTTTCCAGCCTCAGATTCACTGAATCCGTGACCCATTAATCCGTTGTAGATGTTCTCCATCCCTGCGCTGCCGCAGAACCATGGCAGCGCATCTGGCCATCCCGAGTTACTTGCTGAACCTTCGCCGTAATCCATCGCTTTTGACCAACGCCCGTTGCGCATCCATTCCAATACTTGTTGCGGTTGGTTTAAGCACAGATCACTACCGATGCCTAAATGGTCGACGCCAAACATGTCTGCGGTTTTCGCTACCATCTGGCAGAAATCATCCAGCGTGCACTGGCTGCCATTTGGCAAATGGAACGGATATAAACTGAATCCAATCAAACCACCGCGCTCCGTCAGTGCTTTGATCACGGTGTTGGACTTGTTGCGCAGTGCGTCATGCGCAAACGTCGGGTTAGCATGGCTGATACAAATTGGACGCGAAGAAAGATCGATGGCTTCCAACGTCGAACGCTCTGCACTGTGGGACATATCAATGATCATTCCGACTCGGTTCATCTCTTCAATCGCTTGCTTACCAAAGCGAGTTACGCCGGAATCGTTTTGTTCGTAACAACCTGTCGCCAGTAAGCTTTGGTTGTTGTAGGTCAGTTGCATGATCAGCAGACCTTGGCGGCGCATCACTTCAATCAGACCAATTTCATCATCGATAGGTGAGCAATTTTGCGCGCCGAAGAAGATGCCGACTTTGCCTTCTGCTTTGGCTTTTTCTACATCTGCCATTGAATAAATAGGCATGATGAGGTCCGCATTTTGCTCGAAGCGCAAGTTCCACTCAGCAAAACGCGTTAAGGTTTCGCGCGCAGTTTCGTGGTAGACGATGGTGGCATGAACGGCGGTAATGCCACTCGCCTTAAGCGTTTGGAAATACTCTCGATCCCAATTGCAGTACTGCAATCCGTCAATCACAATCCGTTGTTGGTACATAACCACTCCTTAAACAATTTCTTAGCCTTTTCGTGCGGGCAGCTGACACCATCAGCTACCCTGCTGTTCTTAGTAAGGGCGCTGATAAGCGGTTTTCACCACGGTGTAGAACTCTTTGGCGTACTGACCTTGCTCACGAGGGCCAAAGCTAGATTCTTTACGGCCACCAAATGGAACGTGATAATCTGTACCCGCAGTTGGCAAGTTAACCATGACGCAGCCCGTTTGGACTTGCTGTTTGAAGATCGCGCTATTACGCAAGCTTTGCGTGATAATGCCGCCTGTCAGGCCAAAGCGCGTATCGTTCGCGACTGCAATTGCCTCATCCAGATCAGAAACGCGAATCACGCTTGCCATTGGTGCAAAGACTTCTTCTTGGTTCACTTCCCAGCTGTTTTGTGTGTTCAAGAACAGGGTTGGTGACATGTAGTAACCGTCATGCTCTAGGCTCAGACGCTCACCACCGAAAGCCAACTCCGCGCCTGCTTGGCGTGCGTTTTCGATCCACTCAAAGTTCGCATTCAGCTGGTTACCATCAACCACAGGGCCCATGAACACGCCCTCTTCCAGTGCGTGACCCACTTTAAGTTCGCTCATGCGTTTGATTAGCGCTTCAACATACGCGTCGTGAATTCCGTCCATAACCACAAGACGAGAAGACGCGGTACATTTTTGACCTGCACCCGAGAATGAGCCTGCGATTGTCGCTTCGACAGCAATTTGAATGTCTGCATCATCTGCCACTACGAGCGCGTTTTTGCTGCCCATCTCTAGCTGACAACGTACAAAGTTTGGTGCCGTAGCCGCTGCAACTTTACGGCCTGTGTCCACAGAACCAGTGAAGCTCACGCCGTTCACATCCTTCGAATTGATAAGGGTATTACCTACTTGCGAACCGCTACCCAAAACGAGGTTAAACGTGCCAGCAGGTAAACCTTGGCGATGGATAATCTCTGTCAGCGCGACGGCACTTGCTGGGGTTAGGTTGGCAGGCTTCCAGACGACGCTGTTGCCAAACGCAAGTGCTGGCGCGATTTTCCAAGCAGCTGTTGCTGTTGGAAAGTTCCAAGGAGAGATAATGGCGATAACGCCGACGGCTTCACGAGTAACTTCAACGGAGACACCTGGACGGACGGAAGCAGCGTTATCGCCAATTTGACGCAGAACCTCAGCAGCAAAGTATTGGAAGAATTGGCCAGCACGGTAAATCTCACCTCGACCTTCAGCAAATGGCTTACCTTCTTCACGCGAAAGCAAGGTTCCCAATTCGTCACATCGTGCAATGAGCTCATCACCAATCGCTTGCAGCACTGCTTGTTTGCGCTCGATTGGTGTTTTTTCCCACTCTGGCTGCGCTGATTTAGCCGCTTGAATCGCTTGCTCTACTTGCGACACACTCGCTTGTGAGAAATCGCCAATGTTTTCGCTGATATCAGAAGGGTTAATATTGGCGATGGTGTCCATGCCCGATTGCCACTCACCCGCTATATAGAGGGATTTTTCTGCTTGAACATTGTTAATAAAAGTCATGGTTCTTTCCTTGTTCTTCCGATTTGTGATGGCAAGCCACCCACTCACTGATCTCTAATTGTTCTTATTGGATTTATTCTGGTTGGCTTGCCGACGCGTAGACAACAAACTCCACCAACATCTCTTCTCGCGCTAACCCTGCAACCACCATGGCGGCGCGATTTGGGTACGGCGCTTCAAAATATTCCGCGTACACTTGGTTAACGGTTTTTAAGTATTCTCTGTCGGTCACGTAAATCAGGACCTGTAATACCGAGTCCAAAGACTCCCCTGCACACTCCAGGGTGTGAATGAGATTGTTAAAGGTTTGGCGTGTTTGTGCTTCGATACCGCCTTCCACAACCGCGCCTGTGTCATCAATAGGAATTTGAGCCGTATACAGGGTTCCGTTGTTGACTATCGCCCATTCAAGCGGCGCTTTAGAAGCAAATAGACTGGTTTTAACTGGGTGTTTTTTAGTAGGAGTATTCACGTGCCTTTCAACCTTTGTAACAGCTTTGTTTCAATATGGTTAAATGATGCACATTGACAGGCGATAAATCTAACGGTAAATTTTTGACATTTGATAAATTAAACTTATCACTCTATTTAAAATAACGTAAATAAAGGGATTAAGAGGCATTAGGGATGAGTATTAAGCTTCAACAATTAATGCATTTTGTGATGGTAGTCGAGGAAGGAGGCTTTCGAGCCGCTTCACATCGTGCAAATCGTTCTCAGGCGGCACTGTCAACATCGATAAAAGAGCTTGAAAAAATTCTAGGGCAAACGCTGTTTGAACCCGGAAACAAAACCAAATTGACCCCGTTTGGTGAAATTTGTCTTCCCAAAGTGGTTCAGTTTCTCAATATCTACAGTGCACTAGACAACGATCTCAAAGCAGCCGCTGCCGGACAGCAAGGGAGAGTGCGAATTGCGAGCGTTCCTTCTGTTGCAGCGAAGCTCATTCCTAGCGTGTTGGGCGCCTTTTGCGAACAGTATCCAAATGTAGAAGTAAGCTTGATAGACGATAATGCCGCTGGCGTCGAGGCTCGCCTACTCTCCGGTGAGGTCGACTTAGCGCTCGGTAACCCCTCTCACCTCGATGAGGGGGGCATTGACTTTACGCCGCTGTTAGCCGATCCAATAGGTGTGGTGTGTTTAAAGGACAACCCTATTGCGAGTCATCCAGAAGGAATCGAGTGGCAAACTTTGTTGGAACAACCCTTTATCCGTAACGGCACTTGTACACTTCTCGATCCAACCCCAGCAAGAGCTCTGAGTCAGCAAGCGCTCTATTCGGTCGAAAATATTACTTCACTGTTTTCTGTCTTAGAACTTGGGATTGGTGTCACGACCCTACCGAAGCTTGCTTTCCCAACCAATGAAACACGCTTGGTTTGGATTCCGCTTATCGATCCACCACTTGAAAGGCAAATTGGTATATTTACGTTAACCGATCGCACGATCTCGCCTCAAGCTAAAGCATTTCACGATCTTTGTGTGCATTATTTAAACTATCAAAAAGAAGATAAATAATGGTTCGATTAACATGCGGATAATTAAAAGCCTCCATATTCAGAGTGGAGGCTAATTTGTATTTGTGTATTCGCTTCGTTCTATTTTTTGCGACGATTTCGGTTCTTATACACCACGCAAAAGTTACCACGCTTGGTACGACACTTTGAGCAACGTTCACAATCTACTGGTGCGCGATTGCCTTCTTTCCAACGTTTGATCAACTGTGGCTCAGCCAATAAAGGGCGTGACACAGCAAAAAATTGGATACCTGTGTTTTCTGCAATTTTCTCAATCGCATCAATGTCGCTCAGCCCGCCGACAGTAATCACCGGTATGCTAACGTCCTGACTGATCACGTGACCATATTCGTGAAAGTAACCTTCTTCTTGTAGTGTGTAACCATCGAACGTTTGACCAACAAGTTCGTTTGCTTTGCCGTGAACATTGCCAGATACGATGATCGCATCAACGCCTATTTCTTCAAGTTTCTTGCAGACGACGCGAGTTTCATTGAACGTTAAACCGCCGTCAAAGAACTCTGTTGCCGTCAGTTTAACGAGGATGGGAAATTCGCTTCCAACCAGCTTTCTGGTTTCAGAATAAATTTCTAAAAGAAAGCGCATGCGATTTTCTAAGTCACCACCATATTCGTCTTCGCGACGATTATAGTACGGGCTTAAAAACTGGTTAATTAAATAAGTGTGCGCCGCATGAATCTCTACGCCGTCAAAACCAGCGTCTTGAGCACGTTTACTCGCCAATGCGAATGCCTTTACGATGTAGTCTATTTCGTCCTTTGTCATCGCTTTGCCTTGCGTATTTGTACCACGCTCAGGCACGTCACTCGGAGCGAAGATGACACGCTCACCGACGTTATGGGTGGTTTTGGTGCCACCGTAAGCAATTTGCATCACGATTTTAGAATCTTGTTGATGTACTAGCTCTGTTAGCTTTTTGTATTCTTCAATAAAAGAGTCGTTGTAGATCCCCATCATACCTGCGTTGGGTTTCTCTTCTTCAACGATATTGGCATAACCCGTGACAATAAGCCCAACCTCCCCTTTCGCAAGCGTTTCGTAAATATCGTAAAGCTTTGCCGTCATGTGACCATCTTCGGTCGCCATGTTCTCCCACGTTGCGCTTCTCACAAAACGGTTCTTTAGGGTCATGTTGCCAATGCGGGCTTCGGAAAACAAAATGCTCAAAACCAGTCCTCTTAAAGTTGTCTTTATGTTTTATCTTTTCGCAAGTAAACAAGAACGAAAAAGGAACAGCGATACACGATGTATGGCTGTTCCTTCTCTGAATCCTTGAGACCTGCAAACTACAGGCGCACCTTAATGCCTCGGAGACGACAAAACTTTAATCTGGGTTAAGGTTTAGTGAGTTTTTAGATTATGTAAAAGGATGATTCTTAATCGTGTTCATTTCACTGGAGTTAAGATGCTTCCTCTCCCACTTTCAGTAGTAAAACTTGTGTATTTCGCTAGCTGGTGATTCAACTCAAACATTCACATTGTTAGTTTGTATGCTGCCATGGGAACTAGCACTCCCCCCAATGTTTACATTACAAACTATCGATATTGAATTCTCATATGGTAAGTAGAGTTATTGCGCTGTTTATACTTTTTGGCTTAATCGTCGCTATCTCTTGGCATTATTACGCGTCAGCGGAAACGCGCGATCCACTATGTTTTACACACTGGTTGTTTTTGCTTTTAGATATGAATACGTGATAGTGAAGCTAGAGGAGGAACAGGAAAAACAGTGAAAATAAAGGACAATAGAAAGTTAAATGACCTTACTTCCAGGTAAGGCCATTCATGCATTCAGCAGCAAAAGATATTGGCGTTTAGCAAACGCTTAGGTTTGGTTGTTACAGAGCTAGAGGAATCAACTCGACACCAAGCACACCACTGATCCCCATCACCACTAGCAGTGAGACTTTAAACACCGACTTTGACCAAGCGATGTAGTTGTTGTCATCAATGCTGCGAAAGGTCACTTTCGTCCACATAAAGCAAACAACCGCTGCAACCGCTAAGTATTCATACCCGGCTTCACCTAGTAAAAATAACCCCAACGATACTGCTCCAAACGCTACGACATACGCTTTCATGTGTCGATGCGCTTTATGAATACCTTCTTTAACTGGCAATACGGGAATCCCGGCTTCTCGGTAGTCTTGCATGCGGAACATGGCAATGGCATAAGAGTGCGGCATTTGCCAGAGACAGAACATGGTAAAGAGTAAAATCGCTTCCAAGCTAATGAAGTTTGTTACCGCCAAGTAACCCACCAATGGCGGAACTGCGCCTGAGATACTTCCCACTAAGGTTCCATACACCGAGTTACGTTTGTACCACATCGTGTAAAAGAACACGTAATACACGTAGCCAAGCAACACGACGACAGCGGATAGTGGGTTCACTCGGATAAATAACAGTGCGGTTCCTACCAGCAATAAAGCAAGTGCATAAACAAACGCAATATCGATATTGATGTTGCCTTTCACTGTTTCACGATTTCGTGTACGTGCCATCTTTTGGTCGATATCACGATCGAAAATATTATTCACCACACAACCTGAAGCGATGACTAACCCAACACCAACTAACGTCGTAACGAACAACATTAGACTGGCTGGTTCTGTTTTTGCGGCGAGGAAGAACCCCGCCGCAACAGAAATCAGGTTGCCGAAAATAATGCCCGGTTTAGTGATAGACAAATAACTTTTCAGCATACCTTGACCTACAACTTCATGTTGACGTTCATGTTGTAGATGATCCATACCGAGCCAGCGATAAGGATAAGTACAACAATGGCGGTAAACATCAGTGATACAAGGTTCCAACGTCCGTCGGATGTTTTTGTTTCCATGTGCAAGAAGTATTTAAAGTGAACAAATATCTGCACTAATGCACATCCAAATAGAATCGCATAGGTCGTTGTATCTGGTAATGATTTCGTCCAAACAAAGTAGAACGGAATTACCGTCAGAATCAGTGAGGCAATAAAGCCTTTCACGTAATCTGACGAACTGGTTTCTACATGTTGATCCATTACATTACCCCCAGTAAGTAAACGATGGTAAAGACACAAATCCAAACGATATCTAGAAAGTGCCAGAATAGGCTTAAGCAGTTAAAGCGCATTGCCATATTGTCGTTCAGACCTTTCGTCGACAGTTGATGATACGCTACCGCTAACCAAATCAGACCAAAGGTTACGTGCAGGCCGTGCGTACCAACCAACGTAAAGAATGCCGATAGGAATGCACTGGTTTGTGGCCCATAGCCTTCTTCAATCAGGTGATGGAACTCATAGACCTCCATACAGATAAAGCCAAGACCAAGCGCGAACGTGACTAACATCCAGCGTTTGAGACCAGCAACGTTGTTGCGCTTCATCGCGATAATGCCAAAACCAAATGTGATACTGCTAAACAGCAGCAGCATGGTTTCGACAAACACGAATGGGAGTTCGAAAATGTCTTTACCTGTTGGGCCCGCAATTGAATTGCTCGACAGCACAGCGTAAGTCGCGAACAAGGTCGCAAACAATACACAGTCACTCATCAGGTAAACCCAGAAGCCAAATAGCTTGTTGCCATTCGTGTCATGGTGGTGATCATGGTAGTGATGTGCTGCGATATTAGTTTGCATACGTCACCTCCAGATCATCTTTACTTTCGCTGTCTTTCACTGAGTTTTTCTTCGCTTCTTCAAGCTGAGCTCGACGTTCGGCCTCAATTGCTTTGATCTCTTCAACTTCCACGTAGTAATCCACATCATCGTTATAGCTATGCTGAATACACGTCACGATAATACCGACCAAACTTGCCGCCGCTAGCCACCAGATGTACCAAATCATTCCGAAGCCAAATAGGAGCGACCAAGCCGACACGTAGATGCCTGTTGCCGTGTTTTTTGGCATATGAATACGTTCGTATTCCACTTCTTTAGTTGGATCGAACTCGCCACTTTGTTTCTGGTACCAGAAGGCATCCAGCACATCACCTTTTGGTAGGTGCGCAAAGTTGTAGAACGGCGGTGGAGACGATGTTGCCCACTCAAGAGTACGACCACCCCACGGGTCACCAGTTAGATCACGGTTTTGCTCGCGGTCACGGATACTCACGTAAATTTGGATGAACTGAGACAATACGCCCAGCGCAATCACAACCGTACCTGCTGCGGCAATCGACAACAGTGGGAAGTATTCTGGGTTGATGTCTTGGCTTAAACGACGAGTCATCCCCATGAAGCCCAGCGCGTAAAGCGGTAAGAACGCCATTAAGAAACCAATAATCCAAAGATAGAACGCGCGTTTGCCCCAAGTTTCATTCATGGTGAAACCGGTCGCTTTCGGGAACCAGTAAGTGATCGCAGCGAAACATCCAAACACCACACCACCGATGATAACGTTGTGGAAGTGAGCGATAAGGAATACTGAGTTATGCAGAACGAAATCTGCGCCCGGAACAGCCATTAGTACGCCCGTCATACCACCAACAGTAAAGGTGATCAGGAAACCCACCGTCCACATCATTGGCGTCGTAAAGCGGATGCGGCCTTTGTACATCGTGAATAGCCAGTTGAAGATCTTCACCCCTGTTGGGATAGAAATGATCATCGTGGCAATACCGAAGAAGGCATTTACGTTCGCGCCAGACCCCATCGTAAAGAAGTGGTGTAGCCAAACGACAAAGGCAAGAATCGTGATAACTACGGTAGCCCAAACTAGCGATGTGTAACCGAACAACTTTTTACGTGAGAAGGTTGCGGTGACTTCTGAGAACACACCAAAAATTGGCAAGATCAAGATGTACACTTCTGGGTGACCCCAAGCCCAAATCAGGTTGACGTACATCATTACGTTGCCGCCAAGATCATTGGTAAAGAAGTGCATGCCTAGGTATCTATCCAGCGTAAGCAGAGCGATAGTCACCGTTAGGATTGGGAATGAAATGATGATCAAAATGTTTGCACACAGAGACGCCCAAGTGAAAACTGGCATCTTCATCATTGGCATAGACGGTGTACGCATACGTAAAATGGTCGCGAAGAAGTTCACGCCTGTTAACGTCGTACCAACACCTGATATCTGCAGCGCCCAAATCCAATAGTCGACCCCGACTCCTGGGCTAGCCTCAATACCTGAAAGCGGCGGATACGCTAGCCAACCTGTACGACCAAATTCACCTAAGCCGAGAGACATGTTTGTTAGGATGACACCAACAACAAACAGCCAGAAGCTCAAGTTATTCAGATACGGGAAAGCTACGTCACGCGCACCAATCTGCAATGGCACGATGATGTTCATCAGACCAATGACCAATGGCATCGCTACGAAGAAGATCATGATCACGCCATGGGCAGTAAAAATTTGATCGTAGTGATGCGGTGGTAAGTAACCTGCTTCACCCGCAGAAGAAAGGAGTTGCTGACTACGCATCATGACTGCGTCAGCAAAACCACGAACAAGCATCACCATCGCTACTGCGATGTACATGAAGCCAAGTTTTTTATGGTCTACTGAAGTAAACCATTCATTCCACAAATATTGCCACTTTCCGGCTTTGGTCACCGCGTAAACTACGGCTAAACCAACCAGCGCCACAACCGCTAGGGTGATGACAATAATAGGTTCGTGGAATGGAACTGAATCAAGAGTTAATCTTCCAAACATTACGATTATCCTTGGTTTTCAGGCAAACAGTTCATTGAACCAGGATGCTGAGTCACAACGTCGGTGAACAAGAACGGAGGAACGCTAGAGAACAAAGTGACTGGCTCTGCGATACTTGGCGCTGCCAGTGAGCTGTATTGCTCCCAATCTTCAATACGATCAGGGCTCGCCTTCACTTTCTGCACCCAATTTAGGAACGCAGCACGATCAGACATTGCTGAAGCTGTGAACTTCATTTGCGAAAAGCCTTCGCCGCTGTAGTTCGATGCAAAACCCTTGTAGTCACCTTCGTGGTTCGCTATCAGGTTGAGCTTGGTTACCATTCCTGGCATCGCGTAGATCTGTGTACCTAAGCGAGGGATGAAAAACGCGTTCATGATGTTGTCCGAAGTCAGTTTGAACTGCACTGGCACGTCTTTCGGGAACGCCACATAGTTTACCGTCGCAATGTTTTCTTCTGGATAGATGAACAACCATTTCCAATCGAGTGACACCACTTCGATGGTCATTGGTTTAACATCACTTTCCAATGGTTTGGAGGGCTCTAGTTCATGAGTCGAACGCCATGTGATCGTCGCAAGAATCGCAATGATGATGATTGGAATTGTCCATACCACCACTTCGATTTTGGTCGAGTGTGACCACTCGGGTGCGTACTCTTCTTCAGTGTTAGAGGCGCGGTATCGGTAAGCGAAGTAAATCGTCATTAAAATCACAGGGATTACAACGATCAACATCAGCAAAAGAGCAGTAATAATTAACTCTTTTTCTTGCACACCAATGGCACCTTTGGGGTCAAGTAAAGCTGAATTACATCCTGAGAGCATAAGTATGACGGACGCCAAACTTCCCCTCGACAAGATGCGTTTATATCTTGAGGCTTCCATTAACTTTCTCGATGGTTGTCTGGTTTCAAAGCAGATGCCAATCAAAGTAAATAAGAGCTCACAAATAGCGCAGAGGTAATGTATGAGAACAAGAAAAAACTTCGATAAGTAGTTATTCTACTTACAATTTTTCAACTTCGTCATCAAGCATTTAACCAGCTAGAATGAACCGTTATTTGCTACGATACGATTGGTATCAAGCCAAGAACCAGTTGTTATAGTCATTAGAATGTTTATGTGTTGAGCATGAGTAACGTCGGGCTCAGAGCGAAACAAAACGGAATTGAGTGGAGATCAAAACCACACTCTTAGTGTGAGTTTATTGTTACACTTTGAAACACTATGTTACATTTGGCGCATTATGAGGAGTAAAAAGTTAAAGCTCATTAGCCACAACTGGAAACTAACCTTCCATTAATGGAAGTTACACACTTTAAATCGAATATTAACCTCAACACGAATTTCTCGTGCTTCAACAATTAATTATTTAAAAACAAATAGTTGAAACTTAAAATTGATGAGACTGACTATCAACTTCATTTACACAGATAGCCTTAATGAGAAGCGGAAGCTAAAAAATCAAAAGTGTGATCAACATCAAATTAATGATTTCACTTAATATTTGAGTGGTATTTACATCTCTTTATTGGATTGTGAGAAATCATTCTCAAGGTAAATCCAAACATAAGTTGTAAATACATTTGGGTTGCGCAGAATTAGCACTCCACAACATAGAAAATGTTGAAATGGAAAGAGACTTATTATTCAGGTCTATCAGAGCCTTATTTCAGTGGTCACTTACATACGAATGCCGCCATCCACTTCTAAAACCCTGCCAGTAAAGTAATCACTCTCAATAATGTATTTTACTGCATGCGCGATTTCGCTTGTTTCGCCCATCCTGCCAACTGGGATCATCTTTTCTAGTCGCTCTATGGCTTCGGGGTTCATTTGCTCTGCCATCGCGGTATGAACTACACCTGGTGCAACCGCCGCCGCGCGAATACCGTATCTTGCGAGCTCACGAGCCCATGTTGTCGCCATGGTCGCGACCGCCGCTTTAGATGCAGAATAATTGGTTTGTCCGATATTCCCTGCTCTCGCAACACTAGAAATATTGATGATAACGCCTCGGGAGCCACTCTCAATCATCTTGACGGCAGCTTCACGCCCACACAAAAATGTTCCTGTCACGTTAACGTTCATGACCAAATTGAATTGATCCAAAGACATCTTACTGATCACGCCATCTTTTGCTTTTACAAGTAACCCATCTCTTAACACGCCAGCGTTATTGACTAACCCATTGAGTTGACCAAAATCTTGGATAATCGCTTCAAACGTGGTTTCAACATCGATTTCGTTGGTGACATCCACTTGATATGTCAACGCTTTCGCACTCAGCATTCGACACTGCTCTTGTGTTTCCATTAAGCCACTGGCGTTTACATCCAACAACGCTAAATCAGCGCCAGCTTGAGCAAGGGTAATGGCCATCATTTGCCCAAGCCCCTGCCCTGCTCCTGTAATGGCAATAACACTACTTTTTATGTCCATATTGGTGCACTCCATAGCTCGTAATGTTCTCTATCTCAACCAGTCTAAGTTGGCCGAAATGATGCGCGTTTTAGGTCACCATCTCGGGCTGGTTTGTCACAAAACTCGGTCTAGCCTTTCTTACTCTTGTATAACTCAAATAAGCTTGAGAAATCGAGCTCGCCGTGGCCGCTCGCGTTGTGGAAAGAATATAAGTTGCGCGCTAACGACCCCATCGGAACCGAAGAATGTGTTTGTAACGCCGCATCTAACCCCAAGCCGAGATCTTTTAGCATGAGTTTGCTCATAAAGCCCGGCTGGTAATCGTGACTGGCTGGCGCACTGTCCATCACGCCTGGGCAAGGATTGTAAAGCTCCAATGCCCAATTTCGGCCAGAGCTTTGCAGCATGATGTTTGATAGCACTTTTGGATCGAGTCCATGATCGATACCTAGGTTTAATGCCTCGCACGTACCAGACATTAAAATGCCGAGCATAAGGTTGTTACAGATTTTAGCCATTTGACCATCGCCTGCTTTGCCAGCATGGAAAACATTTTTTCCCATATACTGCAAAATCGCATTGGCTTTAGAAAACGCTTGATCCGAACCACCAACAATAAAGGTTAATGTCGCCGCTTTAGCGCCAGCAACGCCCCCCGAAACGGGCGCGTCGACAAACAACACGCGTTTATTTGCCGCTTCATTGGCGACTAATCGCGCAGAGTCCGGATCAATGGTTGAACAATCAATCATCAAGGTACTTGGCGAGACAAGATTGAGGACACCTACGCCGCCGTGTAAGTCGCCAAGATACACGGAACGAACGTGAGATCCTGCTGGTAGCATCGTGATGACCGTGCTTGCACCATCCACGACTTCCTCGATAGAGCTCGCCACCACCGCACCAAAAGGTGCAAGTTGCTTTGCCGCTTCGCTATCGACATCAAATACTTGCACGTTAAATCCAGACGCTAATAAGTTTTGCGCCATCGGATGCCCCATTCTTCCTAAACCGATAAATGCGATGGTACTCATGATCATTCTCCTTATTGACCTAGTGTTTGTTCACCCAAATCAGCAAGCGGATGTTCGTCATCCGGCCAAAGTGAGGTAAACAAGGTATCGATGATATCTTCATCGACTTCACTGACATTGTTAAACATCCAGTTAGGTTCGCCATCCCGGTCAATAAGCCGAGAACGGACGCCCTCTTTAAACTCACCTAATAAGGCACTGCGAACCGATAAACTCAGCTCCAAGCGGAAGCAACCTGCAAGTGGTAAACTGTGGTATTCTTTCACTTGTCTGAAGCAAATATGCGCGGTGATCGGACTGCCTGCGGCGAACGTTTGTTTCGCGTTTTCTATCCACTGACTGTTCCCGTCGATAGCCATGATTCGCTGTGCTATCGTATTAAGATCAAAGCCTTTGCACGCTTCCTCTATCTGATCTAAGTATGGACAAATTTGCGTGGTTGGTTTGCTATCAATAACTTGTTCTTCCATTAACTGTAGTAGTGCAGTTACCAACTCTTTCGCATCTTCTTTGCCCCACTGGAGCCGCTTTAGCTCATCCAGTAAGGTGGGATACTGCTCTTCCAACAGTAACCAATCGGCCAAACCAATAGTGACAGCGTCACTTGAATTTACCATTGAACCTGTCAATCCGAGGAATAAGCCCACTTGCGGATCTATCTGGCTTAAAAACCACGTACCTCCCACATCAGGATACAGTCCGATATTGATTTCTGGCATAGCAAGGCGTGATGTTGTTGTCACAACTTTATGGCTGGTTCCCATAAAAAGCCCCATCCCACCGCCCATGACAATACCTTCTCCCCAACCGATAATGGGTTTGTTGTAAGTGTGGATGAGATAGTCACACTCATACTCCAACGAGAAATAGTTCGTACAGAACTCTACGATTTTTTCTTTACTCTCGTTATGCATGACGTGATACATAGCTCGAACATCACCACCAGCACAGAATGCTTTTTCTCCAGCGCCAGTCAGTACCACACAAGCCATATGTGGATCATCTTGCCACTTGATAAGCTGATCGTTAAGTTGGACTAACATGTCATACGTCAATGCATTCAATGAAGCGGTGTTGTCTAACGTTGCGATACCAATGCGGTGCACGCCATCTAAGCACTCTATTTCACTAATGGTTACCATCCCTGCCATGTGGCCTCCTATCGGTTTTTCCATTGCGGTGGGCGTTTTTCTAAAAAGGCGCGAACACCCTCAACTTGATCTTCCGTATCAAAAAGATTCAGAAACAACTCTCGCTCTTTCATTAAGCCGTGCTTAAGTGGCGCAGAGCGCATATTTTGAATGAGCGCCTTACATGCGGCGACAGAAGATGGTGACTGGTTCGCAACAGATTCAGCAAGTTCCAGCGCTTTACTTAAAGCTTCACCTTTGGGAACCAACTCCTCAACTAGGCCTAGTTCTTTTGCTTTGTCAGCGCTGACTTGCTCTCCACATAAAATGATACGCTTTGCCCAGCCTTCCCCTACTAACGCTGTGAGGTTTTGGGTACCGCCAGCGCAGGGCAAAAGTCCGACTTTGGCTTCAGGTAAAGCAAGTACCGCTTGCTCTTCAACGACTCGAATATCACAAGCTAATGCCACTTCTAAACCTCCACCCATGGCGTAACCATTAATAGCGGCAATGGAAACACCACGGAATTCCGAGAGCGTTTCAAAGGCTTCACCAAAGCATCGCGCCATGTCTAACGCAATCGCTTTGTCACCGTCAGAAAATAGCTTGAGATCTGCACCAGCAGAGAAAAACTTTTCTCCACTGCCGGTTAAAACCAGTGCGTAGACCTGCTTATCATTGTTAAGTGTGAGTATCAGCGACTTCAGTACCTTGAGGCTCTCTGCTGTCCACGTATTGGCTGGCGGGTTGTTCATCGTCACCACCGCAACGTGATTAGTGATCGTATGTTGAATGGCTTCTTGGGTTAATGGCATATCTGAATCCTTTCTCAATGAGCAAATCCAATACTTCGCTACAGCAAGGCCGACTCCTCAGAGAGCAAACGACGTGCGATGATCAAGCGCATGATTTCGTTTGTCCCCTCCAGAATTTGATGCACACGCACATCTCTGAAATGACGCTCCATTGGATACTCTTTGATGTAACCATAGCCGCCATAAAGCTGCAGCGCTTGGTCGCAAACCTGAAAGCCCACATCGGTTGCGAACCGTTTTGCCATAGCGCAATAAGCCGTCGCATCGGGGTCATTTCGGTCGAGCTTGCTGGCGGCATAGCGCACTAACTGCCGTGCAGCCACGAGCTCTGTCGCCATGTCTGCTAATTTGAATTGTAAGGCTTGAAACTGCGCAAGCGGTTTGCCGAACTGCTTACGCTCCTGAATATACTGTGTCGCCTGTTCAAGGGCCTGTTGAGCCGTACCGACGGAACAGGTCGCAATATTTATACGCCCTCCATCAAGCCCTTTCATCGCAAAGACAAAACCTTGCCCTTCTTCGCCCAGTAAATGGCTAGCTGGAATAACGACATTTTCAAAAGTAACCGCTCGTGTTGGTTGGCTGTTCCAGCCCATTTTGGGTTCTTTGCGCCCATAGCTGATACCATCTGCGTGAGCAGGAACAACAAATGCAGACACGCCTTTGGCACCCGCTTCTCCGGTTCTCGCCATCACGACCAAAACATCTGTCTCTCCCGCGCCAGAGATAAAGGTTTTGCCGCCGTTGATGACATACTTATCTCCCTTTTTTGTAGCGGAAGTGGTCAGTGCAGCGGCGTCTGATCCTGCGTTGGGTTCGGTTAAGCAATAGGAGCCTAACCACTCCCCCGTAACTAATTTCGGACAGAACTGCGTTTTGGCTTCATCGGTAGCAAAACTGGCTATCATCCAACTGACCATATTGTGGATAGTCATGAAAGCGGTCGTCGACGTACAGCCCATTGAGAGTTGTTCAAAGATAATTGACGCATCCAAGCGGCTTAACCCTAAGCCGCCATGTTCTTCTGGTGTGTAGAGACTGAGAAACCCCAGTTCCCCCGCCTCTCTCAATACGTCTTTGGGGAAGATCTGCTTTTCATCCCACTCCGCCGCCATCGGTGCTAAACGCTCATCGACAAATTGTTGAGCGGTATCGGCAAATGCACGTTGATCTTCATTAAGTTCAAAGTCCATAAAAGCTCCTTTTATTCACTCAGCGCAGTTGGATAGTCAGATTAGGCCCCGTTGGAATATCGTCATCAAACCAACGCGCCGTCACCGTTTTGGTCTCGGTATAAAAACGCACTGCTTGTTTACCATATGCATGTAAATCACCATAGAAACTGCCTCTCCAACCAGTAAAGGAGAAAAATGGTAAAGGAACTGGAATAGGCACATTGATCCCAACCTGACCGACTTGAATGTCATGCTGATATTTTCTCGCAGCAGCGCCATTAGCCGTAAAAATGGAAGTGCCGTTCCCGTATGGGTTGCGATTCACCAACTCAATGGCCTCTTGCAACGTTTCGACTTCCATACAAACTAAAACAGGGCCAAATATCTCTTGCGTGTAAATCGACATGTTCGCTGTTACACCGCTAAACAAGGTTGGGCCAATCCAGTTTCCATCGGGAAAGCCTTCCACTTCACACTGACTGCCATCGAGTTCACACACTGCGCCTTGTTGTTTGCCATCTTCAATTAGGTCCAATACGCGTTGTTTAGCTTGCTCACTGATCAGTGGGCCATAAGCAGCTTGCTCATCGTCCCAAGGCCCTGGGTGTACTTTCGCCATTGCCTGTTTGAGGTCTGTAATCCATTCTTTTGAATCGCCGACAAATACCGCAACAGAAATTGCCATACAACGCTGCCCCGCCGCCCCAACGGAGGCTCCGATTAGGTTATTCACCACTTGTTCCTTGTTCGCATCAGGCATGATCACCATGTGATTTTTAGCACCAGCAAAAGCTTGAACGCGTTTAAAGTGTTTCGTACCCGTGGTGTAGATATAACGGGCAACAGGAACCGAGCCAACAAATGACACCGCTCGAATGTTAGGATGAGCCAGAAGAAAGTCGACTTGCTCTTTGCGGCCATGAACGATCTGCAACACTCCTTTCGGCGCGCCAGCTTGCTCAAATAGTTCAGCTAAACGAATAGAGGTCAACGGCACTTGTTCGGAGGGTTTAAGCACAAATGTATTGCCCGCAGCGATAGCGATTGGGAACATCCACAACGGAATCATGGCTGGAAAGTTAAACGGCGTGATACCACAACACACACCTAGGGGCTGAATCATTGAGTAACTATCAATATCCGTGGCAACGTTTTCGACGGTTTCTCCCATCATGTTGCTAGCAATGTTTGC
Source organism: Vibrio sp. Vb0598 (assembly GCF_033338935.1). Lineage (NCBI taxonomy): Bacteria > Pseudomonadati > Pseudomonadota > Gammaproteobacteria > Vibrionales > Vibrionaceae > Vibrio > Vibrio sp. Vb0598. The sequence goes on along the minus strand of NZ_JAWOTP010000002.1, from coordinate 246,756 downwards.
CGCCTGCTCAACCACCTCGATACCACGCCACACATCGCCTTTGGCATCCGCTAAAATCTTACCCGTTTCATGAGAAAGCAGTGTGGCAAGCTCATCATGATGTTCTTTGAGCAAGTGCTGATAACGCAGCATAACTCGGGCACGCTCGGATACTGCCACTTCCTTCCAGGATTGGAATGTCTCTTTCGCATTATCAATGGCGGCTTCCATCTCGTGCTCAGTGGAACATGGGACGTACGCAATGACATCATTAGTGGCGGGATTGGTTACCTCAACCCAATCCGATGTTTGAGATTCACGAAACTCGCCACCAATAAACAAGGGAACCAAACGAGTCATCATTTACTCCTTTCTGATTTCAATTAAAGCGGTATTTCAATGCCTATCGCCGTGGCTTCTCCACCGCCGATACAAAGTGACGCAACACCCCGCATCACTTTTTTGGCTTCGAGATCACCATTGGTGCCTAGCGCTTGTAGCTGACGCAAACTGTGAATCAATGTCACCAGAATTCGTGCGCCACTAGCCCCTATCGGATGCCCAAGTGCACAGGCTCCACCTTTAATATTTACTTTGCTCGTATCAAGCCCAAGTTCCGCCACCGCTATTTGTGTCACGACGGCAAAGGCTTCATTGATTTCCCACAGGTCCACTTCATAAATGGACCAATCTAGCTGGAACAGCAGTTGCTCAATTGCGTAGACGGGGGCCAAAGTAAATTCTGCAGGTTTTCTGGCATGTGTAGAGTGCGCCTTGATGATCGCAAGTGGTTTAAGCCCCTGATGACGCGCAGTGTCTTCATCCATAAGCACAAGAGCCGCCGCGCCATCTGAAATGGCACTCGAATTAGCAGCGGTCACCGTACCTTTTTCATCGAATGCAGGTTTGAGTTGAGGAATTTTACCAAGGTCAATCGAGCGTGGGTGCTCATCGTAGTCCAGCACCGCTTGTTCTGACTTGGTATTGAGTGAAACCGGCGAAAGTTCATCGGCAAACAAGCCTCGCTCTTGAGCTTCCAACGCACGTTTTGCCGACATCACGGCCCATTCATCCATTTGCTCTCTGGTGAACTTAAGCCTGTCAGCGACTTGCTGAGCATAAACACCCATTAAGTGCCCTTCGTAAGCATCTTGTAGCCCATCGAGAAACATGTGGTCATACGCAGACTGGTGCCCCATACGCATTCCCTTTCTCGCCTCCCTCAGCAAATACGGCGCATTGGTCATACTTTCCATACCACCAGCAATGGCAGAGCGAATCGTTCCAGCTTTAATGAGATCGTGCGCTAACATGACGCTCTTCATGCCAGAGCCACACACTTTGTTAATGGTGGTGCACCCTACGCCCAAAGGAAGATCTGCCCCCATAGATGCTTGCCTAGCAGGAGCTTGTCCACACCCTGCTGGAAGCACACATCCCATGAACACTTCATCCACCGAAGTCACATTCACTTCGTGCATTGCCGCCTTGATCGCCAGTGCGCCTAATTGAGGAGCAGAGTAAGTTTGCAACTTGCCTTGAAAGCGCCCAATTGGCGTTCTTTTCGCGCTGACAATCCAGATGTCTTTTCCCATGATTCGCATTCCCTTAAGGTATATGTGAACACTTGGCAGACTGATGACACCCTACATAGAATTACTCACCAAGCGCCACACCAGCCTTTATCGCCTTTTTCACTAACAAACTTTCATTCCGCGATTTCTTGACGTTTACGTAAGCATAGCACTAGCCTTTACAATGAGATGAAAAAACACACCAAGCAGACGTTTATATTTCAAAGTTGATGTTCGGCCTTCCCATTTAAGGTTCGATTTCCAGAAACTGGATTTTTATTCGAGGTAAGTATGTTATGGAAAAATACAAGATCAGTGACCTCGCCAAGGAGTTTGATATTACTACTCGCAGTATCCGGTTTTATGAAGACGTGGGTCTGATTGAACCAGAGCGAAAAGGCAATATGCGCGTTTATCAACGCAGGGATAGAATTCGCCTCAAACTGATTTTAAGAGGGAAACGACTCGGTTTTTCATTGGCAGAAATTCGTGAACTTTTCGAGCTCTACGACATGCAACAAACCGAAGGACAGTTATTGAAAATGCTCAATATCATTGAAGAGAAACAAGCCGTCCTACAGCAACAACTCAACGACATCAGCGTCGTTATGGCAGAGTTGAATGCCGCTAAGGAGCGTTGTATTCAAACACTCAAAAGCAAGCAGACATAAACGCTATACTCAATTAGCAACACCGCTACAGGCTTTTCCACCTTACCTCTGAAACCGGGAGACGTTATGAAAAGCACCTATACCCCACTCAATTTCGGACTTGGTGATACCATCGATATGCTCCGAGAACACGTTAATGCCTTTGCTACGGAACATATTGCGCCCATCGCCGCTGAGATAGACCGCGATAACCAGTTCCCGAATCATTTATGGCCTTTGTTGGGAGAAATGGGGTTGCTTGGTGTGACCGTCGATGAAGAGCTTGGTGGTGCAGGCATGGGATACCTCGCTCATGTTGTTGCCATGGAAGAAATCAGCCGTGCCTCTGCGTCTGTCGCTTTAAGCTACGGCGCTCATTCTAACCTGTGCGTCAACCAAATCTTTCGTAACGGCACGCCTTCTCAACGCGAAAAATACCTTCCAAAACTCATTGATGGTACGCACGTTGGCGCCCTAGCGATGAGTGAGCCCAATGCCGGTTCAGACGTGATAAGCATGCAACTGAAAGCGGAGAACAAGGGCGACCATTTTGTACTGAATGGCAACAAAATGTGGATAACAAACGGGCCCGATGCTGACGTAGTGGTGCTTTACGCTAAAACAGATGTCAGCGCAGGTTCACGTGGCATTACCGCATTCATTATTGAACGTAACTTCGCAGGTTTCACTCATGCTCAAAAGCTGGACAAGCTAGGCATGAGAGGCTCGAATACTTGCGAACTTGTATTTAACCATTGCGTAGTGCCAAAAGAGAATATTCTTGGCGAGTTGAATCAAGGCGTCGAGGTGTTAATGAGTGGGCTGGATTACGAGCGCGTCGTCCTCGCTGCCGGACCACTCGGGATAATGCAAGCTTGCATGGACATTGTGGTCCCGTACGTACATGAACGAGAGCAGTTTGGAAAATCCATTGGCGAGTTTCAGTTAGTTCAGGGCAAGATCGCCGATATGTACTCTCGAATGAGTGCAGCAAAAGCGTATGTATATACCGTCGCAGCGGCTTGTGATCGAGGTAACGCAACACGCAAAGACGCCGCTGGCGCGATTTTGTACAGTGCAGAACTCGCCACACAAATGGCACTCGATGCAATACAACTGCTCGGTGGGAATGGCTACATCAATGAATACCCTGCTGGTCGTTTGCTACGTGATGCAAAGCTTTATGAAATCGGCGCGGGTACCTCAGAGATTCGCCGCATGTTAATAGGCCGAGAGCTGTTCGAAGAATCTCGCTAACAGAACATACGACAAGGAAGTCATTATGGCCATTATCAAAAGTAAAACTAAGCCAACTGACGAGTTATTTCTTTCCAATAAAGCCGTGATGGAAACGTTGGTCACTCAACTTAATCAACACATCGAGACCATCAAACAGGGCGGCGGTGAAAAAGCCATTCAGCACCAGAGGCAAAAAGGAAAACTCCCCGCACGAGAACGCATCGCGCGCTTGCTTGATGACAACACTGACTTTCTTGAAATCAGCCAGTTTGCCGCCTGGCAAGTGTATGACGAAGCGATCCCCTGCGCTGGTGTTATCGCCGGCATTGGTATCATAGAGGGGATTCAATGCATGGTCATCGCCAACGATGCTTCGGTAAAAGGCGGAACCTACTACCCACTCACGGTAAAAAAACACCTTAGAGCGCAAGAGATTGCCCAACGTTGCCAACTCCCCTGCGTGTATTTGGTGGACTCCGGTGGCGCAAATCTCCCTCATCAGTCCGACGTCTTCCCCGACAAAGAACACTTTGGTCGCATTTTCTTTAACCAAGCGAGAATGTCAGCGAAAGGCATCCCCCAAGTTGCTGTTGTGATGGGGCTTTGCACTGCTGGGGGCGCGTACGTTCCTGCCATGGCGGATGTCTCCATTATGGTTAAAGAGCAAGGCACCATTTTTTTGGCGGGACCACCTTTGGTGAAAGCAGCCACTGGCGAAGTCGTGACGGGTGAAGAGCTCGGCGGTGCAGACGTGCATTGTCGGAAATCTGGTGTCGCAGATTATTACGCTGAAAATGATGAACATGCCCTAATGCTTGCGAGAGAAGCCATTGCCAATGCCAATAGAACAAGACCTGTTAAGCCAGAAAACACCGTGCTTCCTCCCCGCTACGACGCAGAAGAAATCTACGGAATCGTGAATGCCAACTTACGACTGTCATTCGACGTTCGAGAAATTGTTGCCCGCATCGTCGATGATTCTGATTTCGACGAATTCAAAGCCTTGTATGGCAGAACGCTAGTGTGTGGCTTCGCTCGTATTCAAGGACACTTGATTGGTATTGTGGCAAACAACGGTATCTTGTTTTCTGAATCGGCACAAAAAGGCGCGCACTTTATTGAGCTGTGCGCCAAACGGAAAACACCGCTTCTCTTTCTCCAAAACATTACCGGCTTTATGGTCGGAAAAAAGGTTGAAGAAGAAGGCATCGCAAAACATGGCGCCAAGTTAGTGATGGCCGTCGCTTGTGCTGACGTGCCGAAGTTTACCGTGATCATCGGTGGATCGTACGGCGCTGGTAATTACGGCATGTGCGGCCGAGCGTATGATCCAACCATGATGTGGATGTGGCCGAACGCGCGTATTTCTGTGATGGGCGGAGAACAAGCAGCAGGCGTTTTAACACAAGTTCGAAAAGACGCGAAGGAACGTCAGGGGGAAGCGTGGTCAGAGCAAGAAGAGCACATTTTTAGAGAATCGATCATAGACTTGTATGAAACACAAGGACATCCCTATTTTGCGAGTGCTCGGCTATGGGATGACGGAATTATTGACCCTAAAAAAACGCGTCAGGTGTTGAGTCAAGCGTTAATGGCAGCATTAAACGCCCCCATTCCTGATAGCGAGTTTGGCGTCTTCAGAATGTAAACATCCAAAGATGAATTAAGGAAGTAAGTATGCAGGAAATGCAACCAAGCATTATTCCCAACGCCCAAAGGCAAGATGATGTTCTTTGGCATGTCGATGATAATGGCGTAGCGACCATTACCCTAAACAGAGCAGCCAAACACAATGCTTTTGACGCTTGTACGATCGACTTGCTGATCCACCGCCTAGATTATCTCGCTTTACGAACGGATGTGCGGTGCTTGGTATTAAGAAGTAACGGTAAGCATTTTTCATCCGGGGCCGATTTGAATTGGATGCAGTCGATGGCCGACAGCACGAGGCAAGATAACTTCATTGATGCCCAAAACTTGGCAAGACTCATGGAAACATTAGATTCGTTCCCTCAACCCACCATCGCAGTTGTTCAAGGTTCCGCTTATGGTGGTGCTTTAGGGTTGATTTGTTGTAGTGATATCGCCATCGCAAGCCAAAGTGCCAACTTTTGCTTAAGTGAAGTTAAGCTTGGTTTAGTTCCAGCGACCATTGCGCCTTACGTCATGCGCGCGATGGGGAATAGACAAGCTAGACGCTATATCTTAAGTGGTGAAGTCATTTCAGCCGAAGATGCCGAACGGTTTGGTATTGTGCACGAAGTGAAAGAAGCCAAACAGCTTGAAAATGCGGTCGATAGCGTAATCAAGACGTTGCTACTTAATAGCCCAGATGCGATGCGTAAAGCGAAAACGCTCTGCCATCAATGTCATCAAAACCCCATCGATCAACAACTGATTCACTATACTAGCAAGCTCATTGCGGACATTAGAGTATCACCCCAAGGTCAAGATGGGCTGCAAGCGTTTCTTGAAAAACGTAGCCCAAGTTGGGTCACCAAGTCACAGGACAAGTAATGCTACCTTCCAAAGTAAAGATTGTCGAAGTAGGTCCTAGAGATGGGTTGCAAAATGAATCTCCTGTTGCGACCCAGACTAAAATCCGGCTGATCAACTTACTCTCTGATACTGGGTTAACGCATATTGAGGTGGGCTCTTTTGTCTCACCCAAATGGGTGCCACAAATGGCGGACTCAACAGAGGTCATGAAAGCAATAACACGGCGAAATCATGTTACCTACTCTGCCCTGACTCCAAACCTAAAAGGCTTAGAACAAGCGTTGGAGGCTGACGCCAATCAGGTCGCAATTTTCACTTCATCCTCAGAAGGATTCTGCCAACACAATATCAATTGCTCGATTGCAGAAAGCCTAACTCGCTTCGAACCTGTAATGCGATTAGCCACCAAACACGGCATCCCTGTTCGTGGCTATCTATCCTGCGTTGCCGACTGCCCTTACGATGGCCCGACAGCCCCTAAACAAGTGGCGAGCGTGGTCAAATCACTCATCGATTTAGGGTGTTATGAGGTGTCTCTAGGCGACACAATCGGTACAGGCACGCCAAACCGTATCGCTGCTATGCTAGAAGCCGTCATGTTGGTTACACCTCTCCCCCAACTTGCTGTCCATTTCCACGATACATGGGGACAAGCGCTCGCCAATATTCATCAAGCATTAAGTATGGGCATCAATACCATCGACAGTAGTGTAGCTGGGCTGGGTGGATGCCCATACGCTCATGGAGCATCAGGGAATGTCGCAACGGAGGATGTACTGTATTTATGCCAAGGGTTAGGAATAGAGACGGGGATCGACTTAGAGCTACTAGCTAAAGCTGGCTGGATGATCAGCGAAGAGCTGGGGCGGGAGCCTACATCAAAAGTGTCATTAGCATTGCGTAACCGCGTATTATCACTTTCGTAGAAGGCCATCCGGCACCTCAAATTCTCCCAACCCAAGTTAATTTGCTCTACTTTCGAGTAGGGAAGCGAAACCGCCCGCCAGTACGATAAATAATTAGAGAAAATAAGATAAGCACACAACCTACTAGTTTATTTGCCGTTAGCACTTCGCCATACCACAGCACGCTCAGAATAACCGTCCAAACTGGTTCTAATATCATAATTAGAGCAGCGTTACCTGCCTGAACAAATTTTTGCCCCATGGTTTGCATTACGTAACGCAAGCTCGTCGCTAATAAGGTACTCAACGCAAACCACCACCAAATAGAGGAGTCAACCTCTGCCGGGAAAGATTCCATAAAAAATGAAACCAACAAACCTAAGCAACCTGCTGAAAAAAGTTGCACGCAAGTAAGCAGCAACACAGGTAGTTTTTGAGAGTATTTGCTATTCACATTAAAATGAAGCGCCAAAACCAGTGCTGCACCAAGAAACCACAATTGACTGGCCGATTGTTTCCAGCCACCAACTAAAGAAAGACAAGCAAGACCTAACACAGCGATAGGCAAAGAAAGCCAGAAAATTCGTTGTGGTCGTTGACGAAACATAACCCATGCAACAATCGGCACAAACAGCATGGAAAGGCTCATGATAAATGCGCCCTCCCCGAGAGTATCACTGATAGAAATAGCGTAAATCCATGTCATAACGGCACTGCCTAACAGGAGCCCGACACCACCAGCAGAAAGCACATCTTTTAAGTTTGCTTTCAGCAAAGGTCGGTAACATAGAGGCAGTAAGCAGAGCGAAGCGATAGTAAATCGCGCCCCAATAAAGCCAAAAGGTGGTAAACCCTGTATTGTTTCCTTAGAGAATATCCAGCCAAGTGCCGCGATCATCGTCGTCGCAACCAGAATAACCGTCGCTTTGCGTTCTGAGTTAAACATAAGTACTCACAAAATATGGAACACACAATAGCGCAGCAAGAGAGTTTCACTGCGCTATTGTGTAAATTTGAAAGGGGTTTGTGTCGAGCGAAAAAGTGAAAGCCCGATCCTCTCCTGTATTGTTGTCACGCAGATTGAAGTTCTGCTTCTAGATACATTAAATGCAGGCAAAGTCTTAAGGCAAGCCTTTTCGCATACTAAATTACTTTAGCATTCTATACAGCAAGCAAACTGGCTAAAACCAGTACCGGGTGTCGAACTACCTACCCTTCAAAACGCTTAACTTGACTGCGGCAGGAGTAGTATTGCGACTTCAGCGCACCTCAATACAGGTTGAATAAGGCGAATTGCTTTTTACCAATCGCCTCTGCAATGAAAACTTATTGATTAACTACAACGAGCGGTTAAATTGCTCCACGGCCTCTACAACACGGCTAGCGCCATCTTGTATTTCATTCATCACATTACCTGCTTTTTCAGAGAGCTCTAGCGTATCTAGTGCTTCTTTTTGGCATTTAGCGATCAGCTTAACTGCGTTATCCGTTCTCTGTAGGTTTTCACTTACCATTGTGACAATTTCATCGGTGGTTGCATTGGTTCTTGTAGCAAGCTGTCTGACTTCATCAGCAACAACGGCAAAGCCTCTACCATGCTCACCCGCACGAGCCGCTTCTATCGCCGCATTTAACGCCAATAAGTTAGTTTGGTCAGCGATACCACTGATGCTATTTACCAACTCGCTAATACGCGATGAGTGCGCTTTAAGCTCGTCAATCGCCGTGTTCGCTTGCTGCATTTGCTCGGAAAGTATCTGCATCTTTTCTAACGTTGAGCCTATAACCTCTTGCCCTTGCAGGGTTTGTGTTCCAGTTTCTTGGGAGATTTCGTTCGCCAATTGCGCAGCCTGGGCCATTTTCTGTTCCTGCATCACCTGCTGGGTAATATCTGTCGCGAACTTAACGACCTTGTAGAGCTCTCCTCTGTCGTTATGGATAGGGTTATATGAAGCCTCTAACCACACCTCTTCACCATAACGGTTAACTCGTTTGAATCGCTCTGATGAAAATTGCCCTTTTGCTAAACGTTGCCAAAACTCACGGTAAGCTTGAGAGCTCGACTCTTCCTGATCACAAAACATGCGATGATGCTTCCCTAGAATCTGATCAAGCGTATAACCCATTGTGTTTAGGAAATTATCGTTGGCTTTTAAAACATGACCATCTAATGTGAACTCAATCACCGCCATAGAACGACTTAATGCATTTAGCATGTCCTCTTGCTCACGAGATGATTTGATCGTTCGCGTAAGTTCAGAAGCAAAAACAAAAAAGCTTTCTACTTCTCTGCGCTCATTTAAAACAGGCTGGATAATCGTTCTTAACCAGGCTTCCTCACCATTACCTTTCTGTACTTGCAATGCCCCATTCCAGAACACTTTATCTTGGACGGCTTTCTTCATTCGATGAAAGTGATCTGTATTGCGCGAATTTGACGGTACCAATTCAGTAATTGATTTCGTTAAGATCTCATCATCATTTAAGAAAAGTTCTTGCTGTAGCTTAGTATTTGCAGAAGTAATGATGCCTTTACTATCCAATGTTAAGCGGATCATCTCTTCATCTAAACTGGTTTGGATTTGCTGCAGGATTTGCAACTCCTGCTTTAATCGTTGATTTTCTTGTTGAAGCGACTTATTAAAAAACATGACTTTCTCTCATTTGACCGACCTTCGGACTAGTCAAAGGTTTATTATTTATATACCGAATAAACTGCAAGCGGCAAAATCATTTGGTTGCATATTCAAACGCGATTTCTATTTCTCATCAAAGGACCCCGCTGGGAATACGGCGATTTTTTCTCCAGTGTAACCTAGCGCAGTATACTGAAATTTCTTCAGCGCCCAAGCTGTTTATATATTTATCAATATTAAAGCTCTTTATCGCCAGTTTGAGGTTTGTATTTGTGGATATACTTATATGGAGAAGTTGACTTAGTTCCAATAATTTTTGCCGTTTTATCGCTGTTCCATCCGCCGTTTGAGCGATTATCCACTCCTTATTCGCTTGTATTTCTATTAACAACGCACGGAGGAACCAATAACAGCACACCGACCAACAAGCTTTTGGACATTTTTGAGTTAGTGATTTTGCTAAATTAGCGAAATACTGATTAGTTTATGTATGGATGGGCTTCAAATGCGTGGCCAAACTCCTTTGGCCACTACAAACTGTAGGATTAGTATTCCATTAACCAACCAAGGAGTGTTAGCTCCAAGAATGGTAAGAATGCTGAAAATTGGCTCGGACATTCGTGACGTGCACCACCCAGTGGACGTTAACGATATTGCCCCTATGAAGATGCCTCTGCGCTATGTGACGAAGTATTGGCAGTGATTACCAAGCTTCCTCAAAAAGTAAACGGCTATTGACTTTCATTGGTCACCAGTTCGCTAGTGGCCATCTTCACTAAACCTTTAATCGCAAGTCTCGGGGGGAAGAACATAAGTTTTGCTTGAGAACTTCAATGCAAGCTCCCGTTCAGATACACATTCAATATAGCCTTTCTCATTAAGCTCTTGCTTTGTTGATACATTCGTATGCCAACCATATGCAAAGGAAGCCAAGAATAAGCAGCTTAGAACTAACACAACCACTTTAGGTAACCATCTTAAGCATCGGCCAGTAGTGAATACTATCAATGACAATAACGATGCAGTGATCATTGCGTAGCTAAGAGCCAGTAATGACGCGTCATTTAGTGGGCTGTATATCTTGACCACATTTGGGAGACTTTCTGAGTCGTAAAGGCCATTGGTAGAGAAAGGGACTATGAGCAATGATGATGCTATGCATGCCGCCAAAAATAGTCCAGAGCGAAAACGATTAATTTTCATCAATCAACCTCTCAATTTCTTTTTTCATTGGTTCGGTGAACTTGTATTGGTCATCAATAGCCGAAACAACTTTACCAATACCGAAAGCAGTAAGCACAAAGAAACCCAACAATAACGCTGTTGGTGGCGCTGCAAACGCTGCGGTAACTCCAACTCTAAGCCCTATCGTTATGCCTTGAGCAATCACACCAGCAACCACACTTTTTGATACATCCGATGTAAACTGTCCTACTACCTCACCTAGCGTTTTTTCATCGTGCAATATGTAATCAACTGCATTAACCGCACCACTGAACACAAGTTCTACATAGATATTGCTGCTCAAGAAACTGACATTGCCTCGAACGGTGTTTAGGGCGTGGCCAATTTTAAGCATTTTAGGCGTTGCTTCCTGCCAACGGACACCTAAATCTAAATATCGAGGCTTGTAGTTCTCAACCACAATGTTCATTACACCATTGATATTGACGGCTTTGGCGGTTGCCCCAAATCCACCGAGATCTTTGGCCACGTCATAAGCGTCTTTAAGTCCCTTGCTAACGCCAGTGTAGTCCTTACCTATAGTGAGCTGTCCGTGCGTGTCTTTAATGAGCAAATCCAAATACTCGTTGGCTTCTTCAACGGTTAGTACGGCAATACTGACGTTCTCTTGTTGAGAGGTGTCCCATTGATATTCTTTAGCTTGCTTTTGTAAATCATCGTCCCATTCTTTTTCTGTTAAGCCATAAGCTTGTTGGGCAGCTTTGCGTTCAGCAAGAACGCGCTCTCTATTTTCAGCCCATCGTTTCTCATCGCTCGCGGTATATCTCAGCTCTTCCTGACGTTCTAGGCGTTGACGTACTGTACGTTCTCTTGTGGTTTTTTGTCTTTCTACTGGAGCTACAGGAGCGGATTCATATCTCATGGGGTTTAGTTTTACTAGTAAATGAAAAAGGATAATAACAATATTTTCAGTGCTTTATCATCCCCCAACAAGATACCTCGAGGAATTAACTGGTTAAATAGGCAAATTGCCAAGTCAAACAAGCATAGTGAAGGGGCAAGTTATGTTGGTTTGTATTCTATCGGATAACTTTTTGTAGGGTAAAACGCAAGCACCAAATTTTGTAGAGTATTTACTCCAGCTTATTTTGGGGCAAAGATAAGTTTGGCAGAGAAAGCCCAAGCTTAGTCTTCAGGCTTTATATCAAAACTCATAAAATGAAGCTTTGGATGCCTAAAACAACCCTAACTCACTTCAATTGCTGCCCGCACTAACACTTTTGTTTTGTATCGTAACTGATTTGCTTACTGACGTTCTTTAGTTGCACTCCTACCTTATTAAAGGCCTTTTGAATAGTTGTGGAAACATGCTGGCGGCCCTCTCCTTCAAAAAAGTTAGCTCGATCTTGCTTCGTTTCGAAGACGCAGACTATTTCTAAGCTTTGTGGAAAAGAAGAGAATTTGACGGTATGAGTCACCCAAAGAAAGCCATCGTAGCCTTTTAGCGTATCTTCACAAACTTCGGTCAACACTTCTCTAATTAGATTCTCGACCTTCTTATCTGATTTGCGCATAAATTAAACTTCATTCCTATCTAACGCCTTTAATTAGGTTTCAGTGTACATTGTCTTAAACAGTATTTGGCAGTGGTATTTAGTCAATAGCCTGTAGATGAGGTTATTCGCACGAAGATTTACCGACCTACTCGCTTCGAACTACATCTTACGCTGTTAAAAATAAGCGCTTTGCAACTCTACAAAACGCTTCTAACTTATTAGATTATTTTAAGTGTGTTTCAAGGAATGCAGAAACCTTGTCCATTGCAATGCCGACTGCTTCTGGATGGTCATACAGTTCATAGTGAGACCAATTTTCCAAATTAACCAGCTGTCGGTCTTTTGATTGAACAGAGCGGCCATAAATTTCCTGCCCATCACGATAAGCACCAAATGCCCCGACTTTTTGCCCTACCACGGCCATAACAGGCTGAGTCAATAACGTTTCGGCAAATGCAAAGGCATCCCAGCTCAGTGTTTTCTGTGCATGTGAAAACAGCATACGAGTTGCACCACCTTCGGTTTGTCCACGTGATGTTTTGTAGTATTCAGTAGCTTCGAACACGTCTCGTTCTGTTAATCCATTTTCTTTTGCAAATTCAATATTTGGAGGAAGAAGTTCATCGATTTTCAGCTCTGAGCCGCGAGCTTCGGCTGTTCTCTGTGCAGCCATAGCTTCAAGATTGGCGATAGGGTCGTACATACTAAAGCCTTCACGGAACAAGCGGCCTAAGTTAACAGGCGTAATACCTACGACAGCTTTCAAGCGCTTTTCGGTTAGGGCTGAATTGATCATGTAACCACCACCGCCGCAGATACCGAGTCCACCAATTCTATTCTCATCGACATATGGTAAAGTTACTGCATAGTCGATAACGCGACTGATATCTTCAACACGTTGACTTGGGTCTTCTACGTAGCGAGGCAATCCCCCCGATTCTCCTTGGAAGCTCGCGTCAAATGCGATCACGACGTAACCTAACTCAGCAAGGGCTTTACCATAGACAGCGCTGGATGTTTGTTCTTTACAACTACCAAAAGGATGAACACTTATCATTGTTGGGTAGCGTTTCGATTCATTGAAGCCTTCTGGGAATAAAATTAATGCAGACATATCCCAAGACATATCAGCATTTCTAAAAGTGATTTTTTGCATATTCATAATCAATACCTTAAGAGTAAAAAGCCTTGAGAGCAGAAAGGCTCGAAGCAATTGAGCCTTTCATCGGGAATATTAAAGAGTGCGTTGGAAGAAAGATGCGAGTTGGGATACTGCGTCATCGACGTATTCGGCAACATCATAAAGCGACATATGGTTTGCACCATCAATGGCATACAAGGTTTTATCTGAACTCGCTGCACGTTCTATCAGGTCATCACTCATCCATTTGCTGCCTGCGTCACTACCAACGACAGCAAGAATTGGCTGAGTTAGGAATGCTTCCGCTTTGTGGTACGCATCGTAAGTAATGATCTGGTTTAAGTTACGAGTTAGAGCAAAACCCGGCGCATTTGGATGTTCACAACGTGGTGTGTGGTAATACTCCCAAGCTTCGCGTAGCTCTGCATTTGAGGCATCTTCTTCACGCATCGGAGCTAGAGGAATAGTCGCGAATTCTGTACCATTCGTGTCGGTTGTGCGAGCATTCGAACCAAATTCTAAGTAACCAACAGCGTCAGCATCGTTAACCGAATTATCCCAACCATTACGGAACATTTGGCCAATGTTTACGGCACTAACCATACCCAGTGCTTTGATTCGACGATCATTGATCGCTGCATTTGCACTATAGCCCGCACCAGCACAAATCCCCATTGCGCCAATTTTATCGTTATCGACGTACTCTAACGTTGTCAGATAGTCGACGACTGCGCTCACGTCTTCAGTACTCGTGTAAGGGTTTTCCATTTGGCGAGGCTCACCTGTACTTTCACCTTGATACGAACGGTCAAACGCAATGGCAATTATGCCGCTTTTTGCAAGTTTACTCGCATATAGGCCTGCGGTTTGCTCTTTTACGCCACCACCTGGGTGTGAAACAACAACCGCCGCATATTGTTTACTTGCATCAAAATCTGTAGGGAAGTTGATAACCGCTGAAATCTCAATACCTTGACCATTGAGATTTTTGAAAGTGACTTTAGACATAGCGACATTCTCCATTAGAGGTTAACTGTTCATCTCAGGCTGACCTAAGCTTCGATGTAATATTAGTCAACACACTGTTTCGGATAAATATCGTTTTATCTACATGACTGTTTAGTTATACTTAACAAATGAGAATAGAACCTTCTTTAATTTCATCACTGACGTGGTTTGCACATATTGCTCGCCATCGCAGTTTCACTAAAGCAGCCTTAGAAATGGGGGTAACCCGTGCTGCCTTATCACAACACCTAAAAGCGTTAGAACAACAGCTACAAGTTCGGTTAATTAATCGAACCACCAGAAGTATGTCGCTGACGGAAGAAGGCCAACGTCTGCTTGATATTTTGCAACCTTCATTGGTGAACATTGAGCAGGTCGTTAACGAATTGAACGACTCTCATCTTGAGCCTTCGGGATTAATCCGTATCAGTGTATCAAGAACCGCTGCTCGGCTGCTTATTGAGCCCTATCTAGGTGAGTTCCTCTCTCGTTATCCTAAAATACGCCTAGAGCTAATCATGGATGATGGCTTTTCTAACATCGTCGCAGAAGGCGTTGACGCTGGCATTCGCTTAGGATTAAGCTTAGATGAACATATGGTTGCGGTCCCTATTACTCCGCCGTTAACAACCGCAATAGTGGGCTCTCCTGAATACTTTAGGCAAAATGGACTACCTCAAACTCCTGAGGATTTAGAAGGTCACAATTGCCTTGCTTATCGTTTTACCTCTAGCGGAACAATTGATCATTGGTCCCTAACCTCTCCAGATGTTGCAAAGCGCACCCTAGTTTTCGAGCCTAAAGGCAATGCTATTTTTAATGATGACTATAGTATGTTACAAGCTGCAATACAGGGTGTGGGTTTAGTGAAGCATATTGATTTATGGGTGGAAAAGCACATAAATGAGGGAAGATTGACCCGAGTTCTGACACCTTGGTGCAAAGAGTTTCCTGGGTTTTATTTATATATACCTTCACGAGAGCATATGCCGAAAAAAATCCGCGTCTTGATGGATTTTTTAATCGAAAAGCGCGAAGCTCTGAAACTCAAAGAGTAATTACCAAATTGCTTTAAATAAAAAAGCGAGCACGAGGCTCGCTTTTAACTTTCTGTTTTCGTTATATATTACAATAGCTCAACCGATTGTTTGGCTATCACAAATTCCTCGTTAGTAGGAATAACAAGAGCTTTGGCACCTAACAACTCAGATGTTGCAATAACACCTGCGTTACCAAATCTTGCATCTTCGTTACCTTTCTCATCTTCAACAAAACCTAACAGTTTTAGGTTTTTCAAGATTTCACGACGAATTGGTAGTGAGTTTTCACCAATACCACCAGTGAAGATGATGCCGTCTAATGAATCCAGAGCCGCTAGGTAGGAAGTAATGTATTTCGCAACGCGGTAAGTGAAGATCTCAAATGCCAACTTCGCACGTGAATTCCCCGCTTCCATTGCTTCTAGTACACCACGAGCATCACTTGTCACACCAGATACACCTAAGAAACCTGACTTCTTGTTCATCATCTCGAACACTTCGTCTTTTTCCCAGCCTTTACGGAAAAGGAACTCGATAACACTTGGGTCTAGGTCACCACAGCGAGTGCCCATCATTAGGCCAGCTAACGGCGTCAAACCCATACTTGTATCAACACATTCGCCATTTTTAACCGCACTCACTGATGCACCGTTACCTAAGTGCACAGTGATAAAGCTGCTTTCTTCAACCGGCTTATCTAGCATTTTCGCTGCTTCACGGCTTACGTAATAGTGGCTTGTGCCGTGAGCACCGTAACGACGCACTTTATGCTCTTCGTAAAGCTCGTAAGGAAGTGCGTACATAAAGGCTTTGGCTGGCATTGTTTGGTGGAAAGCAGTGTCAAATACAGCAAATTGAGGCAGTGAAGGGAACGCCGCCATTGCCGCTCTCATGCCTTCAGCGTTCGCTTTGTTATGAAGTGGTGCAAGTTCAGCAAGGCGCTCTACTTCTTGAATAACTGTTTCATCAACTTTCACAGTTCCTTTAAAGGTTTCACCGCCTGCGACAATGCGATGGCCTACAGCGACAAATTTTGAGCTCAAACCTAGAGTTTCGAGTAGTTTTACCACTCGCTCAACAGCGTACTGATGATGGTTACCGCCAGCTGGAATTGCTTCAACGGTTTTTTCTCCCTGATATTTCCAACTGATTTCAGCTTCAGGTAGACCAAAACACTCACCAATACCTGATACCAAAGCTTCACCGGTTTCAGAATCAATAACAGCAAATTTTAATGAAGAGCTACCAGAGTTGATCACCAGTACAAACGAATTAGACATGAAATAGTTATCCTGTTGTAGAGCAGAGGTTGTAATAGCGCTTGTGCGCTGCGTACTTCTTGTTTGCCCCTCTATTATTCAATAATTTTTTAATCTTTCAACAATCTTTTAGTAAAAGCGATTTGATTGAACAAATTTTGTTGATCTGTAGCAAGTTTTGATTTTATTTGAAGACTAAAAAATATCACTTGTTAAACATAATTTATGAATAGGTCAATTTGTACAAAGTCAGATATATAAGCTACGTTGTTTATTGGGTGAACAAAAATAACAAACCAATCAATAAATCGGGGTAATAATGTGCCCACTATTGCATTTCTATTAGTGATCTTAGGTTTGATTTTGCTCTGCTGGGGATGGCAGATGACAAAAAACATCTGCTCGAAAACTGACGTAACCGGGTGGACTTTCCTATTATTGTTAATCAGCTGTTTCATTTTTGCTTATGCCGTTTTTTTGCACGCTATCATGCAAAAACCTATTGCTTCTCTCTTAGAAACGGGGGTTTCTCTTATACTTTTTGGCGGCAGTATCTTTGTCGTGCTGGTGATTAAGTGGAGCAACGATTCGATATTAGAGCTTCATACCGTTGCTGAAAGAGAGAAGCGCAATGCCGTCCATGACGCTCTTACTGGGCTCCCTAATCGTAAATACTGCTTTGAGTCTATCGAAGGCAGAATACAATCTAGAGACCCATTCTCGGTGATCCTTTTTGACGTGGTTAATTTTAAACAAGTCAACGATGCAATGGGTCACTTTTGTGGAGACCAGTTACTTATTCAAATTGGTCAACGCCTTCAGGGGAAACTGAAAGGCAATGACCAGATATTCCGCGTTGGTGGTGATGAATTTGTCATCCTGACATCTTCTGCATGCGAGGAAACGGGTAAAAAACTCATAGAAGAACTAGATTCTGCAATGTCTGAACGCTTTCATTTAGATGAGTTTCAAGTTTCCTGCCGCGTTGTTTTTGGTATAAGCACCTACCCATATGACGCCCTAACCAATGATCTTTTGATCAAGCACGCAGATATCGCTATGTATCACGCCAAGCGTAATGGCAATCTTTTTGCGTTTTATAATGAGGATATGAACGTCGGGGCTAAGTACCAACTTGAGATATCTTCTCGTATTCAATGTGCGCTTGAAAAAGAGGAGTTTCAGTTGTATTACCAACCGTTGATTGATGCACACACTAACTTAGCTGTCGGTTTTGAAGCAGTGATTCGTTGGCATGACGAAAATGGTAAAACGATCTCACCCAACGACTTCATTCCTATCGCAGAGCGTAGCAATCAGGTGCACAACATTACCATGTGGGTTCTTAACCAAGTAGAAAGGGATCTGCAAACATTTATAGAGAAAGGCATTAAGCTTCCTGTCCACGTAAACTTATCAGCGAAAGATCTCTCATCTAACTTGCTGTTTAATCGCTTAGAAACTTTGCTCAAAGTAAACCCGCAATTCGCTGACCTAATAAGTTTAGAGATCACTGAAACGATGGCGATCGATAGGGTCGTTGAGCTCAACCCCTTAATTCATCAAATTAAAGGATTAGGTATAAAGATCAGCTTGGATGATTTTGGCACTGGGTATTCATCTTTGTCACTGTTAAGAGATCTTCCGGTTGATCAAATTAAAATCGACCGCTCATTTCTCTCCACAGCAAGCCGCACAGAAGGCTCCCGCTCTATCGTTGAGAACACGATTGCGCTAGCACATGGATTAGGGTATTCGGTCGTAGCAGAAGGCGTTCAAGACATGGACACACTGCATTTTTTGAGAAGTCGAGGATGTGACATCATTCAGGGTTACTTGTTCTGTCCTGCCCTGCCCTTAGACGAAGTAATAAGTTGGGTAAACAAACACGATGAAAAGCAAAACCGTATTAGACGCGCATAAAAAAGCCGAGCGCTTTGCTCGGCTTTAAATTCTTTTTGTAGCGACTTAAACCGTCGCTTTAATCACTAGTGATTATGCGTCTGTACGACGGCCACGACCGTGACCACGTTCACCACGATGTGCACCACGGTGATCACCACCACGGTTGCGATCGAAACGACGTTCGCCACCTTCACGATTGCCATCGCGGTTGCCGTCACGGTTACCACGGAAGCCACCTTCGCGACGGCCGCCTTCACGACGATCACCACCACGGTTGCCGCCTTCGCGGTTGCCACGGTAACCACCGCCATCACGACGACCACCATCGCGACGACCACCGTCACGGCGACCACCACGAGACTCGCGGAAATCATCGAAATCACATACTACAGCACCAACATCTTGTTGACGGATACGTAGTTTGCTTAGCTTGTTCGCCGCGTCTGAAGTCATTGCTTTAGGTAGCTGTACGAATGTGTGACCTTGAGCTAGCTTGATCGCACCGATAGAACCTTTACCTAGACCTAGTTCGTTTGCTAGAGCGCCAACGATGTCTTTAACTTGAACGCCTTGCTCACGACCAACTTGAAGCTGGTAAGTATCCCAGTCTTGGTTGTTGAAGTTACGACCGCCGTCGCGACCACCTTCACGGCGCTCTTTACGACGTTGCTTGTCACGCTCAATTGCTTCAACCATTGGGTCTTCGCCAATGTAGAACAGAGGACGTTTGCCTTGCTGACGCTTAAGAAGCATAGCAGCAAGTGTTGCTGGGTCGATGTCTAGAGAAGTTTGTAGTTTCTCTACCAGCTCAGCAAATTTGTCTAGTGCTTTGTGCTCTTTCTCTGCTTCAAGCTCAGCGCCTAGCTTAGCTAGACGAGCTTCAGCAACTTGGTCACGTAGAGGAAGTTGGATTTCTTCCATAGATGACTTAGTTACACGCTCGATAGTGCGAAGCATACGAATTTGGTTAGTGCGAACTAGAAGGATCGCTTTACCCTTACGTCCAGCACGGCCAGTACGACCGATACGGTGGATGTATGACTCAACATCAAAAGGGATGTCGTAGTTAAATACGTGCGTAATACGTGGAACGTCAAGACCACGAGCTACAACATCAGTTGCAACTAGGATGTCAATAACACCTTGTTTGATGTGATCAACAGTACGTTCACGTAGAGACTGAGGAATGTCACCGTGCAGTGCAGCTGCTTTGAAGCCACGTGCAGATAGCCAGTCAGCCAGACGCTCAGTATCTTGACGAGTACGTACGAATACGATTGACGCGTCAGTTTCTTCAGTTTCAAGAAGACGAGACATCGCTTCATCTTTCTCTACACCTTTCACTACCCAGAACTGTTGTTGAACTTTGTCTACAGTGTGGTTTTTACCAGCAACGTCAACCGTTACAGGGTCACGAAGGAAGCGTTCAACGATCTTCTTCAGCATTGGAGGCATAGTTGCAGAAAACAGAACGCGTTGTGCTGACTCTGGAGCGTGCTCCATGATCGCAGTTACGTCATCTACGAAACCCATGTTTAGCATTTCGTCTGCTTCATCAAGAACGAAAGTACTAACTTCGTCTAGGTGTAGACGTTCGCGATTGATAAGATCTTGAACACGGCCTGGAGTACCGACAACTACATGAGCGCCACTTTTAAGAGCACGCATTTGGTCGACAATAGATGCGCCACCGTAAATCTCTAGAACTTTCAAACCTTTGATATTTTTACCAAGGTTTTTCATTTCCGCTGCAACCTGAATTGCCAGCTCACGAGTCGGAGCAAGTACAATCGCTTGCGGTTTGCGTTGGTTTAGATCGAGTTTGTTGAGAAGAGGCAGAGAGAACGCTGCTGTTTTACCTGTACCTGTTTGAGCTTTACCCAGCGCGTCAGCACCTTCCAATAGGTGTGGGATTGCCGCAGCCTGAATTGGAGTTGGTGACACGAAACCCATTCCGTCTAGAGCAGAAAGGATAGAATCATTCAGAGATAAATCACTGAATTGAATAACAGAATCTTGCATTGGGATCCTACTTAATTAAACAAAAAAACAGTCCCATATGCTCTTCCAATTCGATACTGATCCATCCAGATACTGATTCCATTCAGACGGGAACACAGCACAGTACACAACCGCGATAAGCCATTAGGGACGACTAAGGGAGGCGGATTATTCCTTAAAAGCATAAAAAAATCCAGAAAAAATTGAATTACATCACAATTTATTCTCAACAATGGTATTTTTAGCATATTTTTCCACCAGCCCTACCATTCCCCGTAGATTCGCGTAACTCACAGATGAGAATTTCATCAATATTTAAGCCAATTTCTCGTGGTTAAATTGGCAAAATTCACGGCGAAATTACGCTCCACAGGTAGTAATAATAGCTCGCAATGATTATAGTGTGCCCAACTCCATAGGTAATTTAAGAAAAGATGTTTCAAGATAACCCACTACTCGCTCAGCTTAAGCAGCAAATCCAAGAAAACCTGCCTAAAAAAGAAGGCTCAATAAAAGCCACAGATAAAGGCTTTGGCTTTTTGGAAGTGGACAGTAAGACTAGCTTCTTCATCCCGCCTGCGTACATGAAAAAGTGCATGCACGGTGACAAAGTCGTCGCCATTATCCGCACCGAAAATGAACGCGAAGTTGCAGAGCCACAAGAGCTGCTGGAACAAGCCGTGACTCGCTTTATTGGTCGAGTAAAAATGTTCAAAGGCAAGCTCAACGTAGCACCTGATCACCCACAGCTTAAAAAGCTGTCTCTTAAAGCGAAACTAAAGAAAGGTCTTAAACCTGACGAGTTCGCCGAAGGTGATTGGGTTGTCGCACATCTTATTCGCCACCCTCTAAAAGGCGATAACTCTTTCTTCGTAGAAATTTCTGAAAAAATCACTGACGCGAATGATAAAATTGCGCCTTGGTGGGTAACGCTTGCTCAAAACGATCTACCAAACTCTGAGCCAGCAGGCATCGATAACTGGGAACTGAAAGACGACGCGGAGCTAGAACGCGTAGACATGACTCATGTTCCATTCGTCACTATCGACGGTGAATCGACTAAAGATATGGACGATGCGCTGTACGCGAAGAAAACCGTATCTGGCGATTTCGAACTCACCATCGCTATTGCGGACCCAACCGCCTACATCACACCTGAAGATGAAATGGATAAAGTAGCACGTGAGCGTGGCTATACTATTTATCTTCCAGGCCGCAACATCCCGATGTTACCTCGTGATTTAGCGGACAACCTATGCTCTCTGATTGAAGGTGAAACCCGCCCTGCTATTTGCTGTACCGTAACGGTAAGTAAAGATGGTGTGATTGGCGACGATATTAAATTCTTCGCAGCAAACATCAAATCACATGCACGCCTAGCATACGATCACGTGTCTGATTGGTTAGAAAACGGCAGCTCTGAAGCATGGACGCCATCTGAAGAGATCGCGACCATCGTTCGCGATCTTTACGAGTTCTCTCTTGCTCGCGCTGAATGGCGTGAGAAAAACGCAGTGGTCTTCCCTGATCGTCCTGACTACCGTTTTGAGCTCAGTGAAGATAACGATGTAATTGCTATCCACGCAGACATGCGCCGCAGTGCAAACCGTCTTGTTGAAGAATCCATGATTACCGCAAACATCTGTGCAGGTCGTACATTACGCGATAAATTTGAAACAGGTGTCTTCAATACGCATGCAGGTATCAAGAACGAGAAGATTGAAGAAGTGGTTCAACTTGTCAATCCAGAAGGCCAGTTGGAGTTCACAGCGGAGTCTATTGCTACACTAGAAGGCTTTGCTGCGTTGCGCCGCTGGTTGGCAGCTCAAGAAACGTCTTATCTAGATAACCGTATTCGTAAGTTCCAAGCATACAGTGAAGTGGGTAATCAGCCTCTGCCTCATTACGCAATGGGTTTAGACATCTATGCAACTTGGACATCACCAATTCGTAAATACGGTGATATGATCAACCACCGTATGTTGAAGGCCGTCATCCTTGGTAAAGAACCCGTACAAAAACCAGATGACCAAGTAGGCGAAGAGCTAGCTCTACATCGTAAACATCATAAAATCGCTGAGCGAAATGTCTCAGATTGGCTATATGCACGCACGCTTGCTGATGAGCCGAGCAAGAAAACTTGTTTCACAGGTGAGATTTTCGATATTAATCGTGCAGGCGCACGTGTCCGACTTCTCGAAAATGGCGCAGCAGCCTTTATTCCTGGTGCACTAATTCTTGATAATAAAGAAAGAATTGAGTGCAATGGCGACAACGGTACCATCTCTATCGATAAAGAGGTCGTATACAAACTTGGGGATACATTGGAAATTGTCCTTACGGACGTAAACCAAGAAAACCGCAGTTTAGTTGCAAAGCCAACCCAGGTATTCGCTGAACAACCAGCAGCACAAACAGAACAGACTGTAAGTGAATAATACCGAATGAAGTTAAAAGGCGCTCTATTGAGCGCCTTTTTTATTTGTTATGTAAAACGATAAGAACGAGTATGCCGAACATTGAGATCATTCGCTTTAATCACTTCACTGCGCGCAAAAGTGAGCGTTACACTGCAACACATAATGGGTTATATATTGTTGAAGAAGGTGCCCTATTAGTTCATCAACCTAATGGTGAGCAATTTGAACTTAAAGCCGGAGATTTCACACTCTATAACTCCGCAGATCTGAGCAGTGCAGAAGCCGTCTCTAGTGACGGAGGCTTTAAAGCACTGGCTTTAGTCTTCAATCCAAATATATTCTGTGACTTTAAGAAAGCGCACCCGATGCTACGTTCCAAAACGGAAGAAAGGCGCTTCTATCCTTTTTCAACGCAATCCAGTAGCGAAGTAGCACAATTGAAGGACATGTTGGTTAAGTTAGCGAGTCGCAATGCTCCAGACTACACACAAAGCCATATCGCAATGGCATTGCTGTCGTTGATGGTTGAGGTAGAGCCAAACATCCTATCTATCATAGATGATGCAAGTAGCCTGAGCGACTCTCAAAAAGCCATTAAGTACATTGAGGGTAATATTGAAAAAGACATCACGCTAGAAGGCTTAGCGGCTCATATGAGCATGTCCATCGCAACCTTAAAACGTCGCCTCGCCGCAGATGATCTTTCGTTTTCTCAGATATTAAAGGTGAAACGGATAAACTTCGCAGCAACCCAACTGCGCAAGTCAGAAAAATCAATAACAGAAATAGCGTTTGAGTCTGGTTTTAAAAGTGCAGCGCATTTCAGTACAGCATTTAAATCCGTTTACAACATGACCCCCAAAGACTTTAGAAACCAAGTCGTTAAGCCTAAAGTATAAATCATGTCGGCATTCGCATCCGTTGGGCTCACCCTATTCCCAAAAACACGCTTGAGGATCACGCTCCAATTCGTTGAGTAAGTCCTCAAGCATTCGGCTAAATGGAAGTGGCTTATAAGGCACCCACCTTAACAGCTCGTTGTGATATGTGGGAACATAGAAATACCAAAGTTGGTTGTCCTCATCAAACATGATCTTCGCGACGGGAGAAGTATACTCGCTATGCTGGGAGTCGAGGAGAAAATGCGCCCGATGAAGCTCAACGCCATTTTCTACTAGCTCATAGAGGCACTTGCCCTGTTCGACAGGCAAGTTAGCATTACGCGCAGAGCAGAGCGATTGAACTGATTTGTATAAACGACTTGTCGCCATTTGGGACACTGACATCAACGTTCTCCCGATGGATGATAGTTAGAGCTGTCGATCCTAGTATATAACCTTTACATCATCACCGATGGTAGTTATCTACCTAACTCAAGTATAAGATAGCTATATTATCATTTGCCCAGATTATCATCTCAATCCACTTGGAAACGCTAGCTCCATCACCTCTTGACTAGAAACAATTCCCCTGTTTAGCGCTAACAGTTCACAAAAGTGTAACCTGAACGCAATATCATATACTCTGCTTTATCCCGTATATGGAGTTTAATATGTTACGTTTTACTGTGGCGACTTTATTGGCCATAGCAGTCTCCCTCCCTACCATTGCAAAAGAAATCAACATCTCAGGGTCAACGTCGGTTGCTCGCGTGATGGATGTACTTGCTGAGGAATACAACAAAACACACCCAGACGATTACGTTGCTGTTCAGGGCATTGGTTCGAGTGCTGGTATCACCATGGTCAATAAAGGAGTAGCCGAAATAGGCATGAGCTCTCGCTATCTGACTGAAAGCGAAAAAGGTGAAGATCTCAATGTATACCCTATCGCTTATGATGGCCTCGCTGTTGTTGTAAACCGTACCAACTCTGTAGAAAACCTTTCTCAGCAACAGCTGTTTGATATTTACAAAGGTAAGATTAAGAATTGGAAAGAGGTCGGGGGCGCAGATCAGCCTATCGCGGTGGTTACTAGAGAAGCGTCTTCAGGTTCACGTTACAGCTTCGAAAGCTTGCTGGGACTGACCAAAATCGTTAATGATCGCCTCGTCTCGGATATCAGCCCAAACAACTTGGTTGTAAACAGCAACAGCATGGTAAAAACCATTGTTAACCATAACACTCGCGCCATTGGTTTTATCTCTGTAGGGTCAGTAGATCGCTCGATCAAGGCGATTCAGTTAGATGGTATTGACCCAACCTCGACAAACATTAGCAATCATAAGTACAAGTTGGCGCGACCATTCCTAGTGCTATACAAAGTAGATAAGATTAGCGATGCAGGTAAAGGTTTTATCGCTTTCCTTCGTTCAGAGCAGGGACAAAAAGCGATTGCAGATTACGGTTATACGCCAGTAAAAAACTTTAATCAGTAAAAATAAAAAAGAGAGCACCTTGATGCTCTCTTTTCCTATGTAGTGTTCTCTCCGGTTTCGGAATTAGAAATGCAGTTGAATTACAGAGACCACAACCGCACCAGGTCGACGAATACCTTCAATTTCCACTTTAATTTCGCGCTCAATCTCCAAACCTTTTTTGATTGGCGTTACTTTTGTTAACGTGCTGACTGCACGAACATTATTGCCCGCTTTGACAGGGTAAGGGAAACGAACTTGGTTTAAACCCAAGTTAACTACCATTTTAGCTGTTGGGAACATTGGCTTTTCTGGATCAACTGAATCCGTCAGTTTAGGCAGCAATGCTAATGTTAAAAAGCCATGAGCGATAGTTGTCTTAAATGGAGATTCAGTTGAAGCACGCTCTGGATCAGTATGAATCCATTGCATGTCTTCCGTTACCGCACCAAATTGGTTAATACGTTCTTGAGACACATGAACCCAATCACCAGTGTGAATAACTTCGCCAATTTTTTCACTTAACTCGTCATAAAGCTTTTGAGCCTCTGGTGCCATTACGATCGGTGCAGGTTGAGGTGCAACTTCTTCGTTGACGGCTGGCTGCTGGTGATCACGAACTTTTGAGAAAAGAAAGCTATTTTGAGCTTTCCCCAAAAAGTCACTCCAATAATCGCGTAACGTTGGAGACATCCAATTCATAAACTCGGATTGATGAGCAGAAATCGCATCAACTTTGTCTTTAAATAGATTTGTGACCTTCATAAACACCCTTAAGAATTCTAAGCACAACTGGCTATACCAGTTAATTTTGAATTAGTTCACAAAGTCTTGCAAATACTTTCGGGCGAACACATGTACCCTAAAAGCATGTTATATCTTATATATCAGCAAGATAACAATAAAACACCATTTTATTGACGTGCGCCAATATAAAGTAAAAACTCTATAAATTGGTACTTTTTGTCCCTTTTTCACTCCGCTTTCAAAATGTCCAACATCACATCAGTGATCATAAAACAAGCAAACAGTACTTCTATTATAATTCAGCACTTTACAAGTCGGACTATGCTCCTTATTATACCGCCCACAACGGAGAGATGGCTGAGTGGTTGAAAGCACCGGTCTTGAAAACCGGCATACGTTAATAGCGTATCTAGGGTTCAAATCCCTATCTCTCCGCCACATTCAAGCCCTTGATTTATCAAGGGCTTTTCTCGTTTTAAGACGATCAAATGTCACCTAATACAAATAGGTGATACATATGTATTTGATTAAATTGAGCAATAACGTGTTTTATACACGTATTTCCACTCCAGCTATTCTGCAAACTTCTCTGGGTTATCCACGAGAGATTCGCCTCTCTCTTTTCACTAAATATCGTCGATTAGCTACCAAACGAAATGCTCAGCTTGTTAGCGCGATTCACACGCTACATGAACAAGCTTTAGCAGAAAATATCCCTTATACAGATTTTAAGATTAGCTTATATACAAAGGTGGCAGAGATTCGCCAACAGTTCTGCTCGAATCTTCCGCATGTAGACAACCCACAATCAAAATGTACCTCAATGAGTATTGAGACCCGAGCACTGTCTGCTCCTGCTCCTGCTCCTGCTCCTGCTCCTGAAATAATTGTAAACAACAGTATGGTTGGCAAACAAGAACTCACCACAGAGTTAAATAACTTTATTCATAGCAAACGTCTGGAGCAAGTCACACCATTGACTCTTACGCAGTTGAGTCAGCGTTGTACCAATTTCTTGGATTATCTAACCAAGCAAAACGTCAGTTTATCTGCCAAAGCTGCCAGCACCTACAGAGATCATTTGATTGAAAGGGGATTAAGTTGCAAAACAGTGAAGGAATACATCGCAGCAAATAAGCAGTTCTTTGATTACTGTGAACGAATTGAACTCATTGAGAAAAATGTCTTCAAAGCGATTAAAGCGCCGAAAAATCGTGTAGCTAAAGCATCACAGCAGCGTGATCGCTGGCAGTTAAAAGAGCTTAAAAAGTTATTTTCTAGTTCCGAATATCGTAAAAAAGACGCACAATTTAATTGGACAACCAAGATACAGCTATACCACGGTTGCCGCCCTTCCGAAGTTTGCCAGTTAACGACCAGTGACATTCAAATAATTGAAGGTGTCCCATGCATTACTATTTCAGACTCCGAAGCGGATCAACGGCTAAAAACTTCCAATGCTTTGCGTATTGTCCCCTTGCACAATCAATTGATAAACGAAGGGTTTCTTGAGTATGTGCAAGGACGCCAAGAGCAAAAGCAAAAACAGCTTTTTGATTACAAGCCGCATGGAGACAACAAAGATTGGTCATTTCGATATCGCACTAACTTAGGGAAGCTGCAAACAGCAATTGGAATGAAGCCGAATGCGCGACCAACGGCATACTCCTTCAGGCATACCTTTGTCGATGAGTTAAAGATTGCTGATACGCCTGAGCACATAGTGGCTGAGATCGTTGGCCATGCTCATCCCAACATCACTTATGGTCGTTATGGGAAAGAAGCAAAAATTCAGCAGTTGCACGAAGCAGTGAATGCTTTCCCAGTTATAGAGGTGAAGTATGCGTAAATTAGCAAACTTTGAGCTTAAAGCGATTCTAGAATCCATTGAACATGCTGATTTTACAAATAACTATGACTTCTTCAATCTGTTAACTTGTGGGATATCAATTGAACAGATTAGAGCAGTATATAGACTCAGATCAGCTTTGCTGCGGGACTCTTCTAAAACGATCTTCGATTATCCGTTGTTTATTGATCAAATTTACTCAAGTGTTGAGTCCTTCTACTCAGTGAAGGAAGCTCTTGGATACGAGGTTGATACCCAAGAAATAGAGCGGGAAGATAAGCTTATATTTCTTATGCAGTTTCTAGCTGAAAACAAAATGCAACTCAGTATTGACCGCCGTAATACACCGTACTCTATTGCAATAAATCTAGGCTAGGAAGGAACTTTAGTATGGAAGACATTCATGAACAACTAGGTGTCAGCAAATCATATCTCAACGATACTTTTGCAATGATACGCATCGCGAAAGATGGTGAAGTATGGGTGCAGTATTCAGATAAGCTCGATATACCTGCTGGCATAAAGGCTGTACGGATTGCAGCGGAAGTTCTAAAAATCATAGCTACTGAGTCAACTAACTATAACTAACAAAGTTTCTAAATCTAGATAAAAGCGGCTGTAACGAGCCGCTTTTAAGAATAGTTAGGACACGTCTGCGTTAGAAGCGCCAGCCGTGAAGGTTTTGGACAGAAACGTTTCATTGACTTTGCAAGTTTAGCCAAAAGCAGATTAACTCAACGACAGGCAAAAACAAGATGTGACTCCCAGACGGTTATAAGCGCAAAGTCACTCACGACCATCGTGATGGCTGTATGCTAAACACTGGTGTAATGAGAGTTTCGGGGATTTCCCTAGCTACACGTTGGGTGCTATGTATGCCGCGCAGTGTAAGGCTGTTATGAAGAAACCTGTAGATGTAGATCGAGCCATTCGAGAAGAATGGTTTAACACCAACTTCCAATTGGCCGTCAAAGTACAGTTGGAGCAAAGGCAGCTTACTAACTACTGATTAGCTAATAACACAAGCTACAGGAAAAATCCTAAATGTGAACTTCTTTAAGAACTATCTGATTGGCCGAAACTTGAAATAGAACTTCCATTGAAAAGCAGCCAGTTATTACTGGCTGCTTATGGGGCAATTAGATATGCTGAGCAGCTCCAAAATACTTATTGACGTTTGTACTTGGTTCAATTTCCTCATGAGTAAAAACAACTGCCATATTCTTGATGGCTCTAGATAACGAAACATACAACAAATTTCTTCGTTCTGTGTATTCGTCATTTTCTGTATCATCAAAAAAAGCAGATAAATAATCAGTTTTATTGTTAAATGAGTCAGAAAGGAAAACAATTACAGTCTCAAATTCCAAACCTTTTGAATTATGGCATGTCAGATAAATATCTTCGTTTTCAACGTTTGATTTAAGATAAGTAAACCAATTCTTAAACTCTTTTAAATTGATGTCAAATAGATCATTAATGATATTGGCCGCTGATTCAGCATCTTTAGATGAAGATTTTTCTAGTAAATCACTTATACCTCCGATGATACCGTCTACAGTATAATCTGAATCAACACAAGAAATTACTTCGGATAGATACCCGATAAATAACCTACCGTACCCGCCTTCCTTTCCTAAAATAGAAGAAAGGTTTTCCCTTAATGAAAGCTCAGGATCTGCATTTAAACTCTTAAGTTCGTCATAATATTTATTTACTTCAGAAAAACTGATGCGGCCAATGTTATTAGGTAAAATATCAGAAAGATGTAACCCATCCCTATTTATAATACATACAAACTCGATCAAGTTATATATTTCCTTAACAGCTTCATTAAGTTTACTTAAGTCCTTGTTAATAATTAATCTTGGAGCATCGCTATAAAAAAATGCAGACTTCATTTTTCTGTAAAACTGGGGAAAGCCACAAATATCTGATATAGTATCATTCTTCAAGACAAGACAAGATACATTGGCAGTTCCCGTCAAACCAAAATCTTTCTTTATCTTAGAAACAAGATTATCTATATGCTGAGATTCATCACCTTCTATTTTAGATGAGTAATATTTGAACATTCCTCCATTACTATCTTCATATATCGACTTTTGAGATAAGCCATCATTTCTAAACCTGTCAAAAACATCTATTATCTCAGCGTATGACCTTCTATTTTGTTTCTTCTCTACTTTAATTAATCCAGAATGAATTGAATCTATCTTAGATCCTACACCATCTTGGTATATGCTTTGTAACGTATCTCCAAAGTATCCAATGCACAAAGGTCTGTCTCTTTCTTTCGCTCTCGTGGATATCAAGCTTAAGGTTTTAATTACAAACGGGTGTGTATCCTGATATTCATCTACAAAAATAAAAGGAAACTTATCAATAAATATGTCAATCATTTTAGGATAAGAAGAACAAAGTTTATACACATACTCTAGTAAAGTGTCATGACTAATTTCCATCTTATCTAGACGGTCAAAGTTAGAACGTATATTATACTTAATTCTAATCCCACGCTCTTTTCGAACGTCAGTCAATCCATTTTCTAGCTTCTTAAGCTTGGTTGCATACTTGAATAAAGACTCAAACTTCCCTTTGTTTCTTTTCATTATGTAGCCGTACTCTGCAAGTAGTTCTGTAAAATCTTCGACTAGAGTTTTACGTTTTTGACTCTTATAGAATAAGTCAACTGTGTCTTTCTCTACTAATTTTTCGTAGAACTTTTTCCTCAACTTTTCATTGGATTGAGAATAGAACCAATCATAATGAGCCACATTGGGTTTGAAATCTTCACTAAGCTTTTCAATCTCCTCTATGATTTTTATTTCATGAATTTTTTTTAAAGCAGACTGCTGATTGTTAATTATACCCCACATCCCTTCATGAATCGTAGAGACACTAACCAGATCACTATTTCCTACCCTATTTTTAATTTCACTTGCTGCAAGGTTAGTATACGTTATACATAAAATTTTTTGCTTTCGTTTTTCTAGAAGATTTGAAAAATTCAATAACGTGTACTTTATACTCTCTTTAAGAGAATAAGTTTTCCCAGCTCCTGCTCCAGCATTAAAAACAAAATCATCGCAAGACGATATATGACCAAATATTTCTTTTTGACTGCGACATTCGTCTTCCGCTTCAGTCTTATCAAGAATCGTTAACCCCATACTAACTACCTCGCAATTAACCTAACTTTGACTCAAGCCAGACAAGTCCATGTTCTATATAATCAGGAAGAACTGGCTTTTCTCCATCCTTCGAGTAAATGTTATACAAAAGCGTATTTGCAAAGTCACTTTTGCTACTGGAGAGCTTCTGTTGCCATTCGTATGATTGGTGAACTGAGTTTTCGTATTCTTCTTTACCTACTTCCCCAACGATTGATTTATATATCCTTGGCTTAACATCACGTAGAGTCTGATTAAGAATAGTGTTTTTGTAATTGCTTAATATAAATGCTTCTTCAAAACTAGATGCAAAATATGATTCAATCATATCTTTTTGATAGACTATTTTAAATCCCCCATTTTCATCCTCTTTATAATATTCAAGATTGTTGGGAATAATCACTGATTTTTCATCTTCCTCATCAGCCTCAACCGCATCATTTTCAGTAACACCACATACGTACTTTCTCAGGACTGCATTGGTTGTTTTTTTTCCTTCTAAACTTTCAACTTGCAAATACGAAGCATCAGGATGCTTATCAGTCTTGACTCCTTTTTCGTAACTACTCCTCTTGATATCTAAATCAGTAATTGCTAGACATGGGATATTTAGCAAATCAAGTAAAGACTTGTATACATGAGCAAAAGCTCCATTTATATTAAACACACTTATGTAAAACTTACTTAAACCCTCTCTTTCAGAAATATAATAGTTCAATAGTTGTTCTTCAGTAATTCCTTCAACAAGAATCACAGCGTCAGAAAAAAACAAATCGGATACTTTAAACTTTATATGTTTCTTTAAAAAAGTAAGCTCATCAGTAGATATTAACCCTTCTCCACTTTCTTCCCCCTCTGTCACATCTATGTTAGCAATTCTTGAATCACTTAACCTAATAACATTCGAACATTTATCTTTCCCCACAGAGATATAGTTAATGTTATTAAATGTTCCAGATGTATGGATTTTGCTATTCAATATGTGTGATGAGTGTGTTGTAAGTAAAAGTTGACTATTAATATTTTTCTTTGTCTTATTCATTAACACGCTGATTGCATCATCAATATTTTTTATAAACAGCTCTTGCATTTGAGGATGCATATAATTTTCTGGTTCTTCTACACATATTAAGTTAATTTTGTGATGTATATCATCATTATCATACTGCTCCATATAATCTATCAATTGACCAATAATCTTCATTAAATTTTTATAGCCTAAGCCAAATTGATCTTCTGGAATAAAGTAGCCATTTTCCATAAACTCATAATTTATTAAATTATTAAACATGGACTCATATGTTAAATCAGACTGTAGGTGAACTTTCATTTTACTTTCATCAGTCACTTTTGAAACAACACTATTGACCGTTTCGTCGTGTTGCCCACCAACCATGCTAGTTATATCAGAGTTAATACTATATATTTTGTCGTCAATTCTACCTTTGTTTTCAGATTGATCTGCTGAATTAAGTTTGTATTTAACAATTTTATTGAATGTTGTAGAAAGTGTTCGATTTCCGTCATCAAGGTTGGCCTTAATTACTTTAAGGTCAACTATATCACTTAATTTAATGTTTGCACCTAAAACCTCGTCTTGATTAGAGTCATATAGTTTCTTTGTAAAATCAATATTACTTGACAACAGTTTTATATACTCTCGGAACATCTGAGCTTCAGTTAACCCTTTTTTTTTCCAGTTTTCTATACTAACTCGAACAGTTTCATTATATTTGGTTTCTTCTTTAACCTCATATCTAACTTCAATAACAGCCGATTTCTTCTCTTTTTCTAGTTCATCTACACGAATAAAGTCACTAATATTATTTACAGCAAATATATCGGGATCGACATCGAGGCCGATGGTAAAGGTAAATGTCATTTTAGGAGATTTATCTTGAAAGTCAGACTTTCCGAGGTGCATATCAAAAATACTGTTTAAGTAAATATTATTAAACTTATACCCAGATATTTTTTCATCTAAAATTACCTGTTGCAATGCTGCTGTTATAGTTGTCTTTCCTGCGTTATTTTTTCCGACAATTAAAGTTGTAGCACTAGAGACTGAGTCTTTAATATCTTGCTTTTTAAAGGCTTTGTTGGTGTAGGGGGTAACAAATTCAACAATGTTGTCTTCAACACCAAATTTTCTAAAATTTTCAATCTTTAAACTTTGTAAGTACATTTGTCGCTCCACTTTAGTTCATCATTACCTGACTTAAAGCATATTACTACGCAACTAGACACACTTACACTGTGAATTGGCACATATATGATTGATTATACAGAACTTAAATTTATCCTTTAAACTGTCGGAACAGCATCATGACTCAACCCAATGAGTAGTATGAGCACGGGCTTTGACATTATGCAGTAGTTAGAGCAAGCATAAACATGTTGAACTCCATACGAGCAACTACAGAGTCAGCTCTTACCTTTTGTCTTTCTCATTATCTTAGGTATGACAAACTTCGATGAGCACAATGTGAATGAGGTTTTACTCTAATGGAAAATGGGGCAAAAGGAAGCTAGTCCATACGCTATGATATCTAAGCTTTGTCTCCCTCTTCGGGAAGTGACTAAAGTTCACCAAACATGTCTTTCAGTCCATTAAACCAAATCCAATCGTCTTAGCATTTTAGAGATTGCTACTCACCACAACCTTCCCCTACCAACCAATATTCTGGTTATTTTTTGACCAGTCAGATCATTTTTTTCAAAAAATTTTCTAGCTCAAAAATCTCGATAAACTCAATGCGTATAGGTTTGATAAATAATCTCAAATTCGACATCGATTCTTTCTGCTTATAGACAAATGATGTCAAAAGTAAATGTTTTATTGTTAATTTTCAATATTTTACATGGTTGACGACTGTAATTTTTAGCCGTAACTTCCGTTTTGACGAATGACTTGCATTCGATAAAAAACGGAAAATATTATGAAAACTATTACAACTACAAAGTCACCAACTGTAAAAGACTACATCGACGCATATCTCATAGAGAGAAAATATTGTGCTGCTCCCTCGACATTAGCCTCCGACCTCAGCAGAGCAAAGAATATAAACGAGGCATTGGGAGAATTCCCCATCAATGCCGTTAGCCACACTCAGATTAATATGCTTCTGGTAAGTTGGCATGAGCGCTTTCGAAACAAAACCATCAACGAACATCTGACAATCTTACGTCGTATTTCTTTGAAAGCGGTACGTGATGGCGTAATTGCACGAAATCCAATGAAAGGAGTACAGAACTTCAAAACTGTGGATCCTGAGCCAAACCCTTTCACAAAAAAGGAATTAGCACGGATGCATGAGTGCAAGAATGTCTGCACCCAGGGACAGAATGCAGTAATGCTGAATCTGCTGACAGGTCTTCGTATCAGTGAACTGATAGCGTTGTCTTGGCAAGATATAAACTGGGAACGCGAAGTGCTCTATGTCCGTCGAGCTTGTGTATTGAACATTTATAAATGCCCGAAAACGAAAGGTTCTGTACGTGAAGTTGATTTAAATCCACTTGCTTTAAAACTATTGAAAGAGCAGTTGAAACTTACAGGAAAGCGCCGCCCACAAACAATCAACATTCTTGAATGCGACAATAAAACATTTACAAAAGACTCTGTCAGTTTCATTTTCTTAAATACGAAAACGAATAAACCTTTTACTGATGCTAAAGAATTCACTGAGCGATTCTTCATCAAATTTCTAGAACAAGCGGGTGTGGCTCACAGAGGTGTCGGTCAGCTACGTCACACATTTGCTTCCCAGTGCTTAACCGCGGGGATCAGCAAAGACTGGCTCGCGGTTCAAATGGGACATAAAAGCACAACAATGATCGACAAGCACTACGGTCGATGGATTCGTGAAGACTCGCCGAACTACGCAAGAGAGGCTGCGCAACACCTTGAGGAGATATTCGGCCTACCGCAAATAAAGCCAACAGTGACTTTACCTGCTGTTCCTCACTCTTCGTTAGTGTTGTTGAAAAAACTTCAGTCCAAACCACAGCTCATTCAACTTCTTGAAGGCATGTTGGAGAGCGACAGATGAGCACGGTGGCCATTGAGACCAAACATAAAGTCGTACATTTTGAAAATGTGACGACATGGCAACCCGCTACGCTTCCGTCACACTTTTGCTCCGCAAAAGATGCACGGAAGCTGCGGGCAAGAGAAGGCTCTCTTGACTCTCTAACTCGACCTCTTGGAGGTCGAGAATGAGAGCAATCAGATTATTCCACCGACGAATGAATTACTCTTCAACTACAGAAAGTCGTGTGAAATGCGAACACTCTCTTGCGCATTCACTGAGGATTGCTCCTCCAACTAATGCAAAAATATCCAAAAAACTTGAGTGGAATGAGGAGCTAAGCCAACACAATTTCATCTGGATAAACAACCATATTTCTCCGTTAGAATCTTTGACTGAAGCTGAGCGGCTTGAATTCTTGTATAAGATTGTTCCACAGCCACGTATTCACAAACAGTTAAAGCTTCAAACACAGCAGCGCCAGTATCGCCGCAAAATGAAAAACGCAATAGATAGTGAAATTAAAAGTGGTAACACGGATGCTGCTAAGTTTTTGCAGAGTATTTTAGAAACTGATGATCATGTTTCGTACTCATCTATTCAGAAGTTTTCTCTTCTGACAATGCAGCGAAAGAAACAGCGTCTCAAGATGCTAGAGACTTATCTGAACGCTCACAATCAGCTACAACACAGAGCGCCGACTAATAACATATTCATCCAAGAAGGGATTTTTAAGATCCCTCACCGATGGGATGTTGGTAGTGATCTGGTGAATGCATCGGACTATATCGAGTTCACTCGGCTATTCCTTGTTCATTATTTCCCAGACTATGAAATTAAAACAATTATTTGCCATGACGATGAACGGGATAAAAACCAAAACACAGGGTGCCACACGCATTATTTTTTATCTGCGTTGAATCAGAAAACCAACAAATTTGATCTTCACAAACGCCAAATACAAGTTGTGAGCGAATACATAGAAAAAGTTACAGGGGTAAAGGATTTCTTTCCGAATGATTCAAAGTTGACACGTGAGGAGACGCAAGACTTTGGGCATTACTTTCAACGAATGGTTCAGGATTTTGCGAATAAACATTTGTGTCGTTCAAAGGGGTTGTTAGTTGAGTTTTCTACTGAAACAGAAAGGAGAACAAAGCAGCGTAAAGAAATGGATCAGCAAGCAAAACTTCCGAAAAGCCAGAGGAAAAACAACTTAAATAACTACTTGCTCAAAAGACAAGCAATACAACGCAAGGAACTCGCGAGTGATATTGAAGCTGGAAGAAGTGAACTAGACGACATTAAAACGCAAGTTGCTATTTCTACAGGCGAAAACGAAATGATCAATGAACTAAAAAGGCAAAATAGTCGAGATATTTCTGCTGAGAAAAAAGAAATCGTTCAATTGCGTGCTGAAAAGCACGCTTTAGAAAAGTTAGTTCAAAGCTTAAAAGATGACATCATCCGTCCTTTAAGCAAGTTCTGCCAGTCAGTTTTCTTGGGTTTGAAAGCTAAAGAATCAGGTCAAGCACGGATGGTTGAATCATTCTTAGATAACGCAATGAGAGATATGTTGAACCTGCCACCAAGCATGCAGGTTAAAGCAAAGGTACTGTTGGAATCAGTAGAACTGCGCAAAAGTAATTTTGAGCGCAATAAGACCGACGAAAAGTCAGAAAACGATACGTTTGAAAGGTAAGTTAGTTAGGTTCTTAACTTACTAACTTACTAACTTACTAACTTACTAACTTTCATTAAAAAAACAATAATAATGGTGAACAGCATGGCAAGACCGAAAACTTACACTGACGAAGACCTCATCCAAGTCGCTAATGAGCTGATTAGCAGAGGAAAGAAGCCTAGCGGGTGGCGAATTAGAGAGTATTTACAAAGAGGAAAAAGCTCTTCGATTCAGGCTGATTTGGAAAGGCTCATTGCTGACGGTAGGATTCCAGAAGCACAAAATGATATCCCATCAGCAACAACTCAAGTAAGGACCTCATATGAGCTACCAGCGGAAATTCAAGAGCTTCTCGAAAGAAAGGAACATGATATCTCCACATCACTTCGAGATATTATTATCGCTATGAATGACAGTATTCATACCCATTTTGAGTCAATCACTTACACACGCATTAGAGAAGCAGAGGCAATCAGCCAACACGCGATCAAACAAAAAGAGCAGTCTGAGGGAGAAGCTTTGGATATTGAACAGACTCTCCAAAGGGCTACAGATGCAAATGATGAACTAGAGGAGAAAAATGAAGCTCTGCAATCTGAGCTAGTCGAATCACAAAACGAGAAATCTGAGTTATTAAAAAATATCAGTCAACTTACGAGTTCACTCAATCAAGCAAATGACAAGTTAGAAAACCAGCAAGATACCATTTGTGGACTCCAAGCCAGCCTATCAAAAGTCGAGAAAGCGCATTCAGCACTAACGGTACAACTGGAACACGCACTTAACGATGCTAAAAAGCTTGAGTCTCAGCTGACTGAACTATCTGAACGCTATGAGAGTACTTGTATCAAACTAACTGAAAGTTCGACTAAGCTACAGTCAATGACAGAAGCACTGGACAATTCTGAACATAAGTTAAGCACTGTCCAGGATGAAAATACCGATCTTTTAGTAAACTATCGAATCTTAGAGAGTAAGTTACATGAGTCTCAATCTAATATTGCAGAACTTAAGCATGTAAATCATGAACTTGAAAAGCAGCTTACGTACTTTTTAGAAGAAACTGACTCCATTTGTGATGCTGTCAATGACTCATCAAGTGGACGCTAAAGTATGCTATAGTTACTACTATCGTCTACTTATGAAAATAAACAATATGGATATTCAAACGGCGTTAGAACGTCTGCATAAATTTGATAGGCAACGCATTTACGTATATACCAAGCGCAACTTGCGAAGACTATTTTTTGATGACAGTGAAGAAGCTTTTAAGCAAAGTTTACCGCGTTTAATCAAATTCGGGGTACTAGAACGAGCTTGTCGAGGCGTTTACGTGTTTGCTTTAAGTCGCCACAAAGGTGGCTATACCATTGAATATGTGACTAAAAGTCTACGTCGTGGTGAATACAATTACATCTCGCTTGAATCCGCTCTTTCAGAATATGGCGTAATTTCTCAGATTCCTATTGATCGTCTGACAGTAATGACTACTGGTCGAAAAGGTGTATTCAAGACTCCATACGGGGTGATCGAATTTACACACACTGATCGCTGCGATATAGATATTTTGAACAATACAATTCTTTCTGATAGACCTTTGAGAATCGCCACGGAGTCTGCGGCGATTCGAGATTTGAAGCGCGTTGGCAGGAATACTCATATGCTTTGCAATGAGTTTGATTGAGCACGGTAGGTTTACTAGAACTCTCCATTGAGATCGATTTTGTCGTCACCGACGATCTCGTCCATTTCCTGTTTGAGCACAGGTGTGACGATTACTAGCTTCTGGCAGCTGTGCGGGTAATGAAATTAGCCAGAATACAGTAACCTAGTGTCATTACTCACTATTGGAAAAAAGTGAGTTACAAAGAGTTTCTACTTACAATGCCAAAGACATAGAAGATAGATAAGGCAATCTTCTATGTCTATCGACTAAAGTCTTCCGTAGAGATGAAACCAATCGGGGTTTTTGACATCTATTCTTGTACTTGCCGTCGAATGAACTGTAACCGATTCATCCTTTCTATTATTCCGTTCCCATGGACGTCTTGGTATATGTACGGTGGCCTGAACCTTGGCAGAAAGTGGCACTGAGCCTATTACTGAACCAGTATTCAAAGACCATCTTAACTCTTCCCGCATACCAGGAGTTAAAAATGCGCTTTTCATAGATGAATCTACGGTTCGTAACTCCAAGTTTCTTTGTGCTCGAATAAACCCCTCTACACCAGTTAGAGTGAAACATTCACCATGTATCCCGTGGATACCAGGAGCTTTTATGTAAGCTCCAATCTCAATATCCTTATTTGGAAACGGAATTTGGTATGGCATTCTAAACTGAACTTTTAATGGACTAAAAGAAGCCATAAAGTCGTAAGTGGAGTTCACCGCATGGCCAGGGCCTAGCATTTCATCATACTGCAACAAAGTCCTAGCACCACCTTTTGTCCCCCCCCATTTATCTTTATTCCATGGGTCATGGATAATAAAACCTTCTTTGTTGTAACCTACAATAAGAACCCCATGTCCAACATTATCAAGGATTTGTGCCATTTCCTCAGACATTGGGTAATACTCAGTTGTAAAGTGAATTCTAATAAATACTGGTGCTTTATCCTGTACAAGAGTCGCCTTAAAAAACTCCCAATCTTGAGGCATTATTTCCTCCATGTTTCTGTACATAAAATCGCCCATTTTTTCAGCATCATCAGGAAATAGAGCACTTAGTCGTAAGGCTGGAAAGTAAATAGAAGGGATTAGATTTTTTTTTGTTACATAGCGAACCATATCTTCCTCAAGGCTTTCATGATTCATATACTGCCAATCTTCAATCCCCATTTCTGAAGCGATTTCGGCTTGTTCAGGAATGGCTCTACCATGATAAGCAAGGATCATTTGTGCACACGCTGCTCCTGACCAGTGTTTTTTGTCTGCTATATAATATGGTACATCCTCTAACTCAAATTCATCAGGAAGGTCTGGTAGCGTGAAGTCCTTACCAGCTTCTGGTGCTGTTAGATACTCCCTAAGATTTGCTAGAATTTCTTTGTCACTTGGCATGTTATAAATCCTCATTTTTCAAGGCTAACTACAACTCTCTGACTTTTATTGATAAATAGAATCAAAGCTCAGCTAAGTTCATATCAACTTAATGCACAAACAAGCGTAGTTCACCGACCTGTAACTTTATTTAAACAAGCTCACAGAAATGACACCAATTAAGTAATAGGCGAAAACAACTTTAACAAGGAAATGGGGCAGAAATAAGCAGACCGCGCCACTATTATTTGCTAACTCAATGACGATTGTGAGAGAACAACTTGGCTATAGAGTTGGCTTTGTTTTATAGGATTTTACCAATCATCAGGGTCACGAAGCTTTGCCTGTTCACGGCTTACAGCTTTGTCTTGAATATGTAGCTCAAGATCTAGTGATGACAGCAGACGCATCAGACTTTCGATACTCGACGAGGCAGGAGCACGTTCAAGTTTTGATACCGTGGTCTGTTTTAGACCAACAATATCGCCGACTTTGGTTTGGTTGCGCCTTTGATTCCTGCGAACATCACGCAAGTATATTCCCAGTTGCTTCGGACTTGTTATGAGCATATCTGCCTCCAATGTAAATTAACCCCTGCAGAGGATATTAGCATCTTAACCCCTCAAGGGGTTAAGGTTAATTTTACCCGCGTACAGGGGTAATCAGTCATAGCTAGGATTAAGA
Source organism: Vibrio sp. Vb0598 (assembly GCF_033338935.1). Lineage (NCBI taxonomy): Bacteria > Pseudomonadati > Pseudomonadota > Gammaproteobacteria > Vibrionales > Vibrionaceae > Vibrio > Vibrio sp. Vb0598. The sequence continues at coordinate 206,196 of NZ_JAWOTP010000002.1, read as the reverse complement.
GGTTTAGTTGACAGGGTAAGGATGTTAGAAAATATTTTGGCTTATATGCTTGATGCTCTTGCTAAGTTCGATTGTTTTCGTATACTGATCGTGATTAACATTCGTCAACGTGACATTTGATTGATGAACGTAGAAAGCTAGAAAATTCAAGAGCTTGATATATATAGGTTTTCAAAGAGATGGGGTTCAAATCCCTATCTCTCCGCCACTTATTTAGAGAGCTCGCATTTATTGCGAGCTTTCGTCGTTTTAGCTCTTACAAAGACGAGATTTAGAAATCCTCGCTCGTAAACGAATCCAGCACTTCACTATATTCCAGTTAAAAGCCCGCTAATGTTTAGCGGGCTTTTAACTTCGATTTTCTAAAGTTTAAGCAAACTTTTTAATCATTTCAGACAGGTCATTGGTGCAATTTTGCACTTTGGTGTTCATATGATTCGTTTCAGTCATCAGTTCATACGATTCACTGTACTTTAAATTAAGCGACTGGATGTTTTCATTTATTTCATCCGTTACATAAACCTGCTCTTCTATCGCGACCGCAATTTGTTGGTTTCGTTCGACAACGTCTTGAACAAGGGATTCCAGTTGTTGAATGCTATCCAAAGCAGTACCTAACAATGTTACCGTTCCGGTCGACATTTCGTTACCTTTCTCTAACGCAGAAACCGCTGATTTGCTCCCATTTTGAATTCCTTCAATGGCCGATTTAATCTCTGTTGTCGATTCCTGAGTTCTTTTAGCTAAGGTTCTCACTTCATCTGCTACAACGGCAAACCCTCTGCCTTGTTCGCCTGCCCTCGCGGCTTCAATTGCAGCGTTCAACGCTAATAAATTAGTTTGTTCGGCAATACCGTTGATGACTTCAACAACGGTTCCAATTTGCTCGGTTTGTTGGTTCAAACGTATGACCACTTTAGATATTTCGCCGAGCTCATCAACCAACTCTAAAACCGATTGGTTAACATTATCGATAACGCTACGGCTGTCTATCATCGTATTTTGCGCTTCTAACGTAGCCTCGGCGGTCGCTTGAGCATTATTTGATATCTCAGATGAAGAGGCTTGCATCTCGTTGACCGCTGTTGCGACCGAGTCAATCTCCACTTTCTGTGCGCTTAAGTTCTCCGTCACTTGCTGGCTATTTGTCGCAGCACTGTTAGCACTTGCGCGCGTTTCTTCGCAAGAGTCTTTTACAGACACGCCAACGCGCCCCAGTAGCGCATTGGCAAATTGCTTACGCATCTTCATACCCAGCTCAATCTCAGCCAGATCGTTGATTCTTCCGCAATAAATATATTCCATGAGTGGATTGTTGAAGTCTTGCCTAGCCTGTTTAGCGAGCTTCTCAACTGGTCTGGTTAATACATAAATAGAGAAAACGGAAAGTAACGCAACAACGCCAAACGCTATCACTGGTGATTGATTCATTTGTAGAATGAGTAAGCCAATAAGGTTTGAAATTAAAAGGAAGAAGGCCGATCTCATCCACAAACGTGTACGAGGAAGATACATTTTCCACGGCTTACGATTATTTCGAAGCTTCGAATACGCTTTTTCCGCTCGCTGGATGTGTATACGCTCAGGTTTAAATCTCACTGATTGGTATTCCACAACTTCACCATTAGATTTTATAGGAGAAGCAAACGCGTCAACCCAATAATAGCCGCCGTTTTTACGTCGATTTTTGACCATTCCCATCCAGTGTTTGCCAGTTTTCAGGTGAGTCCATAAATCTTTAAAAGCCTGTTTTGGCATATCAGGATGACGCACAACATTGTGGGGTTTACCGATAAGCTCCCCTTCATCAAACCCCGCGACTTCATTAAAGTTTTCACTGGCATATTTGATGTAACTGGAGGTATCGGTAATGGAAACTAGGCTGTAACTCGAGGGGTAATCGTATTCCGTTTCACTCATAAACATGTGTCCTTACATTGATTAATTAACAAACGGCAAATATGAATTTATCAGCATAACATATACATGCATAATGATAGGTTGATTCAAAAATAAAACAAAATTATTGACAAGTTTACTTGTTACTTAATGACTCTAGTCGCATTTTTATCCTCTAATACAAGGCTTCGTTAATATGCACAAGACTGAGCACTGTTCAAAATTAATACACAAAAGCGCTTCCGTACTGAGTTCGTAAATTGTTATAAGTAATCCACTAAAACGAAAACAAGGAAGGCAAACGCAATGACTATTCACTTTCGTCAGCTTGCAGCTAAGAGAAACACGACACACTTGTTTATTGACGATTGGAAAATTAACACTCAGCAGTCTTGGGGGATATTCAGCGCGGATGGAGATATTGGCTCTCTGCTTGGAGACCTTATTTGTGATGAAATGTCACCAGATAGTGGGGAAATTGAGCTAAATGGGCTGTCCGTTGCGCAAGTGTCGTTATCAGAGCAACAGCGATTACTGGAAAGAGAATTAGAAAAAGATGATACGGATTTTCTTGATCGTATCGACCAAGGGAGCACTGTTTATTCATTAATCCTAGAGCAGAGCCAAGACACCAACTTAACTGAACAGCTAATTAATGATCTCGACCTAAGTCATCTTAAAGATAGTGGCTTCCGTGTTCTCTCTACCGGAGAAACCAGAAGAGTAATGCTCGCCCGAGCTTTAGCCACACAACCTGACTTAGTATTACTAGATAATCCATTTACTGGCTTAGATATTGCGCACCGAGCTGCTCTCGCTCGCTATTTACACTCGCTTTCTCAAAATGTGCAACTACTCATAACCTTCTCTCGCGAATCTGACATGCCTGAGTGGATCAATAGCATCGCGCTTTTCAGTGCAGGAAAGCTTGATAGTACAATGGATAAGTCCAGTTGGGATAATCATCCAATCATTGGACAAATTAAATCTCAGTCAAAGCAACAGAGTGAAGAAATGATGAGCTTGATACGTCAGCATCAGCACTCGACGCCATTCAACAACCCAATATTTGAACTAAAGAATGGGGCTGTCGAATACACCGATAAGAAGATTTTTACTGACTTGAACTGGCGCATAGACAAGGGCCAACATTGGCAGGTCAAAGGCCCAAATGGTTGTGGAAAGAGTACCTTACTTGGATTGATCTTTGGCGATCATCCGCAATGCTACAGCAATGACATTGATATTTTTGGTAAAACGCGTGGTACTGGCGAGACAATCTGGGAAATTAAGCAACATATCGGCATGGTGTCTTCAGCGCTACACCTCCAATATCGAGTCAATTGCAGCGCATTAGAAGTCATTTTGTCAGGATTTTACGATTCGATTGGGTTGTATAACCAGCCAACTCGCAAAGAGATGAATATTGCAAACGAGTGGCTCGATATCTTACATATGAGCCAGTACAAAAAAACCTCATTCAAGCAATTAGAGTACGGTCAGCAGCGACTATTACTGATTGCAAGAGCCATCGTGAAACAACCCACATTATTGATTTTGGACGAGCCGTATCAAGGGTTAGATTTTTTGGGTAGACGGTTAGTTAAGAACACACTTGAACTCATCGCTAGAGAGAATTTAAGCCAACTATTGTATGTGTCTCACTACCAAGAAGACCGCTTAGATAGCATCAAAAATGAGTTAGAGTTTGTGTTTGATGAAAATGCTCAGTGTTATAGAGCTAACGTCTACCAATCATAATGACTTCGCTGCGCAAGCTGCTCATAAGGTAATGGTTTGGAGTACAGGTATCCCTGATGATATCTCACTCCCATCTGCTTTAAGTGTTCAGCTTGCGCTATGGTTTCCACGCCTTCAGCGATCAATTGTACTTGTAATTCTTCCGCGAAGTGAACCATCGCTTTTAAGACAGAAGCACTAAGGCTAGGAATACCAATGGTTTCGACAAAGCACTTATCGATTTTTAAGTAATCTATGCGCATGTGCTGTAGAAATGCTAACGAGGTTTGGCCAGTTCCAAAATCATCGATCAGCACATCAATACCATGCACTCGCAGCGCTGCAATGCATTTTCTCGCCTCTGAATCAATGAGCTGACGCTCCGTTATCTCTACCCCTAATGAGACTTTGTTTCGGCTCAACTGTCTGTCGAGCAATTGAATTTTTCTGATCGCGTTTGGTCCGACTAAATAACCAGGCGGCACGTTAATACCAAGGTGGACAGGCTGATCAAAGCCTAATTTACTGAAGTCCTCTGCCGCTTTATCCAGAACGAAATCAGTAAGTAAAAAAACCAATCCACTTTGCTCTGCCGCAGGGACAAACTCATCCGGAGAAATGAACCCCTTACTTTGATGCTCCCATCGCACTAGCGCTTCAAACCCGAATAACTGACCGGTATCAACGTTAACTTGCGGTTGGTAATACAGGGTCAACTCTCCTCTTTTTATCGCTCTTTTAAGATCCAGTATCAAATTGCGATGGGGATCAATAAACTTATTCAACGCATACAAGCAAAGGTAGATAACGAAAATAATTGGAATTGAGTACAAAAAATAGGAAAGTGTTCTCTGTTTGACGAAAAGATCGCTGGCTTCGCTCAAAGCTTCATACTCAAACATTTGCGACGATTTGATACCGATAGGATTACTTCCCGCTCTTAATGCTCCTTCAGGTGAAACTTGATCATGGATAAACAGCGCAGAGCGTTTTAGGCGTAAATCGTTGTTAAACCCTATTGTCGCATTAAAGTAGTCATGATCGATAATCGTTACGGCTTGATAACCCCGCTCTCCCTCCGTTACCACAAGCAAGAACTGATCGTACAAGCTATCAACACTACCAAACGCTAGCGTTTGTCCCTTAGGAAAGGTGATGTGCTCAGCTAACGGTTTAGAGATACTTCCCAATTTCGAAGAACAAGTAATGACTCCCTCTTTCACAATGAGCATTTCTTCAATATCTCGTTCAAACATTAAGCTTTGCTGGAGCTCTTCACATCGTTCAGGGTGTAGCAGCGCCGTGCGGTTTTCTGTCTCTATTTGGAATAAAATTTCATCTGCAATTTGCACATTTTTTTCTAATAAATGATTGAGATTGTTTTGCACGCTTTCACGAGCTAAATACAAAACCTCTCCAATAACCAAGGGAATAGGCAGAAGAAAAATGATGGCTTTTTTAAAAATCGCCTTATTCAGCATATAAAAGTAACCTTTTATAAAACCGATTTACTGAGATGGTACCTCGATTCCGATACCCGCTAGCAACTCACGTTTTTTAACATTATTTGTTTGGATTAACTCAGTATGCGAAACGCTGAGTAATACCGCAAACTAAACAATGTCTTATTCACTCCTGTTCCAATTTAGTATCAAGCGCCTCAAACCTGAGACTTTAATTCGACACCATGTTATGTCTATCGGTACTTGCGAAAGTCTTTACCTGTCTGTTTCTCATCATGTAAGAATTACCCATTAAAATTATTTTTCTTTTCTCAGTGATTAAGAATTATATTTGTCGTAACTCCTACAACACGTTACAACACTCTCATGACGACAAACAAAGCTAATGCTAACCAGGTAAACGAAAAATCACTGCAGTTGTTAATGCAAGTTGCAGTTAGTCCGTTCCCAGTTTCTGCGAAAACGCTAAGCGAGCAATTGAACGTTCCTTTAAGCAGCCTTTACCGACACTTAAAACTGCTTAAAGAATGGAACTTGATCGAAGAAAGCGTTCACGACAAGACATTTGTCGTTGGTCCGGCGGCATTATTACTCATGCACAGCTATGAGACCGCGCAACATGGACTCGACATGGTCGAAACCATACTGGCTAGGTTGGTACAACAAACCGGGGAAATGGCCGCTTATATGGTACCAGCGGGTTATCGTGCGCTTTGTGTCAGACAGAAAGAAAGTATGCAGGCGCTGCGTTGCAGCTTCGTCCAGGGTCAAAGTCAACCTCTGCTGCGCGGTGCCTCATCTAAAGTGATGCTCGCTTTTATGCCTCAAAGTCGATGCGAGAAAATCTTGAGATACTTTAATCAAGATCACCGACGCGACGAGTGGGAAAAAGAGCTCACAACCATCCGTAAACACGGATATGCCGTCAGTACTTCTGAGATTGACCCTGGTGTTTCAGGTATTAGCGCACCGGTAATGAAAGGAAGCAAACTGATTGGCGCAGTCTCGGTGATGGCTCCGGCCCACCGAGTCGAAAAGGATAAGCAGCGCATTATTTTACATGTACTGCAAGCGGCAAGGGCACTACCACCAGAAAGGTAATTCATCATGTTAAGCTTTTTCAAACGCTATAAACTCCATCACACAGTGAAACAGCCGCAACATTACCCTTTTTCTTTTATGACAGTGTGCGAGTATTTACCTCCTATGTCGAAGGGTGCGTTTGAATTAGCTGACCAAAATTTGGAAAATGCTAGTGATTGGCTTTACCAACAACATGATCATGAAACCGCTGAAAACTATGGGCACTTCAACCACGACAAACTGGAGAATGGCGAGTTTCAAGAAGCGTTAAGCCTTTCGCTTTCTCGCCACTCAATTCCTGTTTTAGTAACTAACTGTACCGAGGCAATCTTGTCCATGTTACCTGTGGTCGTGTCCTATCGAGACGAAGTGGGTGTGGTAAATATTGGACATGACATGAACTTGAAACCAACACTTGAACCACGTTTAGGCTCGGCATTCCATTTTGCTCTTTCTCGCTATCAAAACGTGCGATTATTTTTTGCTGGTGTTAGCGAACAAGATACAAAGCAAGAAACGTGGGAATACGCGGAGGATCAAGGTTGTGACTGGGTAACCGATAAAGAGTTTTCTTTTCGTCATCGCAATAATGTTAAGCAACAGATCGGCAATTACCTAGACCACTGCGACCAAATAATCATTAGTATCGACCTTGGTTCTCTAAAAACCAAAAACAGCCTTGATGGCGCGTCAGAAATTGATATCCAAATGGTTCTACGCACGATTAGGCAATGTTTGGTTGCAGGTAAAGTGAGAGCAATTCAGCTCGTTGGAGATCGAGATTGTCTGGTGTATTCGAGACAAACGAAAGCCATACTAGAAGAGTTATATCAGATGGCTCCACTCATCGTTCACGCTGCCTAGCGTTGTAAACGTTCAGAATCAGGATCGCGTCCTTCCTGATTCTGAACCAACATGCTTACTTATTATCCTTAACTAACAAATAGTTACACATATAAATCGACACACATCACACTTGCCTCTTGAACTAACCTGACACTTACGTTGTAATAAGGCCGCTAAACTTTGGTATGACATACGAAATAAAAAATAACCAAAGTTCAATAACTAAGCGGCTTCAGAACAAAAAAGTACCGCAGCTATTCCAATTTCAGTGAGCATTTGCTCACGCTCGCTTGATGCCATCTTGTTCCACTCATTAGGACATTTGATGATGCGTCTTTGCAGTATTTTCACTGCGGTTCTTTTTTTACCGCTAACCTCACACGCCACCACTTATGACGTAAAAGATCTATCTGAGTTAGGTCAACTTTGCTCACACAAGAGTTTTAGTATCGAAAGCGATGGCACGACTTATCGCTGTACAGGGAAACTAGTCCTACCCGCTGGTGATAAAATTGTCTCCTCATTACCGGAAAAAGAGATAACATTAAAAGCAGATTATGGAATTGTGTTAGAGGGGAATAATACAATTGGTGAACCCAATAAACGTATCTCTCTACACGCCCTCGCTACCGGATTAACGGTTAACAATGAGAAAGCATCAAACCTCGACGATTACCAAAACAAGCACACTGTTATCTATGGTGATCTTCTATCGGCTTATCCAACAAAGCTGCATAACGTACTCATCGATGGGGATATAGAGCTAACAGGTGAGGCCCTTCATATTAATGGTGAGTACAACACCATTATTGGTGACATTTTGACTCACAGCACGACCAATATATTTAATACAAACATCTGTGGTAAGGTCGAATCACAAGGCGAAACACTACACCTAAAAACAAACCATCCTTTACAAGACCATTTTGTCGTCGGTGATGTTTCTGCGCACAAATCTCTGATTATAAAAGATATGTCGATCTATGGTACGGCTGAATCTGTAGGATCGTCAGCTACATTAAGTGGCTCATTCTATAGTTCCACCGCAGCAATTAAATACTTCCAAACATTGAACTTCAACAACGCTCCAAATCAGCCTAGTCAAGTTTGTGGTGAAATCCAACAAACGCCAGGAAGTGCACAAACGAAAGCACAAGACAACAAATACACGCAATACTGTGGATTGGGCGAGGCTGATTGTCACTACTCTTCCCAAGTCTGTCCAATCACCCCTCAAGATGTTCCGAATTGCAGCATGCAGCCTCCATCGGAGAACGACTTAAACCTCAGCGTCACACCATCGGACGACATGGCACTGATGTGCGGCGACGATCTTCCGCAATTTACAGCAACAACAACCAATAATGGAGAAGTTGTAAGCGCAGAAGTCAGTGCTGTCCTATCACACCCTGACTTGTTCACTTTAGAGGTGGTTAAAGGTCAGCAGACATTAGGAGCCAACCAATTTATATCTGACGAGAATGGTGAACTTGTTGTTCGAGTGGTTCCGAATAATATTGATACGATCTCGTTAGATACCAACTACACACTAACTTTCACTATGGCGAAAGACACGAGCAAGCATCAAACTGTTCGCTTTATGTTTACGCCATTTATGTTTGAGGCCTACTCAAAGACGAAAAGCGCAACTTTAAATGAAATACGCGTTATTGCAGGTAAACCAGAAAACGTGCATACGCGATTGCTTGCTTGTGCCTCCACCGGCGAACCTGTAGTGGCAAGCAACTACAATGGTACGCCTAAGGTTTTTCATCCATTGGTTCAACCATTAGGAGGAAGTGAAGGAAACTTTAGCTATTCAGCGGAATTTAAAGACGGCTTGTCTGAACATGGTCTTATCACGAACGAGTCCGGCATATTTGAAGTGACATTGTCCGATCATTTTGAATGTGAGGGATTTGAAGAGTGTCCAGAAGAAGGCAAAGTGGAAGTGAAAGGGACATTTAATGTGCACTCGCGACCATGGACACTCGCTATTTGTGACGACCAACGTGCTTTGCCTTCTGGCACCTCTGAACAAGGAGAAGGGTTTCTTGCTGCCGGAGAACTTTTCTCTCTAACGGTGAAACCAATCATTTGGCAACCTGACGGCTCTGTGAGTGGGTCTGTTGAATCAGCACGCTATTGTGATGCTTCTATCACCCGTAATTTTACGCTTGATGACGCTCCAGCAGCATCCGTTGTCTTGTCGAGTGAGCAACATACGCCATCAGAGACAGCGAACCAAACCTCAAAATTGCTAAAAAGTAGTGACTCGCTAGCTCAGGCGCATAATTCAGCCAAGAATGATCAATTCGTCTTTAATGGATTATATTGGGAAGAAGTCGGGAGCTTGAGAGTAAAAGCAAACCTAGAAAGTAAATATCTAGGTATGACTGTGAACGAAGGCTATCGTTACGTTGGTCGTTTTTACCCAAAATATTTTCAAGTGCAAGACCAAGAATGGCACTACCCACATGGCCAAACTTTTGCTTACATGAATCAACCTTTTGAGAAAGTCACTTACGATATTGTCGCACTCAATGCGAATAAGGAAAACGTGAAGAATTACGTCCACTTTTCGTCTAACCTTCAACAACATTTCGATTTAGGCGAGCTAAGCTCATACTCCGATCGGTTTTTGCCGCCTAAGCCTAAGAAGGTAGACTGGAAACTACTGGGTAGCGCGAGTGTTGGAACGTTTGTTATAGAGAAGCCCTCGACCAATGCGACTTGTAACAATAGCCCATGCTGGAAAAAGAACACGACAGATAAGCAATATCCTGATGGCCCATTTAATAAAGGGACTAACAGTGACAGCAGCAAAATAGGTATAGTCACGACTAAAGCCGTTGATGAGGTAAATTTCTTTGATAACAGCGAAATGCTCACTCAACAACCGGACATTCGATTCGGTCGTTTGAACTTTCAAGATGTAGGTGGCAACCAAGGCATGGTGATCAAAGTGCCACTTGCTGTAGAAACTTGGCAAAACGGTCGATTTACGACTAACTTCGATGACAGCTCAACAACGGCGAGTGGTGAATATTACTTCAGCACGCCAATTTGGTCTCATGCGCCAGCAAACAACGCCCTGCTTTCTGGCGTTGGAACGATGAGTATTGGCAGAATGACCGATATCGTTGCAAGCCAAATTGACTCAGCACGCGAGCAAATACAATTCCACCTGGATTTAGACGGCTCAGGTAATCGCATCCCTTGGCTGAAATACGATTGGGATAACACGACAAGTGAAGAGGAAAATCCACCTGTTACAGTTACGTTTGGTATTCACCGAGGAAACGATCGCATTATTTATCGTGGTGAGCCAAATATGCTTGGCCTAAATTAACGCGAAACGACAAAACAAAAAAAGCCCCTCAATTGAGGGGCTCTTTTCACACAGACTGTGTAATTTACTTTGCGCCACGACGCGCTTTCAGGCGCTTCACCATAGCAAGACGACGCTCTGCCGACCCTTGGTCTGTTGCCGACTGGTTCGGATTATTACGACGACCTTGACGATTCTTGAATGCTGGTTTTGAGTGCAGCTTTTCAATGTAAGATTCACGCTGTTTTGGTTCATAGCCAGCAAGCTCAATACGGCGAATTCGCTGCTGGATTAGATTTTCAACCTGAACAACCGTGAGTTCTTCATCTCGATTTACAAATGAAACGGCATGACCTTGTTTACCTGCACGGCCTGTACGACCAATTCGGTGAACGTAATCTTCCGCTAGGAAAGGCATGTCATAGTTCACAACGTGAGGTAAATCTTCAATATCTAGACCTCGAGCAGCGACATCGGTAGCCACCATGACACGTGCTTTACCGGACTTAAACTCTTCTAGCGCACGACGACGAGCGCTTTGAGCACGGTCACCATGACAAACCACCGCTTTGATACCATCAAGTTTCAGCTCTTTTACCACTTCGTTTGCGGTCTCTTTGTAGTTCACAAATACCAACACTTGTTTCCAGTTCTTACGACCAATCAGCTCCGAAAGCAGTTCCGTTTTTCGCTCTTGATCAACTGGATATAACACGTGAGCAACTGTCTGTGCTGTCGTATTCGCTCGCTCAACTTCAATACGCTTAGGCTTACGCAGGATATCTTTTGCTAACAGATTTAGTTGGCTCGAAGTCGTTGCCGAAAACATCATGATTTGTGGGTCTGTATCCACATCCAGCATGATCTTACGAACTGCATGAATAAAGCCCATATCCAAGATACGGTCTGCTTCATCAAACACTAAAAACTCTAAGTGTGCGACCGAGACATTACCTTGTTCAATGTGCTCTTCCAATCGACCAGGTGTAGCCACTAGGATATCTACACCGTTTTCTAATGCCGTTACTTGAGAAGACATTTTACGGCCACCGAAAATCGCAGCCACCGACAGGTTCGTGTACTTCGTGTAAGCTTTGATGTTGTCAGCAATTTGTTCAGCAAGCTCACGAGTTGGAGCCAAGATAAGTGCGCGAGCAGTCTTACGAGAAGCGCTACGGTTACTGTCTAGCAGCTGCTGAATCATAGGCAGAGAAAACGCAGCCGTTTTACCAGTACCTGTTTGTGCTGTAGCGAAAATATCATGGCCTTTGCGAGCCATTGGAATCGCCTTCTGTTGAATTGGCGTTAACTTTTCATAACCGCATTCTGCCAGTGCTTTAACCACTTCTGGCGCAAAACCTTGAGATGAAAATGACATTGAGCGTATTCCTTAAACAAACCACTAAAAATAGCTTTAAAAATTTAGCCGTGCACTATACCCGAATTTGAGTGATTTATCTCACTTTTCTCATTGAAACGCTACAAAAGCAAAAACGGCGAACACAGGCAGATTGCTGGCTCACCGTTTCCGTTTAACATTTGTTCGATTTAACGCTTGATGCCAGACAACTGAAGGAGAATTCGCTCAAGTTCATCCCATGGCAACAGCTGAGAATCTATCACTTCTAATCGTGATTCAAACCCTTCTAAGCTGATTTCATTCACCGACACGACTCGGTTGGCAACATTAAACGCGTAACAACCTTGATCCGTATTGACCACCGCTTTAACACGCTCTGCGGTCAAGTCCGAAAGCATAGAGAAAAGCTTTTCAAAATCAAACTTATACTCTGCCCCAAACAACCACCCGCAACTAAAATACCCTTGCCCTTTGTTCTCTTTACGCACAAAGGCTTCACCTGGCGGCAACTGGAATTGAGGCTCTAGGTGAGCATGGTCATGATGATGTGACTCGATATGGGAAGAAGCGCTGCCGTAAACCCGTTCGATATCCAAGACTTCTATCGGTAACTCACCATCATGAATAAGCTTACTGAATACTTTTGAGGGAGATTGGTCCGTCACCCAGTCATTAAACACATCAATGTCGTGACTGGTACAAAGGTCAACCTTACTGCCTATAACCACATCTGCGCTGTCTAACTGGTCCACGAAATTTTGGTTAGAAAGGTATTTTTCATCACTTAAGTTACGCGGATCAACCAGAGCGATCGTCGCTTTTAGATCAACGTAAGGTTCATACTGTTCTGAGGTAAGCGTCGCGATAACCTGTTTTGGATGACCAAGGCCTGTCGGCTCAATCAATAAACGGTCCGGTTTTTGGCGCAGTAACGCCGTAATACCGACCGACATTGGCACGCCCGCCGTACAACACATACAGCCACCCGGCACTTCTTTAATCAGCGCACCTTGGTCGGTCATCAATGCACCGTCGATGCCAATCTCACCAAATTCATTGACCAAAACCGCCCAGTTTTCGTTTTCCGGTTTGTTCTTCAGTAGATTTAAAATCGTGGTCGTTTTACCGACACCCAAAAATCCGGTCAGTATGTTGGTTGGTACTCGATTTGACATGCTTATCTCCGACACGTTAGTGCATTAATGCTCCAGCAAAGTATACGGAGAATGTGACTCGCTTCAACGCTTTTTATCGCGCTCATCAAGCTCATTGCGTGATGCGTGGGTATACATTTTTTGAGAATGATCAGAGTGACTTATCAACTCTGAACGCTTCATATCAGAAAGATACATACTGGTGTAAATGACGCAGGCAAAAAACGCGATAATAGCGACTACAATGGGAAGAACTCCGAGTGTGTTTTCGAATTTAAGCGCAGCGATAGCCAATGCGAAAACAACGACAGAGATAAATGCGATAGACTGACTTTTGTTGCTTTTCATGATAACTCGCCTTTCGTAAGGGTAGCCCCTAATACCTCCTGTATTAGGGGAGTGCCAGTTTGAACAACATCCAACCTGACTATTCAATGCTACTCCTTTCGCTACTTGTGAAATTTGACAAAGCTAACATTTATTACAACATCAAACGATGAACTTATTACTAGCTTTCAGACACTTAGTGGACTGTAAAGCACTTACTAGCAAATCGACCCGCCGCTGACCAATATGTCGTTTTCATTGGCAATACAAACTTGCGCCACCAGCCTTAGCCCTTCGACTATCATCTCCAGAGACATGGAAGGCTGACTGCCATCTACTGCTTGTTCTGGCAATAATGGGATATGAACAAACCCATGACGAATAGGTTTGTCTTTTAGATAATGTTGGATCCCATAAAAAAGGTGGTTACATACAAATGTTCCGGCACTGTTGGAAATCTGGCTAGGTATCCCCTGCTTTTGCAGAGTTTGAACAATACGCTTTATCGGCAGTGTCGAGAAGTAAGCATCAGGACCATCAGCCACCACGGGTTCATCAATCGGTTGATAACCAACGTTATCTGGAATACGAAAATCATCGACATTAATTGCGACACGTTCTGGGGTTATCGCGCTACGCCCGGCCGCTTGCCCTACAGTAATTACACAGTCTGGCTGGTGCGCTTCTATTGCTTCAATAACGACTTTCACCGAGTCATATCGAACTACGGGGACTGGGCAAGTAACTATCACACCACCTTTTATGGCCGCAGCCTCTAATTGCTTGACCGCTTCTAAGGCGGGGTTAATGGCGTCACCACCAAAAGGTTCAAAACCGGTAATCAGGACTTTCTTCATAACAGCCTTTAGGAAAAGAGTTTTACAAATTATTGCACTCCCCTTCACCCCATCCAATAGCAAAAGTATTGATGAGATAAACCAGACAACATTATGTGACTCATGTCTAACCAGAGAGTGTTTTCTGCCCCATTGAATCTAGGCAAGTTCCGGACTATCGAGACTAACTTATTGATGATTAGTGGCAGGGCAAGGTTCTCTCATTACATGACGCACGTAGAAGCTTGGTTTCCACGCTTAACTTAGGTAGAGTACGCGACCGCAATGCAATTCGAAGAGATTGAATACAATGAATATTGATAACCATGTAATCGAAACGATTGAAGAGTTGGAGGCATTTCTGCATTTAGTAGAAAGCGGAGCTCTAGGCCTTGAAGGTGTCACTGGCGTTGCGCTAGCCACCTCTAATACCGATGGCCGTCCATTTGTTGCCGTATTAGGAGAAAAGCACCAATTGCTCCTTGGCCGCTGGGTTTCGCAGCACGTATATGACAATGGTAAAGACATCGTTCGTAACGGCCCAACCAGAAAACACTAAGCGCTCGACGCCACCTATAACATCACGCCGTCTTATACACCAAGCGTATGCTTTGAAAGCAATGCGCTTGGTGTACTCAAAAAATAAAAAAGAAAAGGCTAGCCTTTATTAATTTTGTCGGTATACTGCACATCAGCTCTTACGGAAAGAGCTATTAATGTAATTAAAGATCAAAGTTTCTCTCAGTTCCACATCGAATTCCTCGTTTACGTTCCTGCGACAAAATAGTTATCTCTAAAATCATATAGTAGCACTTGATATTAGCTAAAAATTCAATATTTAAAACAATCAAATATAGAGGTATCTATGTCTAATAAATTAACTGGTTCAGTAAAATGGTTCAACGAAACTAAAGGTTTTGGTTTTATTTCTCAAGACAATGGCGGTGATGACGTATTCGTTCACTTCCGTTCTATTGTTTCTGAAGGCTTCAAAACTCTTACTGAAGGCCAAAAAGTATCGTTCGTTGTTGAACAAGGTAACAAAGGTTTACAAGCAGCTGAAGTAACTGCACTGTAATTCTTTGTGTGGCATCAATGTTGTTGGTGCCACAACCCCCTTCCACTTGTTACTGCCCTTACTATTCTCTATCTAAGTTTATATAGCCAAATCACTTACCTTACCTCTCCCACACCATCATTAATCACTTTCAATAAAGTCACTTTGGTATACATCTTTAGGTAATCACACAACCTACCTTGCAATTCCAGTTTGGAATTAAATTAATCTCATTCATATCTGAATCACTTCGCCTCATGCTTTGCTCATAAAAATAAAGTTTATAAAATAAAAGCGATTGGCGAATATAAGAGAAAAAATAAAATTAAATATATCTGCTCAATCAATAAATTCTAATAACTACGAGCACATAATCCCTAGCTGAGAGGTTGAGTCAGCACTGAAATGTCATTACATGAAGCCATTTATCGGACAACACTTCATAGGGACAGCGTGTGGAGTCACACACTTCGGGGTATTTGTTGAGTTAGAGGAACCGAACCGAAGGTCTCATTCCTTTATCAAGTTTCCAAAATGGTGAGTTCGAATTTGATGCAGTCAAACAAAAAATTTCCAGCCAGAGCGCCACGTTTACTTTAGGGACCAAAGTGCACGTGTTGGTTAAAGACGCCGATTCGAGACAAAGAAAGATCATGTCCAACTTAAAAGACGCGGAACACGCGGTAGGTTAGCCTGTTTTAGGTTACTTTCTAATCCATTAATCAAAAATAAAAAATAAGCTTTTAATACCGCAATTAACTTGTGACATTTCGCTGACATCGACTCATTCTAAAACCCTAATATCTGACAAAGGAAACGAATCTAATTTTTGTTTCCAGACACCATCGCAGAGTGTATTTCCAGCATTCTGTTTGCCTCGAGAGGTTCTTATGACAGCCTAGGATCTCTCGAGGCTTTTTTGCACCTATTCAAACCACCTGATTCTACATCACAACTATTATCCCCCACACAAGCTGTACTTTTTAACTAGTGCACTAGATCGCGAACTCTGATTTAAGCAACTGATCACACAACCACTTCTAAATTTTGGGTATAAAAGTATCAATACTTTCGTTAACTAGGATGTAAATAATGAAAAACTCGTTTGATCTCACTATGCCCAACGAAGAAGGATACTTTGGTGAATACGGTGGTAGCTTTGTTCCACCTGAGCTTGAACAAATCATGCATGACATCAACGCAGCTTATGAGGAATGCAGCAAAGATCCTGAATTTAAAGCGGAACTCGCTCGCTTGTATAAGCACTTTGTTGGACGACCTAGCCCAATCTTCCATGCGGAAAACTTGTCTAAAAAATACGGAGCAGACATCTACCTAAAGCGCGAAGACTTAAACCATACAGGCGCACATAAAATTAACCACTGCTTAGGGGAAGCCATTCTCGCTAAAAAGATGGGTAAGAAGAAACTGATTGCTGAAACTGGCGCAGGGCAACACGGTGTTGCGCTTGCTACAGCCGCGGCATTGGTTGGCTTGAAATGCGATATTTACATGGGTGAAGTTGATATCGCCAAAGAACATCCGAATGTCGTCCGCATGAGAATCCTTGGTGCTAATGTCATTCCTGCCACTCATGGGCGCAAAACCCTCAAAGAAGCGGTAGATTCTGCATTCGAAGCTTATCTGAAAGATCCTGATACACAACTTTATGCGATAGGCTCTGTCGTTGGCCCTCACCCATTCCCTAAAATGGTGAGAGATTTCCAATCAATTATCGGTAACGAAGCACGAGTTCAATTCAAAGAAATGACCGGCAAGTTACCCAATAATCTCGTCGCATGCGTTGGAGGTGGTTCTAACGCGATGGGGCTATTTACTGCTTTCTTAGAGGATGAACAAGTCGCCATTCACGGCGTTGAACCTGCGGGCCGCTCTTTGCAAAAAGTTGGCGAGCATGCTGCAACACTCGCACTCGGTGAGCCAGGTATCATGCACGGATTTAAGTCTTACATGCTTAAAGATGCGCAAGGCGAACCTCAGGAAGTGTACTCTGTAGCAAGTGGCTTGGATTACCCATCGGTTGGGCCTCAGCATAGTTACTTAAAAGACATTGGCCGTGTCAATTACGGCTCAATCAGTGATGACGAAGCGATTGATGCCTTCTTTGAGCTGTCTCGTGAAGAGGGAATAATCCCTGCTATTGAATCCTCACACGCTGTCGCTTACGCAATTAAACTCGCGCAGCAAGGAGAAACCGGCTCGATTTTGATCAACTTATCAGGCCGTGGTGACAAAGACATTGATTTTGTCGTTGAACACTACGGCGCAAAATACGGCATTGAATCACTCATATAGCCTAACTCCGTAGCCTAACCCTACATGCAAAAAGCTACCTGGTACTAGGTAGCTTTTTGTTTTTGTCTACTATTTTAAGAAGCAAGCCCCTTTACTCACTGCTCTCACTATACCTTTAGAGCATAATTCGATTAACCGATAAGAGCTGGAATGCCTGGAAGCTGACCAACAATAGCAAGGGAGCCTGCACAAACGATAAACGCAGTGCCAGGAATCAGATATTTATCTTTGCGCGATAGTTCGTTAGCACGCTCATGGTCGCCGATAAGCCCGAGGTTATCCAACAGCATCGTGATTGCCCAACCGAAGACTGGATTAACGAATGCACAGGCAAAAATACAGATACCTGCACTGAGTGAATCTTTATGCTTATGGATCATCTGCATACCCGCTTCAAGAAGTGGTAAGAATACACCCACAATCAAAGCAACGCGCAGAACAGGTTCCCACATTGCTAGATCCATTGGGTAGCCAATTACCGCCGCCGCAATACACATGAAACCCGTCAACAGAGCGCCACCTGGAATAGGACGCTTGGCAATTGCGGCAGGAATCATGTACGTTCCCCAAGAAGAAGCTAGGTTTCCGCCCCCTAAGAGTGAACCAACCCCCTGACGAACAGATGCTCCGACCATCGTGTCATCGACATCCATTAGTACGCCTTTCGCTTCTTTCGGGTAGTTAAGTTCTTGAAACACACGATGGCCGAGATAATCAGGGGACCACATAGCGACTGCCAGTAGAGCAAATGGAGTCACGGCAATAAAGTGCTCTAGGGTTGGCCAGCCTAGTTGCCAACCAGTATTTTCACCCCACCAATAAAATGGACTGAAATTAGGTAGGCCGGGCTCAGTAGTAAAAGTGAATTCCGCCCCCATCATATAAGCAACAATACCCGCGAGTGCCGAACACAGCGGGATAGCGAGCCAACGTTTATTGACCTTGGCTAAGTAAGCGTAAACCATAACGGTTAGGCCTATGACCACAAACGAAATGTAACCTTGGTCCGTACTTGCAGCCCACGCTTCCGTCTTATTAATTTGCCCGAGCAACCCAACAGCACCAAGGTAGATCAACAACCCTCCTCGAACCCCGATACCAGTCAGAGTCATGAGTTTAGAGCCACCTTTGGTTAAAGCGAGAATTAAACCAAAAACACATACCATCAAACCTAACGCGAGAGGGTGTCCTCCTGCAGCTGCAATCATAGGAATCAGCGGTATCATTGGGCCATGGGTGCCCGCTAAGTTTGCATTCGGGTTTAGGATGGCAGAAAACAGAATGACGAACAGGGCTCCAGCGATAAGTAATTCGTAACGCACGTTTTCTGCAATGAATTCCGGAGATAAACCAAACTGAGCAGCAAAAGCGGAAACCATGGCAGTGACCATCACCACCTTACCAATAGTTGCTGCTAATGCAGGTACCCAGTCTTCGATTTCAATACTGTAATCACGTGAGGGCAAATGAATTCCCCAGCGACGGAAGCTCATGACGGTTAAATCATGATTTAGAAAGTCTTCTCGGTTTTCAAATTCATGCGGTTTTTTGCGCACATCCCTGTAAAAAGTCTTACTTTTGTCAGACATTGAGTCATCCTTTTATGTTTCAACGTTGAACTACGTCAACTAGAGTTTCGCTTGGTAGACAGACCTTCGACCAATACGAGACAACACCCACATCAAACTTCTAGGCCATACTAAGAAAGCGGCATGAACCAATTTTGATTTTGAGCTTATTAAGCATGTGTTGCTATGGGTAGGAATATTAGACATTAGTAAAAGAACAACAAAAATCTCACTTATCACACAATGATTTAACATCAAGCTAGGGCGCTTGAACTTTTATGAGTCATTTTTGAGCAGAGAGCCAAGTAGAACGGCCAATTCCGATTTATACTTTCAAGGTAGAGATCACTGTGCTCGTATCCATCGCAAAGTAACTATAGATATCTCTGCATTGTATACTTTGTTAAACTCCGCCCTTTAATGAGTAAGGCCCTTAAAAATGATGACTGACGAAGAGAGAATCGAGCTGCAACAGAACAATCCACTGCACGGGTTGAAGCTAGAGACTATGTTGCAAGAGTTAGTGGATTTTTACGGCTGGGACATTCTAGATACAGCAATGCGTTTTAATTGCTTTAACACTAAGCCTTCGATTGCAAGTAGCGTGAAGTATTTAAAGAAAACCGAATGGGCGAGAGAAAAATTAGAAAACTTTTACCTTTATCGCTTTAAGCGCATGCCACGCGCGAGCGAAGAAGAATACAACTTACCACCAAGAGCTCGTACCTTCCCTCATGGCCTTGAACCTAAAGAGCCAATGCCGCTAACCATTGACTCTATTCTTAAGTCACAAGCCAAAGCAGCGTCTGCATTTAAAAAGCGTTCACCTCGCGGACGCCCTGCTCGTCGCCAATAACACTATCTTGAAAAGCAATAGAGCCCTACTGGTAGCTCCAGCAGGGCTCTATTGTTCTTTAAAGGAATGGCTAGAAGCGATGACTCAAGCTAGTGAGCATTCCCTTTCTCCAGCAACTCCCGTAAGTAAACTCACATGTAGTTTACGTTTTCTATTGATTACGCTTTTTCTTCTTTTTACCCGTACCTGCTGGCTTCGCTCGCGGCTTCATTGGTAAAAAGTAGGCTTCACTCTGATCGTCTTCCACTTCAAAACCGACTACCTGCTCGCGTTCAAGTTGGAACTTATTTTTCTTTTCTATCACTTTGAAATGGTGGTAGTCGTCGTAATCGATAAGAGATAACCCTAAACCTACTTCACCAGCACGACCACTACGACCGATTCGATGCATATAATCAGCAGGGCTACGCGGAAGATCGAAGTTAATCACCACTGGAAGTTTTTCAATATCAAGGCCGCGTGCTGCGATATCGGTGGCAATAAGAACTTGAATCTCGCCAGACTTAAAACCGTCAAGGACACGAGTACGAGCGCCCTGCCCTTTATCACCATGGAAAACTTCAGCGGTAATACCGCGTTTTGACAGCTTTTGAGCTAAATGGTTACAGGCATTCTTAGCATTCACAAAAATCAAAGTCTGTCGCCACTGATGCTGTTTGATTAAGTGCGCGAGTACCGCCGTCTTCTCACCTTTATTTACACTAAACACGCGCTGCACCAAAGTGCTGGCTTCTGCGCTCTGCAACTGAACTTCAACAGGGTCGCGGAGCAACTGCTGAGCCAGCGTCGTGACTTTATCAGGGAAAGTAGCAGAAAATAACAGCGTCTGTTTCTTCTCTGGTAGTAACGCAAGAATCTTATTCAGTTCTTCGGTAAATCCGAGGCTCAACATTCGGTCGGCTTCGTCAAGAACAAGCGTTTTTACTTGGTCCAACTTAATCGCGTTACTGGATACCAGATCAAGTAATCGACCCGGCGTTGCAACAATGATGTCACAGCCACCACGAAGCGCCAGCATTTGTGGGTTCACCGATACACCACCAAATACGGCAACCGTTTTGATCTTATCTCTGAGATGGTATGAGTAAGATTTGACGTTATATGCCACCTGTGATGCCAACTCACGAGTTGGTACTAAAATCAGGTGGGAAACGAAGTTGCCACGGCGATTGTTTGATTCGTCTTGCTGAACAATTTTTTGCAAGATTGGCAGCGAAAAAGCAGCGGTTTTACCAGACCCCGTATTGGCACCACCAATAATATCTTTCCCTTCAAGGATATCAGGAATAGCACGGGATTGAATGGGCGTCGGTTGGCTGTATTCCAACGCTTCTAGTCGCTCGACTAATGTTGGAATCAGGCCAAGATCGGCAAATGTCGCTTGCTGTGTTTTATCTGTCATTACGATGAGTGGCTCAGTGCTAGTAAAGGCCGTGTATCTTATGCTATTTCGCGTCTGGATGTTAGAAATAATGGCCCAAACAGAAGATTGGTGAAAGAAGCACTATAGGGTTCAGGAATTTCCTTTCACTAACATGAGTTAATGGTTTCGGTAACCAATACTCTACGACCAAGATGGTAGCGTTCGCGACGAATCTATCATCCACTTCGAAATTGATTTCAGCTCATTTGGGGTAGAAAGAAGCTAGAAGCACTTGCTTATGTTGGGTGAGTAAATGTATGTAAAGCCTCAGTACATAAAAACGAACCTAATTTAGGTAAGCTCTGGCAACTATATGCCACGACTCGAAAAGTAACGCGTGGGTGAATCGCCATAGACCCGACGAAACATCGCAATAAAGTTACTGGGCGTCGAATAACCTAAAGCATGTGCAATATCTCCCACCGATTCCCCTCGAGCTATCATTTCTAATGAATGTATTAGCAGTACTTGTTGCCGCCATTCACTAAAACTCATGTTTAACTCACTTCGAATCAATCGTCTTAACGTCCGAGATGAGACTGCCCCAATATTGGCCCAATGCTCTACAGAATGCTTGCTGTTTGGGTCTATTAAGATTGCTTGAGTAACTTTTTGCAGTCTCGGATCTCTGGGCAGTGGGATGTGGAGTGACTCATGAGGGCTATTGACGATTTCATCGGATATTACGGCGAGAATACGTAAAGACTGTATGGATAGATCGTCTGTTTTGCTCCATATCGATGCTCTAACCGATAGGGCTTTCAACACATCGCTCATTTGGATAACACAAGGTCTCATTGGAAACCGCTCACAACTCTCTGGAGTAAACAGTAATGAACGACCTTTCAGAGAACCACAAAAATAAACACTGTGCATCGCACCCGGGGGGATCCAACCAGCTCGGTGAGGTGGAAGTATCCACGTTCCTTCATCGGTTTTGACCTGAATTAGCCCTTCATCTATACACAGTAACTGGCCTCGATGATGACTGTGCCAATTATGTGGCCGTTGATCCAAATGGTTGAAGTCGCTCCTTTCATGCTGCCACTCCTTAACGATCAGTGCGGCGCCATTTTTCCATTCGCTGTAATCAGAGTTTGTCACTTTATTTACTCAATTCCATTTTGGCCATTATTCATTATTTTCTGTCCTCTTAACGTTACCATAGCAAGTTAGCGTTCGAGTAACATTTTAGCAACGATCATTTTATCGAAGGCAGAACCATCATGAACGAACCTATCTTTATTATCTATTACATTACAGCAGGCTTGGGCATTGGCTTTCTCGCTGGACTCGTTGGTGTGGGTGGTGGTGGAATGGCCGTCCCTATTTTTGCGTTTCTATTTTCACTACAGGGAATAGCTGATACGGAAGTAGTGCATCTTGCGTTAGGGACATCAATGGCTTCGATGATTATTACAACATTGGGCAGCATGCGCGCTCACTACAAAAAAGAGAATGTAGACTCGACAATGGTAGTAAAAATGTTGAGCGGAGTTCTAGTCGGAACATTTTGCGCCACATTCGTAGCATCGTATCTACAAGGAGTCTATCTGGCAGGCTTTTTCAGCGTATTCATGTTGTATGTTGCTTATAAGATGTTTCTCAACACTGAAAATGAGTACAACCCTAACCCACATGGGGCTATCGGTAATATCACTGTAGGCTCGGTGATTGGCTCTGTATCAGCACTTGTCTCTATAAGCGGTGCGGGGTTGATCATCCCCTATCTTGTCCAGCAAAATTTTGAGGTAAAACGTGCTATTGGTACCTCTGCTGCGATAGGTTTCCCTATCGCACTGTCAGGAAGCCTCGGTTACATGTTAAACGGATGGGGAAACACAGATTGGAACAACTTAGTATTAGGATACATATACCTTCCTGCAATGCTCAGCTTCTCCATTAGTAGCTACTTAACTACTAGCCTCGGCGTACGTTGTGCAGAGTATTTCCCAAATAAAGTTCTTAAGAAAATCGTTGGTATTTTGTGTGTTCTTCTAAGTTTCAAAATGTTGGTACAAGTACTTAGTTAGATCAAATAACACGGTCACTAGTAGGCCTTGCACTATGGTGAAAGGATAAGCCTGCAAAAACTTACTTCTCGCTTTGCTGGTCCAAGCACACAATGTGTAAGAAAGCTCCTCATTGTTGCACTCTTATGACTTTGTTAACCTGACCAGAATTACATCCAAAATGTGCTGATGATTGTCCTTTCTGGAAACCTCGTCACGCTCCTGGCAAAGTGCTTCCTCCCCTTCTGATGCGAGAATTTTAATGCCACGCTCAGTACATTCTGCGAACGCACTAAACTGACTCGCACTAGGAATCTCTTGAAACGTCACATTGGGAAGAGCAACAAGTGATTCGGCTGGTGTCAGTGCGGGATGTAGCCGATCAGAAAGCGTCACGACGGTGATAGCATTGTTCATCAAGGCCAGAGTTTCAGGGACAAAAGTTTTCGTTAGCTCAGGGTTGATAACGACGACCGATTTCAGTTTGTTTTCAGACTGAAATCGGGGGAATTTTTGATCCGGGATGCTGGTAATATCAACGTTATTTTCACGTAACCAATGACAGTCTACATTGGTGGCGTTGTGACACGATGTTCGATATTTCTCCGGGCTTATTTGCGCTCCGGAGAGCATCAGCATAGATGTGCCGCCCAGAAAAAAGCCGACCCCCTGCACTGCATCAGTATCTACGCCTCCGGACAGTATCCCGACTGAACTTAATTCGTTCAGCCCAAGCATCAAATCACTGGTTCTGAATGTGATTTCATCAACAGCCATTTCTGCATTGATTTCGTTTGGTGCAGGAGGCTTTGGTACCACAACGACATAACCTTGTTGCGCCAGGCTCGAGGCTATCCAACCACTGTGGGAAAACGCTGACCGTGTTCCGCCCTGCGACAAAAGCACAACGGGAAATTTTCCACTTGCTAAAGGGGCATCTAACTGCGTTTCGACTGATTTGAAAATGTTCCCCCTACCAAACGTGAAATTGTTTTTTTCGTTCGTTGTGGGATACCAATAATAGACTTCTACTGGCTTATCTCTGTCTTCACTGAATCCCGTTTTGATTGTTAGCGCAGAATGGTATTTCGGCTCATTCGTACTGGCGCTGGCACTGACACACAATGTAGCGAGTAGAAAAGACATTATTATTTTGGTTTTCATTTTTCCCTCAGCCGGTCAACACATTATTCTGCACGGCATCTAGAAAAATAACGCGCAGGAGATTCTCCATATATTTTGCGAAACATAGCAATAAAGTTACTTGGAGTCGAGTAACCCAAAGCAAGTGCCTACTTTGAACTGCGCCAGCACTCTCTTGGACAGAAATACGTTAGAGTGTTTGCTTGATTTAGCAAATCATGGATTAGTTCAGCTATGGCAAACATCATTGAACTTAACTTACAGAAGAGTAGTATTAAACAGAACAATTTTGAATAGCAAGTCTTGAGAAGGCTGGATTGACTTTTTATCGCTGACTACTCGAATAAACTTTATGCAGAATGAGCGTTGTCTAACGCCGTAATGACTAAGCCGCAAAGTAACGAAACTAGCTGATGACAATCATTACAAAAAGCAGTTTGGGACTAGAAAATAAAAAAGCCAAACAGTGTTGGCTTTTAGCAATTAGTTCGTTACATCATAATAATATTTTATTAATTTCAAACTAATCTCTTTCTTGAGAGATTTAGCTAAAACTAAATTAATTCCATTGACGAGGGTTAAATTGTCTTTTATCTTTAATGAAAAAATCAAGAACTCGAGCAACCGTTGTTTTGAAGCTTTAACCCCTGAATGACCAGAGCCAAGCAAAGGCATATTTACAGGATAACCATTTGAATTATTCTCAATAAAATCAATGAGTTTTATTACAACTTCTTGGTATTCTAAGTTCGTCAATTGGGCTCTATTATTTTCATCAAATCTAGTGAAAGCAACGAGGAAAAATATTTGGTTATCTCTTTGTATTTTTATGGTAGTGCCTAGTGGATACTTTACTTTATTGCCAACTTCTCTACTCGGAACAGATTCACCCTTATAATTACTCAGTTTAAGCTTCATTTCTGAATCAAGAAGTTCAATGTCATCTGAAAAGTATTTTTCTATTAGTTTTCCATGTAAAGTATTTCTTGAGATAACTTCATCATCAACCAATACATCGAAGAAATCATTTACAGGTATGACTGTAATTCCATTTTCCGCAAATATGTCACCATATTTAACATTCAACATAACTCTATCAGAAATTTTAACATCTATATTGCTTCTTTCTCTTGTTATAATCAAAGATATAATAGAACTAAGAATAGCAATTCCTATATAGGTTTCAATCACATATCCAGCGTAGTAGGTGGAGAATTGGCTGTTAACAGAACTAAATATCGTCAACAAAGCACTAATCGCACCAATTACTGAAAAGAAAGCTCTAAAAAACAATGTCATTATCATCCTTACTTTGTGTTTTTTCTTCCTCAGATTCTTCTTTGCCGTAATATTTTAGCTTGGAAATTTTAAATGATTCCTTAGCCAGCTTAGTAAAAACGGCGTCACCATACTTGTCTCGAAGAGATCTATAGAAGTTATCTTCGATACTTTTTATATATGACAATGTTCCATGTAAAATGGGAATATCCTGTTCATTCAGTTTATCATTTAAATATAAGTGGAGCATTGCTCTTACTTTTTTTCGTTTATATCTCCCTACAGATAATTTATTCTCATGAGTGATAACTACTCCAGTTACTCTTTTTGATCTGTTTCTACCAATTAATACACGTTTTTTGTCATTCAAAACCAATAATGGTGTTTGTGTTTCTTCAATAAGTACCTTTAACTCTTCTTCAGCTTCTAGCAAACACTCTCTCGAACTTGCTGATAAGGTTATATCATCTGCATATCGAGTGTAAATCACACTATACTTTGAGCAGATATCACACACACTTTCGTCAAAGTTGTACATGACGATATTCGAAATAATTGGAGAAGAAGGTGCTCCAATGCTCAGTTTGAGCTTCCTGTCTGTCCTATCTAACCAGAACAGATAGTGGTTTAATATATCAACCTCTATACTAGATATGTCTTCGTACGCATCCAATAAGAAAGACTTAAGATGCTCAGGCCTTATTGAATGGAAGAAGTCTTTAAAATCTAACTTAAGAATCCATGATGATCCTTTGTGAGGTAGAGCATTGTGATAAATTGATTTCGAATCTCGATATGCAGTAGCAGAATCGTGAATGGATAAGTTCTTGAGAATCTTTTCTATAATTGCATATTGATAAAACTTGACATCTTTTGAAGGTTGAGAAATTGTTCTCAACCCACCATTTCTTTTTTTTATTTTAAATTCTTTATATTTTCTAGGTGCAGTTAGATAATTGGCTATTATTTCTTCAACACTCTTTTCTGTAAATTCAGAAATATCATATAGACTTTTCATATTAACGACCTAACCCCATAGCATACTGCCTTTCTTTATCATTTTTCAAATATAGAGAAAGTAAGGTGGACTTCACTGAACTTACAGAATAGTTTAGTTCCTTATCAGGTGTGTTTCTAAATTGATATTTTATAAAACCCTGATTCTTATCCGTAGGCAAAAAATATTTTGCCCCTGCGTATTTCTCTTTAATCAACCCCAAATTTTTTAAAGAGTACAAATACTCTTTCAAAACCTTTTCTTCAAGATCTATTTTTAAGTGATCATTTATGTATGATTTAATTTCCCTCAGCTTAAGTGCAGAAAAAACGTATATTAAATCAGCAACGAGTAAGCACATATTTGAAGGGTTTTCTTTTGAAAAAGAGGAGGTCTGCTTGCTCTTTTCTTGAATATCATTCGCCAATTGATAACCAATCAGATTTATTAGCGATTGGAAACCTGCATCGTTTTCTATGACTTGAGATATGGTATTGTTTGTTACTTGATAGTTAACACCCCACTCGTGCCGTAGAACTGTTTTATCATTTTTTTCGAGATACTTAATCGGTCCCCATTCAATAAATGTCCGTTGACCATCACTAACATCGTTTGTGTTGTAGATTGTTATGAGCTTAGAGGATATCTCTGGCATAACACTAAAGGCTCCAAGTTCAGCATGGGCTCCGGGTCCTTCAACAATGAGTACAACTGCTGCGGCAAGACCTGCTAATAAGACTTCAAAATCAATAAGGTTATTGATGTTAGCGTCCTCTAGCCAATCATGAAATTCCTCTGCAAGAATCACATTTTGGTATAATTCTTTTTCTCTACTACTGAGATAGTGCAAAACTGCGCTGCGTAAAGACTTGACTTGATCTTCTTGCTCCTTGCCTATATTTGACAAGTCGTCACCATTTAGTCCTCCACCACAAAAGAAAACGTAGTTTGGGAGGTTTTTAAGACTAATTTTTTCTACTTCAACATTGGTAAGAAATGCTGAGGTAAGTTCTTTAATATCTTCCATATGACCAACAATAACAGAAACGGCCTCATAATGAGGCCGTTCTAATCTTTACCTAGATGGGCACGGTTGCGACAACAAATCGCGAAGCGATTTTTGTCGTGACCGTGGTCAAAATATAAACAATCAAAATATTCCAGTGATACACCAGATGAAGTCAACAACGCTTCTAACGCGTAAAGATTAATAGCTATTTTTAGCTTAACTCTCGGATTTGTCAAGATTTTAAACTCAGATCTTATGTGCGCTTCTAGTCGTTAAACATAACAGTGTTCCTTCCATCACAAATCATATCGAAATGGTCCATCACAAAAGAGAAAATGAACCCCAAATATCAAGTCCACACACAACGGGCTCTGGTTTGCCCTGCATTAGCTCAAGTATTGAAGACACAAATCCTCAATGCTTTCAAGCTTTCCGACGTTAACAAACTTTGGGGCACTTTTGCGTTGGAAAGTACTCAACATAAAGGTTCTCGACAAAGATGAATCAACTCGATGCTGCCCAAAAGACGTCCAAACGAGTTTCAGATTTCAAGTAACTTTTGAGACTTTGAGCACAACTTCGAGCACTTTATGTATATCGGTGTGTTCAATCCTAATAGAGCATTGAATAGTTAGATATTGAGCAATCCATGTGAACTATGAAACTTAAGTTAACCGTTTGATTTGCTCTCTTACGATATCTAAAGCTGATTGCAATTGTAATCGGCTTAATGGACCTGCAAGTGATATCCTCACTGCTGCCGGCACTTCATACCGACCCACAGCAAACATTTCCGCTTCCCTCACTCTGACACCATGTTTCAACAACGACTGGTTAAAGTGATATCCTGTTAATGGCTCAGGCAAAGGTAGCCACACATTGTAACCAGGAACACCAATCTGGATTTCGGGAAATACTGCCTTCCAGATCCGATGACGTGCACTGAGTTCCATCGCTATCTCTTTGTCCACGGCTTGCATAGCTCCGCTAGTTAACCAACGACAAACAAGGTCGATTATCAAAGGGCTAACATACATACAACTGGCTCGTAGCGCACGTTGCAGTAAATCTTTGAACGACAAAGGCAGAATGATGAAACCCAGCCGCAATCCACCTGCAAAGTACTTAGAAAAACTGCCCACGTATAAGGTAATATCTGGAGCGATAGCAACTAAGGGACTCTTTCGATGAGACGGTGGGCAGTAGAGAACATCGTCCTCAATAATCAACACATTGTAACGACGACATATCTCTATGATTTTTAGTCTTCGGCTATCCGTTAACTGAGCTCCGGTCGGGTTCTGTATTCCCGGCGTAAGATAAAGCAGTTTTGGGCGATGCCTCTTACAGTGCAAAGCCAGATCTTCTGGATCTAATCCATGTTCATCGACTTTTACTGGCACTAGCTTTCGTTCGGATTGCTGACATGCATAGATGAACTCTGGATAACACAGTCCTTCAGCAAGAATTGTATCTTTAGGGCGGCTTAGAGATTGAATAATCAACGATATCCCGTGTTGCCCTCCATGAGTCCACACTAGACGCCGTGCATCAATATCGATATTGAATTTGGTCATCAGCCATTGTCGAAGAGTCTCGTTATGACCCCGAATGCCATCAGCGGAGTAGTAATCCAGCACGGCTGCCTGCGCAATTTCCTCGTGTGATAGCTCTTTCAACGCATTCGCAAGAAATTTCGGCTGCGATAATAGCAAAGGTCGGCAACGTGCCAGATCAATGCCTTTTTCTTCCAATACCGGATGATAAAAGTGGTTCAGTTCAGTTTCTCTGTTACGTACATAAGTACCGCTTCCTACTTTTGGTTCCGTTAAGCCCCTCCGCTCTAGCTCCCTATATGCCCTCGTCACCGTTCCAACCGTCACACCTAAGCGATAAGATAAAATACGCTGAGGAGGTAATTTAGTGTCTGGTTCGAGTTCACCACTCTCTATCACCTCTGCAATCGCTTCAGCCAGTGCCATAAACTTAGGTCCGGAACGACCCGATATATCAGGGACTAACATTGTCTCTCTCCGAAGGGGTACAATTAACTCTTGTATTCAGGATAAATAAGGCCTGACGAAAATGAAATCAAAGAATTGTCACCATGACGCATTAACTGTAGGTCTCTCTCACTTCATCCCTTTATTCTTGGCTTATCAGCACTAATTTGAGAAGAAAAGAAATGACAACATTATGGGACCTAACTCCAGCGATGAGTTTATTTGCGTTTGTCACCGCCATAACACCCGGCCCAAATAACTTATTGCTCGCCAACTCAGGGGCACAATTTGGTATAAGGAAATCATGGCGACACCTAATTGGTATCCGTATTGGCGTAATAGGGTTAATTCTGCTTTGTGCATGTGGTGTCGGTGTTGCCCTACAGACTCATCCAAGTTGGTATCTCGCTATAAAATACATCGGTCTGGTTTACATGTTCTGGCTGATGATTAAGCTGCTATGTACTAACCCTTTCGCAGGCAAACCCACTAAAAGCAAACCAATCAACGTAACTCAGGCTACGTTGTTTCAACTGGGTAATATGAAGGCTTGGATGGCATCACTTGCTTTGGTCACAAGTTATAGTCTCCCTTCTAACTATTGGTTCTCTGTTACATTGATTACTTTCGTGTTTACGACATTCGGACTGTTTGCAAATATTACTTGGGTCTGGGTTGGTAAAAAAATTCGTATTTATCTCAATACCGTATTAAGACAGCGCGTGTTCAACATCAGCCTAGCGACGATAACATTCATATCATTGTTACCAGTTTTGGGGCACTCTGCCTGAATGGCAAAGAGCAGAGTTTTGTATGTATAAAATTGCCAATTATCTAAATTCGCATTTCGAGGCGTAACACACTTTGGGGCCAAAAAGAGTCAGCCTAACGGTCTGGCTCTTTTGAATGAAAAAATAGTCTGGTGGGAGAACTTGTAAGGCTGTGGCAGGTTACACTCACTTACTCCTTAGGCAGGTGACCAGTTTCCTTCGCAAGCTTTTGCATCGCCTCAGCAAACGTTGTTGTCCCGCCTTTAGCTTTAACCTGTATTACCTTATATCCCAACTTTTCCAACGCTTGGCGCTCTGCCAAAACAGCTTTGTCATCTTGCTGGCTACCTTGAGCTGGCTGATGAATGTAACATCCCTCTAATTTACCATCTTCGACCAATTGGTGGTGTTTCAGTGCATCGATATCAAAATTCATAATAAGTCTTTTCATCAAGAGTGGGCGTTTCTGTAGCTAATTACATGCGCTTCAAAGGCTTCACGACACTATCTAAGCCTTCAATTTTGAGCGCTAAACATAGCTTGAGCAAATCCCCTAGCTCGCCGCTTGGCCAGCCCTTTTTATCAAACCACAGTAAGTATTCTTCAGGCAGGTCGATTAACACTCGCCCTGCATATTTCCCAAATGGCATTTGCATTCTAGCGAGTTTAATGAGGTTTTCTTTTTCTAACATAAGTGACAGAGAGTTAAGGTAACTCGTGCAAGGATAACACTGGTTCTCCCTCCTCACCAGCAAATCGCAGTCACGTTTATTTTGGCGGCCTTGACTCGCTTTGTGCTAGAGTACGCGGCATAAAAAATGAGAACGAGAAAGCAATGAAGTCACCTTGTCGAGCAGCATGTAAAAATAACGCCGGAATATGCTCTGGTTGTCACCGGACGATGGATGAAATCATCCAATGGAAAGACAAAACCGATCTCCAACGAGATGCGATTATCGAACAAATCGCAGGAGAAGATTCAACGCATAGTTGTCCTGAGTGCGGGACTCAAGCCCATTGTGATATCGCCGCAGGCAAAGAGACATGCTGGTGCTTTACTATTGAAACCCGTGATTTACCCAAGCCAAGCGCCAACCAGCTGTGTTTGTGCCGAAAATGTCTAGAAAAAAAGCCAGTCGCGTAATACGACTGGCTTACTGATCATCGTTTTCTGACTGGTGTTTATTTAGCGGTTAAAGCGGACGCTTCAAACTTAATGCCTTCCCACCCTGTCACCATAAAATTACGAATATTCTGGTGATCGCTGTTCTCTGGATGCTGCAATACATCTTCACGATAAAAACGGCCAAAGCAGGCTAGCGTCGCTTCTTTGTCTAGGTTGTTTAGCAAACCGAAAGCGAAGATCTTACACGAACCGTTGTTCTCGCCTGCATTGTTTTGTGTCTCACCATTTACAAAAGCGGTTGGCTCAAACGTATAGTTATCTTCGATCACCGCCATCGTTGCTTCAAATTCGACCTGCTCTGGTGACGCTGCCAATAAATCTAAAAACGATTTTAATTCCATTATTCCTCTATCCCTATTTCATCATATTGATGACACATTAGTTTCATAAAAAGCCAATATAAGAGTCATCAATCATACATATATTCAGAGCCTTACCAAATCAAACGTCATTCAGCGCTCTATCATTCCAGTTGCGGAAATGGACAGCAGCATAAAACCCATGCTGATTGAAAACCTATCGGATTGATAAGGAGATATCATGATCACCCCTTTAAAGGCAATCGGTGCACTCGCATTGTCATCACTTGCCATCGCGTGTTCATCACAACCCGAAGATACCGTGGCTTCATTCGCTACACAATGCAAACCTACCACTGCACCCGTTACTGGGGAAACGTCAATTCAAGGTTTAACTTTTATCGGAACATCCGTTGCTGATGCACCATTCGACACATCGGCAGCTGAAATCGTCAGTTATGACGCCTGTACAGATAAGCTCTATGTGGTTAATGCTCAAGCAAAACGTGTCGATGTAATGTCTATGGATGACAACGGCGTACCAACGCAAAGCGCATTCATCGATCTCAACAGCGCTGGCGAAGCAGCAGGCATTGAAATTGGCGCAGCAAACAGTGTCGCTGTATTCAATGGCTTGGTAGCAGTTGCGATTGAAAACAGTAATAAACACGCGAATGGCATTGTTGGCTTGTACCGTTCGGATGATTTGTCGCTGATCACCACCTTCCCTACTGGCGCATTGCCAGACATGGTTGGCTTCTCAAAAGATGGCAGATACATTGCGACAGCAAACGAAGGTGAGCCAAACGGTGACTACAGTGTCGATCCAGAAGGCAGCATCACATTGATCGACTTGAGCCAAAGCGTCAACCAAGCAGAAGTCACGCAGATTGGTTTCAATGAGTTTGATGGTGCACGTAAGTCTGAGTTGCCTGCTGATGTTCGAATCTCTGGTCCAAATGCAACGGTGGCGCAAGATCTAGAACCAGAATACCTCACTTTTGCAGACAACGGCAAAATCTACGTTGCACTGCAAGAGAACAATGCGATGGCAATCGTAAACCCAGAAAGCAAATCGGTAGAAAAAATTGTTGGCTTAGGTGAGAAGTCTTGGTCGGGCGCTAAACTCGATGCATCCAACAAAGACAAAATCATTGGGAACTTGAAAAGCTACCCAAAACTGGTTGGCTTATTTATGCCTGACACCATCGACAGCTACTCAGTGAATGGGAGTACTTACATCGTATCTGCAAATGAAGGCGACGGGCGTGAGTACGGATTCAAAACCACTCAAGAACTGTGCGACAAAGCTGGCTTTATGTGGGATGAAGACGATTACCTTGGTACAGATGAATACACATCTGAGCAAGGGAGCTGTTTAAGCCATATTGATGAAGTGCGCGGTAAGAAGCTGAAAGTAGCAGCAGAACACCCATTGGCAGAGGCACTAAAAGACAACAAACAACTCGCGCGTTTAAAAGTGATTAAGCCGGAACAAACGCTTTCTGCACAAGAGAATGTTCAATCATTTGGCGCGCGTTCATTCTCGATTTGGGATAAAAACGGCAAATTGGTCTTCGATAGTGGTGACGATTTCGCGACTATCGCGCTGCTGAATGAAGGTAAGAACTTCAACAGCACCAACGATAACAATAATAGTGGCGATGACCGAAGTGATGATAAAGGTATTGAGCCAGAGGCGATTGAAGTAGCACAAATTAACGATCGTCATTACGCGTTTATCGGCTTGGAGCGTCAAGGCGGTATCATGATTTATGACATCACAGACCCGAAACAAGCGCAGTTTCTGCATTACATAAACCGCCGTGATTACAATCAACCAGTGTGTACAGAAGTCGAAGATGGCGAATGCATGAACGACACATACAATCCAAAAGCAGGCGATTTAGGCCCAGAATCCATTAATTACTTTACCCGTAATGGTGGTCATTTTATCGCCGTTGGCAATGAGGTATCGGGCACGACATCCGTCTTCCGAATCAATCTATAAAGTAATGTAAAAGTCATTTAGAACCAAAACGCCCGACGTAAGCCGGGCGTTTTTTTGTATGAGGTAATGTCCTACTCTGCCGATACTAGCGCGTCACACTTTGATGCGCAGATAAAATCGTTTTTATGCAGACCTTTGATAGAGTGACTCCACCACGTTACGGTAACCTTACCCCATTCCAACAAAATAGAAGGATGGTGGAACTCATCTTCTGCCAGTTCCGCGATTTTGTTACTGAAAGCCCATGCTTGTTTGAAGTTCTTAAATTTATACACCTTTTCTAGTTGAGGTATATCTTCTCTTTCAATGATCTGCCAATCAGACAATTGCAGAAGCAGAGACTGTTGTTCTTCTTTGCTTAGTGCAATGGCATCGATACTACAAGCTTCGCATTTTTGTTCATTCAACATGAGCAGGTTCCTTTGGTTCAAAAAGTGGAGGAAGCAGTCCAGCTTCAATCGCTAGATCGGCTTGTTTCAATAAATTTAACTGACTGATTTTAAAGAGCTGAGAAAAGTCATCAATCACGTAATACTTCGGTTGCATGATGTCGATACGATAAGGTGTTCTCAGCACTGTTTGTAATTCAAATGGGTCGCGAATTGCTACATCACTCTCTAATGCGTAGAGGGTTTCGCCAGGAGATGAAAGAATACCACCACCGTAAATTTTGGTTTTGTCCCCTTCTTTCACCAAGCCAAACTCTACGGTAAACCAGTAGAGGCGAGCGAGATAGGCTCTTTGTTTTGGGGTAGCGGCTTGCCCTAGTTGACCATAATGCTCGGTAAATGCAGCAAAGTCTGGGTTGGTTAACATCGCGCAATGACCAAATATTTCGTGGAAGAAATCTGGCTCCTGTAAGTAATCGAACTCATCTCTTGTACGCAAGAATGTGGCGACTGGAAAGCGCTTATTACCGAGTAGATTAAAAAATCGGTCGAAATCAATAAGCGCGGGAACGGGCTCCACTTGCCAACCTGTTGTCTCCATCAAGACACGATTAATTTCTGGCAACTGAGGAACGCGGTCTTGAGGTAAATCAAGCAGCGTCAAACCGTGTAAATAAGCCTCACAAGCTCTGTTTTGGATCACACCCATTTGTCGTGTTACCAAATCTCGCCAAATGGCGTCTTCTTCACGGCTCCATTCAACCCTGCCTTCCTGGTTTACGGGTTTAGAACGATACTGCGTCATGGCTCATCTCCATTAACAAATCCTTTACATTAAGCCTATCTGTAGTCTTAAGA
Source organism: Vibrio sp. Vb0598 (assembly GCF_033338935.1). NCBI lineage: Bacteria > Pseudomonadati > Pseudomonadota > Gammaproteobacteria > Vibrionales > Vibrionaceae > Vibrio > Vibrio sp. Vb0598. The sequence goes on along the minus strand of NZ_JAWOTP010000002.1, from coordinate 170,982 downwards.
GCTTCCAATCCCTGCGCGATTTTCTCAGCACCATCCCGATGTAACATATTGTTTACAATGCATCGTAACTGCATGATTTTTATGACACGATATAATCTCTGGCTTGTTTGACTTTATCGTGTATTCCTCTCAAACTAAAACCTGTTATCACTTTGTTATAGAGGGACCTATGCGCGAGAGCAGCAAAGTATGGCACCCGAGCGAAAGTCGTATCGAAGAAGCCAACATTACACAGTTTATTGAACACATTAATCGACAAGGAAATACCCTTGAAAGCTTCGCTGATCTGCATCAATGGTCACTCGATCATGTAGAAAAATTTTGGCAGGAAGTTTGGCTATTCTGCGACGTCATTGGCACTCAGGGAGAGACCATAAAAGAGCGAGCAGAAAGTCGCTGGCAGCAACCTGTTGAAAATAGGGATATAAAATGGTTCCCAAACGCGCAAATTAACTACGCCGAAAATTTGCTAACCTACGCGTGTCACCAACCCGATGATCTCGCGATTTGGTTTGAAAATGAACGTGAAGAAAAACAGACCTACACCTGGAAACAATTGTGCGAAGAAGTTTCGAGTGTGCAGCAATGGTTGAAAGAATGTGGAATTAAGCAAGGTGATGTCGTCGCTGGTTATTTACCTCACCTACCTCAAACGGTGGTAGCCATGCTAGCAACCAGTAGTTTGGGGGCGACCTGGACTTCCACCTCACCTGATTTTGGCGTCGAAAGCGTTTTGGAGCGCTTTGGTCAAGTGAAACCCAAAATCCTGTTTACTTGTGATGGCTATACATTCAATGGCAAAACTTTCGATATGTCTGAGAAAAACCAGCATATTGCGGATCATCTTGATGGTCTTAAACAAGTTTGCCAAATTAGCTACCTTAAACCACACATTTTTGAATGCGATGTCTGCACCCAAGATTGGCAAAACGTCCTGAATCAATACACCCCCGAAGCGCTGACTTTTACTCGTGTGAATTTTAACGATCCGCTATTTGTGCTCTATTCTTCAGGCACAACTGGCAAACCGAAATGCATCGTTCATTCCGTCGGCGGAACGGTGCTTAATCACTTGAAAGAGCATCAACTGCATTGCGATATTCAACCGAACGACCGAGTGTTTTACTACACAACCTGCGGCTGGATGATGTGGAACTGGCACGTTTCTTCACTCGCGAGCGGTGCATGTTTGGTGATTTTTGATGGTAGCCCTGTTTACCCCACTCATGATGTGCTCTGGGACCTCGCAGAACGAGCCGAAGTGACGCTGTTTGGAACCTCAGCAAAATACCTAGAGGCGCTGGAAAAAGCATCTTTTTCTCCGCAGAAAAGTGATGCATTTCCAAGTCTGAAAACCATTTGCTCAACGGGCTCTGTTCTGTATCCAGAACAGTTTGATTATGTCTATCAGCACATTAAAGAAGATGTACACCTCGCCTCGATTTCTGGCGGAACAGACATTTGTGGCTGCTTTGTATTAGGCAACCCTATTTCTCCCGTTTATCGGGGAGAGTGCCAATCAGCAGGGTTAGGGGTCGATGTCCGAGTCTTTAACCAACAAGGTAATAGCGTAATGGGAGAGCGCGGCGAGTTGGTTTGTGCCAATTCATTACCCAACTTCCCTGCTGGCTTTTGGAACGACACCGGTGAGAGATATCATCGCGCTTATTGGGATAAATTCGACAATATTTGGCACCACGGCGATGATGTTGAACAGACCAGCGTTGGGGGATACGTGTTTTATGGTCGAAGTGATACCACGTTGAATCCCGGTGGCGTAAGAATCGGCACGGCCGAAATCTATCAGCAAGTGAACTGTATAGACGGTATTCTAGATTCGATCGCAGTAGGAAAAGAAGTCGATCGCAACGAACAAGTATGGCTGTTTGTCCAATTAGTCAAAGGGGTAGAGCTCAATGACGAGATGATCGCTTCCATCAAAGCACAGCTAAAGTCTGCATGTTCTCCAAGGCATGTACCTAGTGCGATTTACGCAATAAGCGATATACCTAAGACACGCTCAGGAAAGCTGGTCGAGTTAGCCGTTAAGCAAGTCGTTAACAACCGAAACGTCGAAAATTTAGGCGCAATAGCCAACCCTGAAGTGCTGGAGGAGATACGCAGGATAGTCGTCTCAAAATAACCTCCGAAGACTTAGTTGTTCGAGTATGTCCTTGCCTGCACCACGACGACTTGTTTAGAGCAAGTGAAGTTACATATACCCTCAGCAGATAAGAAAAAAGCGAGCTTGTTAGCTCGCTTTTGTCATTTTGTGTTCTTTATTCAGCAGTATTAGCGGCGACCAAGCCCCATTAATACCGACATTGTTTTACCGTCAGATACAATGTCAAAAACGTGTTGCGATTCAACTTCAGTAAAGCCTGCTTCTTTCAGTGCACGCTCAGACTTCGCAAGGGTAAAACCGTCTTGTTCACATTCTGCAATCCAATCAAAATGAACAAAATAGCCGCCGTGGTTAAGTAGAGAATGCGAGATCGTTAATGACGCGTCTAAGTCTTCCACGAACGCTAAAACTGATGATGCAATCACCAAGTCGAACTGTCCACGAAACGCAGGGTGCTGAGCAACCAAGCCGCGAGATAATGCATCTACCACAGGTTCTACGTTGACGAGCTCTTTTTTATCGAGTTCCTCAATCATGGCTTCCGATGCGTCTAATGCTACGATGTCTTTAACCATCGGTGACAATCGTTGACTTAACTGCCCTGTTCCGCATCCAAAATCTAGTACTTTAATGCCATCAAGCTGAGTTAGCTGTTGTAACTGCTCAAACACCGACTGCGCAAATTGCTCTGTTGCTGGATTTGATTCCCAGTTTTTTGCTAAGCCGTCCCAATCTTGTGCCATCGTGGCCTCCATGTTCACTTTTTGTAACCCACATAGATTACCGCAAAACCGTTAAAAGACCATAGACTTATCTGGCGGATTCGCGTTTTTTTCGATAATCTTTCATGGCTTTGGGAGCGCATCTGCATAATACCCAAATTATTTGAATTCATTTATTGGTTGTGTCAAATCATGAACTTAACTCAAGTAGAAGCCTTCTGCACCATCGCTGAGTGTGGTTCTGTTTCTGAAGCGGCAAGGCAACTCGACTGCAATCGCACCAAACTCAGTATGTCGATTAAGGCATTAGAGAAAGATCTCGACGTTGAATTGTTTAACCGAACTGGCAACCAGCTCACCCTCTCTGAAGCTGGTAAAGCCATTTACAAAGATTGCGAACACCTACTTATCATCGCACAACGGATCAGAAAGACCTGCGCTCAAATCTCGGAAGGGTTTAACGCGGAAGTTTGGGTAGCACGTGACGACTCCTTACCTGATGATCTCTGGCAAGAATTATCTCATACATTGAATAACCGCTTTCCTTCAACAACCTTCAACTTAATCTTGGCATCCAGTGGCGACTTAGCCAACTTGGTCAGTACCCACCAAGTAGATTTTGCTTTCGGCGTTGATTATGAGCGAGTAGACGATCCTCGTATCGTATATAACCCTTTAGGTAAGATACGTATGATGTCAGTATGCAGTGTAGAACACCGCCTAAGTAAGATGCGCCGTGTCTCAGACGAAGATCTACGTAGTCAGATGCAAGCACTAATGGTGTACCTAAATGAGAAAGACAACCCTGAACTGCAACCTTTCTCGACTCGATATATTGGTTTTTCGAGTTTTGACTACATGCTGAACACCATCTTAGAAGAAGACGCTTGGGGCGTGCTTCCTGAACCATTAATCCGCCATTACCTTCGTCAGCAGAAGCTCGCCGTTATCAAACACACATACGGATTGACGCAAGAAGACTACTGTATGTTTTCACCTAACGGCCATACTGAGCATCCAGCAATGACGTGGTTAGCAGATAAATTGAGCGAGTATTTATTTGACTTCTAAACATTTTATCAGTGAGTGTCAATTTTACTGACACCAAAAAATCACAGTAAGTCATTGTTTTATAAAAACATAAATAAAAACGCAATTTTTTAGATTAGTTACTGGTCACTTTGTGGTTGCCTAAATTACCTTATGAGCGAAGAATAGTAAGGTATTAAAATTCAAAGGCATCTTTTATGTGTGACAGGACAAGCAAAAACGAAAACCGTATTCTAACCATTTCAGCCCTTTTGGCATCTGGGTTCGCTGCTGGTGGTATGGTACTTGGCTTGCTTGTAGGCTCAATTGTCATCGTTTTTGACGGTGTTTACTCTTTGGTCAGCTTACTGTTAACTTTATTGTCACTGGCCGCTTCTTACTATATTAACAAGCCTTCAAAATCTGTATTCCCATTTGGAAAAGCGGTCTTAGAACCAATCGTTATTGCGATAAAAGCAGCCGTCATTTTAGTGGTTGTAAGCTTCTCTCTCTACTCTGCGATATCAGCATTGATGTCTGGAGGTCGCGAGGTCGATGCTTCTATTGCGACCTTATTCGGCATCGTGAATGTTATCGGCTGTGGTTACGCTTGGTGGTTTATGGCGAAACGCAGCCGCCGCTTCTCATCAGGCTTGATTGAAGCGGAGAAAAAACAGTGGCAAATGGATACTCTGCTAAGTGTGGCGGTGACCGTAGGATTTGTCTCGGCTTGGGCTGTTTCACTAACGCCATTCTCTGAGTATGCGGTATATGCCGACCCCATGATGATGGTTTTAATGGGCTTTTACTTCCTCAAAGTACCGTTCGATATGCTAGTAGGTGCCTTACGTGAACTACTAATGATGACACCAAGCAAAGAGCTGTTTCAGAGCGTTGGCAAAGATGTTCTTGAGATTGAAAAAGTGACTGAGCATCAATTGAAACTGGCTGGCGTAACGAAGGTGGGCCAAGAGCTACGAGTAAATGTGGACGTACATATTGATGACGACACATTGGAGCTTGATACACTAGAGCACACTCGTAAGCAGCTTATCAAGCGACTGTCGAAGCACAGATTCAAGCTTCAACTACACTTGAACGTCGCTTATTAGAGCGCCACCAAAGAGCCGTTAAAACTCAATAAAAAGCTCCCAATCTCGGGAGCTTTTTTAATTTTTTCGATTTAGTTGCTTCGTATTCGAATACAGCTTGCAAGGGAGCTCTGTTCGTTGCTCACTTAAATTCTCTGATCTCGTTGGTAACTTACCCAGCCGCTTCGCGCTTCTCTTTGGTGACTAACCAACACATCAGCGAGCCCACCGTTACCATCACAACGCCCTGCCAAAAGCTATGGCTCAGAGTTACGCCAAGAATAATGGAAGAAAATAAAGCAGAAAAAATGGGCGTGAAGTAAGACAAGGTGGCGAGAAAAACCATATTGCCGCCAACGATCGCGATATTCCATAAACCATAACCACCAGCCATTAAAGCCGCAGAAGCCACTAAGTACCCCATCGCTTCCCAACTGAATGTCATTGGTGGCTCATCCGTAAACGCGTATTTGACCCAAAGCGAAACAGCTGTTGCAATGAAAAATAGGGTAATCGCATTATGTTTAGATTGCTGCCTTTGGGTTAAGTTGCAATAAAAGGCCCATATAACCGCCCCAGCGAAAGCCATAAAATACACCAGAGGGTTACTACTAACATTGGACATGATCTGAGTTATGGATAAGCCATTCTCACCGCTCACAGTCCAAGCAACCCCAATAAACGCCAGCGTAACTGCTGGATAAAGCAACCAGTTTGTTTTTTTATTGCTGCCAAGGACCGCAAATAAAACCGTCAGTGCGGGCCAAAGGTAGTTGACAATCGACACCTCAATTGCCTGCGCGCGCGAGTTGGAATATCCCAAAGATAGAGCGAGAAATATTTCATAGCAGACGAACATCGCACCACCAAGCACAAGATACTTGGGAGAAAAGTAAGACAACTTTGGAATACCGACCACGATAAGAAGGAAAACAGAGCTAAGAGAGTACAACATGGCTGCCCCGCCTACAGGACCTAAACTCTCCGTAACCAACCTCGCGATGCCAAGCAGACAACTCCAAGAGAGAATCGCGATACAACCATAAAGTGTGAAACGAAATTGCACTGATTTCATGTGACCTACCACTCACGAATGCCAAAGGAAACGTCAGCTTAACTCAAAAATGATCAGGTTCAACGTACTGTTTTATAAAAATCAGTATAAAAATCATTCTATTAAGCCGTTGGAGTTGATATGAAACATTTTCTGCCCTCTAGTGTTATGCTTACACCCTTTGTTGTGCGCTACTATGATGAAGATGACAACGAGAGTGAAAACGTTAAAACACACTCGGAAACGCATGGTCTAGATAGCGAAGAGCAATCTAAGGAACGTTCAGAGTAAAGGAATCCAAACATGAAAAAAGTCGCAGTCATTTTAAGTGGTTCAGGCGTTTACGACGGTTCTGAGATCCACGAAGCAGTGTTGGCGCTCTACGCCATCGAGAAAGCAGGGGCAACTTGGCACTGCTTTGCACCTAACATTGACCAACTCCATGTCATCAATCACCTAACTGGTGACGAAATGGATGAAACCCGTAACGTCTTGATCGAATCAGCTCGTATCGCACGCGGAAACATTGACGATGTTGCCAAACTTAACGTTGATGAATACGATGCCCTACTGCTTCCAGGTGGATTTGGTGCTGCGAAAAACTTAACCGACTTCGCCGTTTCAGGTGCAGAGTGCTCCATTAACACACACGTAGCTCAAGCTTGTCGCGCGTTTGCTAATGCGAAAAAACCAGCTGGCTATCTGTGTATTTCTCCTGTCATTATTCCGATGATTTATGAGCAAGGCGTGAAAGGAACGGTAGGCAACGATGAGGCAGTCTCAATAGCATTTAATCAAATGGGCGGTGAACACACCACGTGCCCTGTCGAAGACATCGTTTTTGATGAAAAACACCTCGTACTTTCAACCCCTGCTTACATGTTGGCAGAAAATATCTCTCAAGCGGCCTCAGGTATCGAAAAGTTAGTATCAAAGCTGATTAAAATAGCTTAATTATTAGTAGTTAGCTTATAAAACACTTCCCTATCCCCATTGATAATTAAGTTATTAATGGGGATTTTTTATACTTTAGTCGAATTTAGAGATATATCCGCGTCAGAAGTCAATTTTTGCCAATCGTTTGCGTCCATAGTTTCATATTTGTTCTACTTTATATCAGTGTTGCACTTATACGCAGTGCAACAAGATCACTGTCACAGTTTTTCTCTTGCAAGTACCTCTAAGTAGGTAAACTTGCTTCAGATCAACTTCAATCTGGAAACGAATGTGCGACAGTAAACGGCAAATTAAGAAAGATTATTAAAAATAACGACGGAGCTATCCAATATGACAAGTGCATTTTTTATCCCTACGGTAAACCTAATGGGCGCTGGTTGTTTGAAAGACGCAGCAGACAGCATCCAATCTCAAGGCTTTAAAAAAGGTTTGATTGTTACGGATAAGATTCTTAACCAAATCGGTGTAGTAAAGCAGGTTCAAGATCTACTAACAGAACGCGACGTAGCAACTGTTGTGTTCGATGGCACTCAACCAAACCCTACTATCAGCAACGTTAACGACGGCTTGGCACTTCTTACAGATAACGAATGTGACTTCGTTATCTCTCTAGGTGGCGGTTCACCACACGACTGTGCGAAAGGTATCGCGCTTGTTGCTTCTAACGGCGGCAAAATCGCAGATTACGAAGGCGTAGACCAATCTGCAAAACCAATGATGCCACTTATCGCAATCAACACGACTGCGGGTACTGCATCTGAAATGACGCGTTTCTGCATCATCACTGACGAAGAGCGTCACATCAAGATGGCTATCGTTGATAAGCACACAACACCGCTTATCTCTGTAAACGATCCAGAGCTAATGCTAGCTAAACCTGCTTCGCTAACTGCGGCAACAGGTATGGATGCCCTAACTCACGCGATTGAAGCTTACGTATCTATCGCGGCAACACCAATCACTGATGCGGTAGCAATCAAAGCAATTGAGCTTATCCAAGCTTACCTACGCACAGCAGTGAAAAACGGTGAAGATCTAGAAGCTCGTGAACAAATGGCATACGCACAGTTCATGGCGGGTATGGCGTTCAACAACGCGTCTCTAGGTTACGTACACGCAATGGCACACCAGCTAGGTGGTTTCTACGACCTTCCACACGGTGTTTGTAACGCGATTCTTCTACCTCACGTACAGCGCTACAACGCGCAAGTATGTCCTGAGCGTCTACGTGACGTAGCAAAAGCAATGGGCGTAAACGTAGAAGGCATGTCTGCTGAAGCAGGTGCAGCGGCAGCAATCGACGCTATCGTTACTCTAGCGAAAGATGTGGGTATCCCAGCAGGTATCAAAGAGCTTGGTGCGAAACTAGAAGACATCCCAACACTAGCAGACAACGCACTGAAAGATGCTTGTGGTTTCACTAACCCTAAACAAGCAACTCACGAAGAAATTTCTAAGATCTTCGAAGAAGCGATGTAATCTCGCTACATAAACAATTCTCTAGCCTTAATTCAATCCCCGATCTCGTATCGGGGATTTTTTACATTCATATACAAGTGAATCTCTGCCAAACATAGTCTTTTAGTGTTAGCTTTTAAGTATTAACACGATTCATATTGGAAGGAACCATGAGAACGATTGCTGCTGCCCTACTCACTTGTTTATCCTTTTCTGCCAACGCTGCCGAATACCGCGCGAACGAGGTGGCGAATGGATTTCAGATCCCTTGGGGGATCGAGTTCTTAGATAGCCAACGTGTTATCGTCAATGAAAAGAACGGTACGGTTTCGTTGCTGGATATCACCACAGGCAAACCTCAAAAGCTGTTTAACGTTCCCGATGTGAACACCAGTGGACAAGCCGGCTTATTGGATGTTGCGCTCGCACCGAATGCCGATAAGCAAAACCCGCAACTCTTCTTTACCTACAGCAAGCGTACGAGCAAAGGCAATACGGTGGCGTTAGCGACGGCGCAATTGCAAAACAATCAGCTTGTAGGTTGGAAAGATCTCTTTGTTGCTGATGCCTTCACCGATACAGGTCGCCACTACGGCAGTCGAATTTCATTTGTAGACGATAAAGTTTACTTCTCAATCGGTGACCGTGGCGAACGTGATAATGGACAAGACACTCAAACCCATGCTGGCAGTATTCTACGCCTTAATCTTGATGGTTCGGTTCCGCAAGACAACCCATTCAAACCTTCCCAAGCTCGTCCTGAGATATGGAGTTACGGGCACCGCAACCCACAAGGTATGTTTTACGACGAAGCAACTAAACAGCTGTGGTCGATTGAACATGGACCACGCGGTGGCGATGAAATTAATCTAATCAAGAAAGGCGCGAACTACGGCTGGGCAAAAGTCTCTCATGGCAAAGAATATTGGGGACCGTTGGACGTCGGGGAAGCTAAGTCGTTGCCGGGAATGGAAGATCCAAGACTGGTATACGTCCCTTCTATCGCGCCCAGTAATATGATTTTGTACCGTGGTGATAAATACCCAGAATTGGACGGGAAAATCCTCGCCGGTGCATTGAAACTGGCGCACATCAACGTGGTTTCTATTAAGAATGGCAAGCTCACCGAATCAAAAAGATTGATGGAGAATCTTGGAGAGCGAGTAAGAGATATAACCATCAGCCCCGATGGCTATATCTACTTTTCTACCGACAGCGGCAAAATCTTTCGTCTTGAGGAAAGGTAATCAAACACTAAAATCGTTAAGACTATTTAATTTGTGACGTACTAGTGATTTATTTTCGTACAATCTAAGCAGAAGAATCTAAACTTAACAATAACCTTTTGTTTTTTAAAACGATAGTTCGGTTAAGTTGTACGAGGTCATTATGATTCCATTCCCTTTACAGCTCGATAAAATTAAAGCCGTGGTGTTTGATTTAGACAACACCTTGGTGAGTTCTGATATGAACTTCGGCGAATTGCGACAACAGCTAGGTTGTCCGCAGAGTGAAGATCTATTGGATTTTGTCGACGCACTTGAGCATCCTCATCATCGAGAGCACGCTCATAACGTGATATTTGATTACGAGATTTCTGATGCTGAGCAGTCTGCTCCAATGATTGGCTGCCATGAATTGCTCGCCCACTTGCATCAAAATGAAATCAAAACCGCTATCGTGACGCGCAACTGCCAAATCGCCACTCAGCGCAAACTAGAGCACAACCAAATCTCAGTAGAACGAGTCATCACTCGTGAATGCTTCCCGCCCAAGCCAGACCCTTTGTCTCTGCAGGTATTGGCGAAAGAGTGGCGTTTGATGCCTGATGAAGTGCTTTATGTCGGCGATTACCTTTACGACTTGCAGGCAGCGTATAACGCGCAGATGCCCTCTTGCCTTGTGCACCATGGGAATCAAGAAACCTTCAATGACTCAGCCTCGTTAGCGCTTAATGAACTCAGTGATTTATTGAGCCGTTTCGAATCCTTACCACGCAAATAAAGCACACATATAAAATACGCAAACAAAAAAAGGGGCACCAACGTGCCCCTTATGACTTATTCCCGATTGTTTCATGCGTTCCCAAGGATTGCTTGGGTGATGCGCTGCTTAGCCTTGTAGGTAAGCGTTAAGCATCCACATTAATTTTTCTTGCTCACGGATGTAGTCACCCATCAATGCCGCTGTACCTTCGTCATCTGCTTCACCCGCGTTTTGTAGAATCTCACGCTGTTTTAGAAGTAGAACGCTAAAGCCTCGAACTAGCCCTTGTACACACTCCTCACCAGAAGTCGCGTTTTGATGTTCTTTAATTTCACTTGCTTCCAAGTAGTTGCTGAATGCGTGCGCTGGTGTATGACCCAAAGTTAGAATACGCTCTGCAAGCTCATCGATTTTTGTTTGTAGATCCGTGTAGATCTCTTCAAATTTTACGTGCAGTTCGAAGAATTGCGCACCTTTAATGTTCCAGTGGTAACCGCGAGAGTTCATGTACAACACTTGGTAATGCGCTAGCAGTTGATTTAGCTGTTGAGCTAGTTGTGCTGATTGTTCGCTGTCTAGACCAATTAGGCTTACTTGTTTGTTCATAATCTTGCTCCTAGAAGGATGATACCAATCGTAGTAACGAACGATTCTCTTACCGGGATTGGTATAAAGTTTAAAAATTCTTTTGCAGTATTTGCTGCCGATGGAGTCATATTACGACTCCGGCTCGGCGAAGAGAATTTGGTTTTAGCTATGATTTAAATAGCCAAATCCAATGAGCAAGTAGACGAATATCGGCGTATCATCCAACAAAAAGCCCCAACCCTTTTTGTGTAAAAAGGATTGGGGCTTTTTTACTATTTGGTTAACGTTCAAAAGTAGATGAACAGACGTAAACCTTATCTACGCCGTTTTAAAAGTTGCCATCTGTTGATTCAGCTCAGTAACTTGCTCTTTTACTTGCAATGATGTCTCTGATGCACGTTGGCTGTTATTCGAAACCTCATCCACTGATTGAGTAATACCGGACATCAATCCAGTGATCGAATTGGTCGCATGAGATTGCTGCTCTGCCGCTGCCGCAAGTTCTGCCATTTGTTCATTCAAAGAACCAATTTGCTCGGTCGTGACGAGCAAACGAGTTACCGCTTTTTCAATGTGCTCAGCGCCCTGCTCCGCAAGTGATTGACTGTGTTCAATCTCCTCAACCACCGAATGGGTCGAGCGTTGAATCGCATTGATGATACCGTTGATTTCTGTCGTCGATTGAGTAGTGCGAGTCGCTAACATACGAACTTCGTCCGCCACAACCGCAAAGCCTCGTCCTTGGTCGCCCGCACGCGCCGCTTCTATCGCCGCATTCAATGCCAGTAAGTTAGTTTGTTCTGCCAAGCCTTCAATCACCTCTGTAACTCGGCCAATGGCTTCGCTCTCTTTGCTTAACTGCGTCACCTGCGTACTCGCGGTTTCAATGCTGCCGTGCAAGCTTTCCATGGTGACTTTGTTTTGCTCTAAAGCATCACGACCTTGTTCAATCTCGCCTTTTGAGTCAGAAAGCTTCTGCACTGATTGGTTGGCTTGATCTAGGGTGTTACGCGCGGCTAAAGCGATTTCATCCAATTGGCTTCCCATTTCAACAATGCTGGTCTGTTGCTGTTCTACATTCGATGAAGTGACTTGCGCCGATTCCAACAAAGCCCCCATACTGGTATCCACTTGGTGCGCTTTCTCACTCACCCCTGCCACGATGCTCGCTAACGATTGGTTCATGCGGTTAATCGAATCGGTAAGGTCTGCCAATTCATCTTTCCCAACAACGGTGAGCGGAGGCTGAGAAACGTCCCCTGAAGCGATCGTCTTTGCACGCTCCGATAAGTTTTTCACTCGACGACCAATGGTATTGCCCATGTATTTTGAGATCGCTACTGCGGCAAACAAAACCAATGCCGCAGCAATCAACATGGTGGTGAGTACGTTCTTGATCGACTGATTAATGCCCTGTCCACTTTGATCAGCACGACTTTGCTGAGCCAATACGATCGTTTCTAAGCTTTGGTCTAGTGCATCCGCTGCTGGCAACAGTTCATTCGCCATTAACAAGTTTGATTCGTTCCACTCTGGCGATTGACGCAATGCAATTACCTGCTCTGCTAAAGGAAAGTACAGTTGCTGCATTTCCTTAAACAGTGACCACAGTGATTGGTCGTTATCAGTCAGTCTGTCGAGTTTACTGTCGATTTCCGCCACAGACTGATTGTGGTACTTAATCAAGTCGTGGTATTTGTCCAGATGATCTTGCTGCCCGTACAACAGGAAATCTCGCAAAGCAGACAGTGCATTGGCGAGTGAGGTATAGCTGTCGGCATAAACTTTAAACAGACGCTTTCTGTCTCCACCAAATGGATTTCCCGACTCTTCATTGATTAAGCTTTGAAGCTGGTCAAGTGCCACTTCTGCAATGGGTGCCGCTTCGTTAATAAAGAGGTTGTGCGCGGGTAAGTTCTCATCACTGTGGCTAAGTTCAATCAGCTTGTTTAGAGAAACTTTTACCGCGTCCCACTGACTTTGAATCGCTTGAAAATCCTGTTCAGAGATCAAAGCCTGCAACGTTGGAAGCGACTCGTCTGTAGATGCCATGATATTGCGTACGTCCTCACTCAGACGTGCGCTCGCCTCTTCATCGCCACCTAACAACATGTAGGCTCGAATAGAAGACAGCGATGCTTGAACGGACTGTTGGATACCGCGACTGGTGTCGACGGTCGGTAAATCGGATTTAAGTAACGAAGAGGCGTATTGCTCTACGGTGGTGACGTTGCGATAAGTGAATACCGCTGATGCCATAAAAAGTACGGCTAGCAGCACAAAACTGAGCTGCAACTTCCCTGATATCGTAAGGTTCATCCATAAACTCCTGACAACGATGAGCCTTAAATATAACGATGTTTACAAAAATGTTAAATACAAGTATCAAAAGTTACTAAGAAAACCATGTAAACCACTATTTTAAGCCGATAAATGGGACTTATTCGAAGTATGGTATGCGCTCACTACGTAAAATCAGATAATTAACGTAAGTCGTTTCTAAGCAGTCTTGCTCCCACAATGAAAGAATCCGCTTGGTGGCAAAGTAGTAATCTTTATTACGCAATAGCACGCCCACCGTGCGGCTGAGCTGCTCAAAGCGCTGTTGCTCATTAGCAGAGATGTCATTGTCTTCATTTTGAATGATGGGCGCCAATCCATCGGCAAACCAGTTGTTCAGAATTTCACGCATCTCAAGTTCCGACTCTGGTACATCGATACTAGACAACTCACGATGCTGTGGTGGCGGTACTATGTACTTCGACGCTTTTGGCGAACTGACATAACGGTACATGTCGCTCCTCCTTGTAAATGACTCTTATACCCAAGTGACTTAAAGATGCAGGATTCAGAGCGTTGTCATTGATTCGGGGTCAAGGAAAACAACGCAGCGTAATAGTCAGCTCTTTCCAAGTTGTTTGACACAGAAGCCGAGTCAATGACACGCTCCCGAAGGGCGAGCTGTCTTGGTTTGTATACTTTGTTGTCGATTCTTGATTTAGACCCACTAGACCTTTAAATCGCCGCCGCGTCTACAAACCAAGCCATTCTCGCTGAACCTAACATCTCGAGGTTACTTGGGTATAAACTAGCTAAGAATACTTTTTTCAATTTCCAAGTTTTTTTCTACAGCTCATAGAAAGAAACCCAACAAAAAAGCCATGCAAAGTAGGCCCTGCATGGCTTGGGTTTGGGCAGCAATGACACTGCCCTAGTCTAGGACTGGTTACATTGAGCTTTGATCGAAATCGTTGCCTTGGTCAGTACCTGTTTGAGTATCCGAGTCGAAGCTGCCAGAGTCATCCGTGAAGTCAACACCTTGATCTTGACCTCCTGCACTTGTCCAGTCGCTGCCGCCAGATTCCATACCCGCCATATCTGGTTGCTGATCTTGAGCAGAACCTTGCATGGTGTATTGATCATCGACTTCAACTTCAACTGTGCCACTCGCACCTTCTACTGCGCTGCCCAATTCGTCGTAACCTTGGAATTGGATTTCGCTCGTACCTTCGTAACCTTCTGGTAGGTCAACCGATACTGGTTGGTTCAGGTTGCCACTTAATGTGAAGCTGCCATCGCCATTATCCAGTGCGTTGCTTACCGATGCGCCATCAGGTAGACCGGACATTTCTGCATAATCCACCGATTCGTTACCGCTGACCTCATCTGGAACCGAGATAGAAATGGTATCGCCTGGTGCTGCAGTCACATCAGCTGCGCTCTCCTCTTCACTGTCTGCACCGTTTGCTGCTTGCTCTTCAGGCTGTTGCGCTTCGCCAACTTGCTGCTCTGCTGATGCTTGAGCAGTTTGGATTTGTGGCTCGTCGCTTTGCGCTGAATCGTCCGCAACTTGGATGCTCAGATTCTGAGTCGATACTTCACCATTGTCGTTGACCTGAACATCCATAGCCAAATTGCCATCGAAGTCATCGTTCGGCCAGTATGTCCACTCTTCATCACCTGATTTCGCAAAGAAACCAGCATCGTTTGCATCGGCGACATCCAACACTTCTGCAGAAGGGCTAATGCCAAGTTCATCAATCAACTGTGCTTCCGTTAGTGTTAGTGAACCATCATCAGCCAGTGCGTAGCCTTCGCTGGTTGTGGTTTCACCTTCACCTTGGATGTCGACATTAAAGAAGCTCTCAATGCGGTTTTCACCGTCAGTTGCAATGAAGCCAACTTGAACATCTCCGGTGTAGCCTTCTGCTGGTGTGAATTGGTAGTTACCTTGGTTATCGGTCTCTATCACACCTTGACCTTCCATTAGGCTCACTGACTCAATGCTCAAGCTGTCGCCTTCTGCATCGCTCAATGTCGATAGCATGTCGTCATTGGTGAACGACAAGGTGCCATCCGCTGCCATTTCTGTGGTAGAAATGCTGTCGATTTCTGGAGAAGCATTCTCTTGTGGTGCGTCTTCTTTCACGACCACGCCTGTTTGCTCATCATGAAGCACACCGTCTTTATCAATCACATAAGCGATATCCGCTTCACCAGTAAAGCCTGGTGCTGGATTGAATGTCCATGTGCCATCACCGTTATCAACAATTTCACCTTGGCTGCGATCAGCTAGGTGAACGAATTTCACTTCATCACCCGCGTCTGCGTCTACGTTTTCTGCCAATCCAATTAGGTCATCAGCGGTTAGGATAACGGGCTCACCCGCTAGGGTTTCGAAGTCACCTGAATCGATGCCATCTTCGAACTCTTCTGGCTCGTCACCATAATCCACCGTTGTTGCGGTCACGGTTACGAAGAACTCGCCATTAAAGTCAGCCGGAGGCGTCATTTGCAGGTCTGAGATATCCCACTCGTTCAAGTCGATGTATTGACCCGGTTCCGTAATGGTAATGGTGTTCACACCATCCGTAACTTCGAAGCCAACAGGGAAACCAGTCATCACTAGGTTACTTAGCGTTTCTGAATCGTCGATTAGACCGACATTCAAGCCTAGGTGACCCGTTTCGTCCTCACCGAACACTAACGGACCATCATGGTCGGTTGTGATGACTGCGCCATCGGCAACAGGGCGAACAAACACTGGTACGTCAAGTACCGTCTCAAACTCACCGTCACTTACCACAACTTGCAAGTCAGAAACCCCTGCAAAATCGCCAGTCGGTGTGAATGTCCAAGTACCGTCACCGTTGTCTGTTACCTCACCACCATCTTCACCTTCTGCGGTGATAATGCGTGATACGACTAGGTTTTCAGTGTCGATATCGCCGAACAAGTTCATCAGGTCGCCCGCGTCGAAGGTGAATGCGCCATCCTCGTCGGTTGCCATAAAGGCATTACCCACATTGAATGGAGCATCGTTGACTGGAATAACATCCACATTCAACGAGCCTTCAACCACTTCTTCACCATCCGTCGCGGTGTAGCCCAGTTCCACCAAACCATTGAAGTCTTGAGTGGTCACCAAGTGGTACATACCATCTGGCTGCTGAGTTAATGTCGCGTTTGCAGGCGCACGAACCGTGATGCTTTCTACGCTGATTTCGTCACCATCAAGATCCGTAACTTGATCAGCGATGTAAGCAGGGTCAATCACCATGACCACATCTTCTTCGCCTTGCATCTGGATGGTTGGCGCTTCTGGTGCATCGTTAACCGCTTCGATGTTTAGATTGCCTTCAACCGGCGTCACTAAATCACCATCGCTGACACCGAACGACATTGGCACATCACCATTGAAGTTCTCAGCCGGAGTGAATGACCAAGTGCCATCACCGTTGTCTAGCAAGTCACCGTATTGCTCATCAATCACTAGGTCGACAGCAGACAGTTCGTCGTAGGTGTTGTCGATGTCTGTTGCGTTAGCAAGCAACATGTCCTGCGTGATAAGAATGGTGGTATCTTCGGTGCCAGCAATATTCACTGGCGTTGATTGCGGCGCATCGTTAATTGGGTTCACCGTTAGGTCAACGCCCACTTCCACGCTTGCACCATCGTTATCAATCAAGTCGAAACTTAGGTCGATATCGCCATTGAAGTTCGCATCAGGCGTAATCGTAAAGCTACCATCTTGGTTCTCAACAACGGTTGCATTGGCAACCGCGGTTAAGTTCACTGCTTCTAGATTATCGCTGTCGACGTCACCCGCTTGAGCCAGTAACTGCTCTTGACTCAATGTGATTGAACCGTCTTCATCGACACTGTAAGCCAAATCGCCAGATACCGGAGCATCATTGATTGGTAAGACATCAATGTTCGCGTTGGTTGTCGCAGTTGCACCGTCTTCATCAGCCACTACTACGTCTAGACTTACGCCACCGTTGAAGTTTTCATTTGGCGCGAAGCTGTAAGTGCCATCGTCATTCGCCGTTAGAATGCCGTCGCTACCACTGTAAGAGACGCTTTCTAGGCTCACGTCGCCCTCCACATCGCTTGATTGCGCTAACAGTTGCTCTTCCGTGAAGATAATGACTTCGTCTTCATTGACAGAGTAACTTGTCGCACCTGCGATTGGTGGATCATTCACCTCAAGTACTGTAATACCTGCGGTAGTTGAATCCGTCGCACCGTCTTCATCGACCACGACAACATCTAGGCTCACTTCGCCATTGAAGTTCTCATTTGGAGAGAAGGTGTACGTACCATCACCATTGTCTTGGAACACACCATCTGCGCCACTGTAGCTCACGCTATCAACCGAAACATCGCCTTCAATATCCGATGAGTTCGCTAGTAGCTGTTCATCACTGATGGTGATCGAGTTATCTTCATGCACTGTGTAAGACGTGCTGCCCGCAACCGGTGGATCGTTCTCAGGTGTGACTGTCACATCGATATTCGCGGTCACGGTATCCGTGCCATCAGAAACATCAAAGGTGAAGTTCACGTCGCCATTGAAGTTTTCGTTTGGCGCGAAGCTGTACGTGCCATCACCATTGTCGGTTAGGACACCATCTGCGCCAGTGTAAGACACACCTTCTACCGATAGGTCATCGCCATCGATATCCGTTGCGCCATCAAGCAGATCTTCATCAGTGAACAGCAAGACGCCATCTTCACCAATGGTGAACGCTTGATCTTCCGGCTGCGGCAAGTCATTAACTGGGTTAACCTTTAGGTCCGCCGTTGCAACGATAGTATCGCTGCCATCATTGATATCGAACGTGATATCAATGTCGCCATTGAAGTTCGCGTCAGGCGTGATAGTAAAGCTACCATCGTCATTAGCCGTAACCGTCGCATCACCGTCAACCACTAGGTTGGAAGCGGTTAGTGCATCGCCTTCTACATCCGATGCTTGTGCCAGTAACTGCTCTTGACTCAATGTGATTGAACCGTCTTCATCGACGCTGTAAGCCAAGTCGCCAGATACCGGAGCATCGTTGACTGGCAATACATCAATGTTCGCGTTGGTTGTCGCAGTTGCACCGTCTTCATCAGCGACGACTACGTCTAGGCTTACGCCACCGTTGAAGTTTTCATTTGGTGCGAAGCTGTAAGTGCCATCGTCATTCGCCGTTAGAATGCCGTCACTACCACTGTAAGAGACGCTTTCTAGGCTCACGTCACCTTCCACATCACTTGATTGCGCTAGCAGTTGCTCTTCCGTGAAGATAATGACTTCGTCTTCATTGACAGAGTAACTTGTCGCACCTGCGATTGGCGAATCGTTCACCTCAAGTACCGTAATACCTGCGGTGGTTGAATCCGTCGCACCGTCTTCATCGACAACCACAACGTCAAGGCTCACTTCACCATTGAAGTTCTCGTTTGGCGAGAAGGTGTAAGTGCCATCACCATTAATTTCGAGCACACCGTCGTTACCGCTGTAGCTCACGCTGCTGATCGCAACATCACCCTCGATATCAGACGAATTCGCCAGTAACTGCTCGTCACTAATGGTGATTGAGTTGTCTTCATGCACTGTGTAAGACGTGCTACCGGCCACCGGAGGATCGTTCTCAGGTGTGACTGTCACATCGATATTCGCGGTCACGGTATCCGTGCCATCGGAAACATCGAAGGTAAAGTTCACGTCACCATTGAAGTTTTCGTTTGGTGCAAAGCTGTAAGTGCCGTCACCATTGTCGGTTAGGACACCGTCCGCGCCAGTGTAAGTCACGCCTTCAACTGTTAGGTTGTCACCTTCTACATCCGTCGCGCCTGTTAATAGGTCTGCATCTGTAAAGGTAAGAATACCGTCCTCACCCACTGTGAACGCTTGATCTTGTGGCTCTGGAGCGTCATTGACTGGTGTTACTGTTAAGTCGAGACCAGCCGCGACCACTTCTTCCCCGTCAGTCACATCGTAGGTGAACTCGATGTCACCGTAGAAGTTCTCGCTTGGAGTAATGGTGAAGCTGCCATCCTCGTTCATTTCAACCGTTGCATTTTCATCATTGGTGCTCAGGTTGATTGCGCTTAGGTCGTCACCATCAATATCAACGGCATGCTCAAGTAACTGCTCTTGAGTCAGCGTAATGCTGTTGTCTTCAGCAGTGACTGCGCTGATATCACCCGTCACTTCTGGTGCATCATTGGTTGGCGAGATATGAATCGTCACATCTTGCGTCGCTGTCGCCGTTGTACCTGTATCCACATCTGTAGAGGTTGCGTTCACGGTTAGCGTCACATCGCCGTTGAAGTCCGCTGAAGGGATAAACTCTAGCCCTTCTAGCTCGCCCGGTTGTAGTGACCAAGTGCCGTCGCCATTATCAACACCTGCTGATAGCGAGCTGCCTTCTGGCACATCTTCAATCAAGATAGCGAGGTTTTCTGAACCATCGGTATCGGTTAACGCTGCATCGATATCAAGCGGCACTGGTGTATCTTCGGTGCCAATGATTTGGTAATCCGCGTCCGCTACCGTGATTTCGATGTTGTCGATACCAAACGATTCATCCCAAACGTCTTGATTCAAGGTTGAACCGAAGCCAAGTTGCAATTCACCATCCTCGACAGGAACCGTCAGATTGATTTGGTGAGCTTGGTCGTTCCAACCACTGAAGCCTTCACGTTGAGAGGCTCCGTGGATCACTTCACCTACTTCGTTACCGTCAGAATCGTAAAGCGTTGTCGTACCATCTTGAGTACGGAACGCGGAGTTCTCCAAGGTGGTTAGCTGTTCACCGCCGACAAAGATTTGGAACGACTCGCCATCCCAAGAATCGATTTCGTAGAAGCTAAACGAAATATTCACTTCATTGACATCGCTTGGGATCTCGTAGGTTTTGCTGACCGCTTCATCACCGCCAGTGCCACCAATACGACCCAGCATGTCGCCCGTTTCGAAGCCTTGTGAACTCTCAGTGTTCGCGTTCCAACCGTTCGAGCCAGACTCGAAGTTATCAGAAGCAATCACCAAGTCTGAAGCAATCGAAAGCTCTGGCATATCGACCACAGATTGAACATCAATGTTCGCTTCTGCTGGCACGGTTGCGGTGCCATCGTTGACATCAAACGTTACGTTCACGTTGCCATCGAAGTTTTCATTCGGTGCAAAAGTGTACGTGCCATCACCGTTATCAACCAAGGTACCACTGTCAGAAGCAACATTTTCAACCGTCAAGTTATCACCATCGATATCACCTGCATTTTGCAGCAGTTGCTCTTCAGTGAAGGTGAAGCTGGTGTCTTCTTGCGTAACAAACTGTGGCTGACCAACCGTTGGTAAGTCGTTCACTGGGTTCACAGTCAGATCGGCTGTCGTTTGAATGGTCGCATCACCGTCCGTAATGTCGAAGCTCAGATCAATGTCGCCATTGAAGTCCGCATCCGGCGTGATAGTGAAGCTACCATCGTCATTCGCAACAACGGTCGCATTGCCGTCAACAGTCAGGTTGGATGCAGTTAGGTCATCGCCATCCACGTCGCCGGCTTGAGCAAGAAGCTGCTCTTGGCTGAGAGTGATAGAACCATCTTCATCCACGCTGTAAGCCAAATCACCTGATACTGGAGCATCGTTGACTGGAAGAACATCGATGTTGGCATTGGTTGCTACCGTTGCGCCATCTTCATCGGTCACGACAACATCTAGGCTGACATCACCGTTGAAGTTTTCGTTTGGTGCGAAGCTGAATGTGCCATCGCCGTTGTCAGTAAAGATACCGTCGGAGCCGCTGTAGCTGACGCTATCAATCGCCACCTCACCTTCAACATCAGAAGCATTCGCCAATAGCTGCTCAGAGCTAATGGTGATGACTTCATCTTCGTTAACGGAGTAGCTGGTCGCACCTGCGATTGGTGGGTCGTTCACCTCAAGAACAGTAATGCCAGCGGTGGTTGAGTCCGTCGCACCGTCTTCATCTACCACGACAACATCTAGGCTCACTTCACCATTGAAGTTCTCGTTTGGCGAGAAGGTGTAAGTACCGTCACCATTGTCTTGGAACACGCCATCTGCGCCACTGTAGCTCACGCTGTCGATTGCTACTTCGCCTTCTACGTCAGATGAGTTAGCCAATAGTTGTTCGTTACTGATGGTGATCGAATTATCTTCATGCACCGTGTAAGACGTGCTGCCTGCTACCGGTGGATCGTTCTCTGGCGTCACGCTTACATCGATATTTGCGGTCACGGTATCCGTGCCGTCAGAAACATCGAAGGTAAAGTTCACGTCGCCATTGAAGTTCTCGTTTGGCGCGAAGCTGTAAGTGCCATCACCATTGTCGGTTAGGACACCATCTGTGCCAGTGTAAGACACACTTTCTACCGATAGGTCATCGCCATCGATATCCGTTGCACCATCAAGCAGATCTTCATCAGTGAACAGCAAGACGCCATCTTCACCAATGGTGAACGCTTGATCTTCTGGCTGTGGTAGGTCGTTAACTGGATTAACCGTCAGGTCAGCTGTTGCAACAATAGTGTCGCTGCCGTCGTTGATGTCGAACGTGATATCAATGTCACCATTGAAGTTCGCATCAGGCGTAATGGTAAAGCTGCCATCATCGTTTGCCGTAACCGTTGCATCACCGTCAACCACTAGGTTAGTCGCGGTTAGCGCGTCCCCTTCTACATCCGATGCTTGAGCAAGAAGCTGCTCTTGGCCAAGCGTAATTGAATTGTCTTCATCGACACTGTAAGCCAAGTTGCCCGATACTGGCGCATCATTGATTGGCAATACATCGATGTTGGCATTGGTTGCTACCGTTGCGCCATCTTCATCGGTCACGACAACATCTAGGCTGACATCACCGTTGAAGTTTTCGTTTGGTGCGAAGCTGAATGTGCCATCGCCGTTGTCAGTAAAGATACCGTCGGAGCCGCTGTAGCTGACGCTATCAATCGCAACTTCACCTTCAACATCAGAAGCGTTCGCCAATAGCTGTTCAGAGCTAATGGTGATGACTTCGTCTTCGTTCACTGAGTAGCTAGTCGCACCTGCGATTGGTGGATCGTTCACCTCAAGAACAGTAATGCCAGCGGTGGTTGAGTCCGTCGCACCGTCTTCATCTACTACGACAACATCTAGGCTCACTTCGCCATTGAAGTTCTCGTTTGGCGAGAAGGTGTACGTACCGTCACCATTGTCTTGGAACACACCATCTGTGCCGCTGTAGCTCACGCTATCAATCGCCACTTCGCCTTCTATATCAGACGAGTTAGCCAACAGCTGTTCGTTACTGATGGTGATCGAGTTGTCTTCATGCACTGTGTAAGATGTGCTACCTGCCACTGGTGGATCGTTCTCTGGTGTGACTGTCACATCGATATTCGCAGTCACGGTGTCCGTGCCATCGGAAACATCGAAGGTGAAGTTCACATCACCATTGAAGTTCTCATTCGGTGCGAAGCTATATGTACCATCGCCATTGTCAGTTAGGACACCGTCCGCGCCTGTGTAAGTGACACCTTCTACCGATAGATCATCGCCATCGATGTCCGTTGCACCATCCAACAGGTCTTGATCAGTGAAGGTCAACACACCATCTTCACCAATGGTGAACGCTTGATCTTCCGGCTGCGGCAAGTCATTAACTGGGTTAACGGTTAGGTCCGCCGTTGCAACAATAGTGTCGCTGCCGTCGTTGATATCGAACGTGATATCAATGTCGCCATTGAAGTTCGCATCTGGCGTGATAGTGAAGCTACCATCGTCGTTTGCCGTAACCGTTGCATCACCGTCAACCACTAGGTTAGACGCAGTCAGCGCATCACCTTCTACATCCGATGCTTGAGCAAGTAGCTGCTCTTGGCTTAGCGTAATTGAATTGTCTTCATCAACGCTGTACGCCAAGTTACCAGATACAGGTGCATCATTGATTGGTAAGACATCGACTGTGATGTAAGTATCAACCTCTGCGCCATCTTCATCGCGAATGGTCACATCCAACTGTACTTGACCGTTGAAGTTTTCATTCGGTGCAAAGCTACAAGTACCATCACCGTTTACTGAGAAGATGCCATCTGGACCGTCGTAGCTGATGCCTACTAGCTCAACATCCCCTTCAACATCCGAAGCATTCAGTAGCACTTGCGATTCACTGAAGGTTAGAACTTGGTCTTCATCGATAGTGTATGCGGTAGGACCTGCGATTGGTGGGTCATTTACCTCAATCACAGTAATGCCTGCAGTGGTCGAGTCCGTTGCACCATCTTCATCGACAACGACAACATCTAGGCTCACCTCGCCGCTGAAATTTTCGTTTGGTGAGAAGGTGTACGTACCATCACCGTTGATTTCCAGCACGCCATCGTTACCGCTGTAGCTCACGCTATCAATCGCCACTTCGCCTTCTATATCAGACGAGTTAGCCAACAGCTGTTCGTTACTAATGGTAATCGAATTGTCTTCATGAACGGTGTAAGCCGTGCTGCCTGCAACCGGTGGATCGTTCTCCGGCGTCACGCTTACGTCGATATTCGCCGTCACGGTATCCGTGCCATCGGAAACATCGAAAGTGAAGTTCACGTCGCCATTAAAGTTCTCGTTTGGTGCGAAGCTATATGTGCCATCACCATTGTCAGTAAGAACACCGTCCGCCCCTGTGTAAGTGACGCCCTCAACAGATAAGTCATCCCCTTCAATATCGGTAGCGCCTGTTAGGAGATCCGCATCAGTAAAGGTCAGCACACCATCTTCACCAATGGTGAACGCTTGATCTTGTGGTTCAGGCGCATCGTTAACTGGTGACACCAATAACTCAAGGTTGGTTGAGACAACATCATCGCCGTCAGACACATCGAACGTAAAGGTGATGTCACCATTAAAGTCCGCATCTGGCGTTAAGGTGTAAGTACCGTCACCATTGTCTGTGATGGTGATATTTTCATCATCCGTTGCCAAGTTCAGTGCTGTCAGTTGGTCTCCATCCAAGTCACGCGCATTAGCGAGCAAATCTTCTTGCGTGATTAGGATTGAACCATCTTCTTCAACCACAGCAGAAACAGGCAATGCTTCAGGCGTATGTTCAATGTGAGCACCCGTTGCATTGACGTAGATGGTTTGAGAAACGGTTTCAGAATCATTATTTGATAGCTCTGTCGCCGTTGCCGTTACATTGATTTCTAGCTGTTGGTTAAAGTCTTCTGGCAATTGAATCTGTAGCTCTTGTTCAATTGCTGTGGTTGGAAGCGTTACAGAACCATCTGGACCGACTGTTACTTCACCGCTGTAGATCTGGCTGTTCACTTCACCTACATCAATGGTGAAGTTGAAGTCACTATAATCGGCATCGCCGCCACCGTAGAGATCTTCAAAGCCGTAAACCAGTTCACCGTCTTCGTTCACAGTAGTTCGAGTATGTTCAATGCCATCTTGGTTGAGCTCTGAGCTTGTGCCGCCATGGAAGACTGCATCACCAAATTGGCTTTGAATCACGGTTTCAGAACCATCAGCACCCACAAACACGAGTTGTGGGTCGACCGTATCCATGTTCGCAGGAGAGCCATCTGCCGCACGGAACTCATACTGACCATCTTGCATGGACGCAAAGTCATTGAAGTTATGACCGTTAGGAATCAAGAATAGGTTGAAGCTTTCCCCTTCCGAGATTTGGAAGCTGAACTGATCTTGTCCCGGAACGAGGTCACCGCCTCCGCCAACTTGAGAGGCGTTTTCGTACACCACTTCAACGCCCGTGATGTTGCCATCTTCATCGACTTTGTAGTAACCCGCTGTGTTTTGGTAACCCGCGGTTTCACCTTCAAACGTAACCGTGATTTCAGTATCGTTGAAACTGGTGATACCGTTGTCTTGATCGTTAAGCACCCCTTCGTTGTCGTAGCTGATCACCGAACCTTCAGGAACACCATCCACGGTCACAGTCAGCGTTTCTGACAAGTCTTGGTCAACCAATGCTGCAGCGATGTTCACTTCAACAATACCGCCTGGCTCAACCAAGATTGCTTGATCATCCACGTTTCGACCGTCGCCATCAGTGATGACTAGATCTGGCGCATCTGCCACGGCTTCGATATGGACATTAATGTCTTGCTCAACTTCATCCGTACCGTCAGAAACCGTAAAGCTGAATTGCAAGTCACCACTGAAATGCTCTTCTGGTACGAAGCTAAATGTACCGTCACCGTTGTCCGTTACAGTACCTTCATCACCCGAGTAGTTAATGCTGGTAACGGTGAGGTCATCACCATCAATATCAATCGCGCCACTTAGCAGATCTTCTTGCGTGAACAGGATGCTGCCATCCTCTTCAATTTGGTACATGCCAGGCGCAACAATTGGAATGTCATTGACTGGATTCACCGTCAATGTCATTTCATTAGCAACACTTAGTTCACCGTCACTCACTTCATAAGTGAATGCAATGTCACCATTGAAGTTTTCCGACGGTGTCACCGTGAAGGTGCCGTCGCCGTTATCCACGATAGAGGCATTCGGATCATTGGTTTCTAGTGCCGTTGCGTATAGGTCATCACCATCTTGATCGCTGGCATTTTCAAGCAGCATTTCTTGTGTCACGAGGATAGAGCCATCCTCGTCCACGTCTGCCACGATTGGCGCTGCTTCTGGTGCGTCGTTGACGAACTCAACTTTCAAGTCGATGTTTGCCGCCACCACATCGGTGCCATCACTCACATCAAACGTGAGGTCAACATTACCAAAGAAGCCCTGCTCTGGCGTTAACGTGTAGGTGCCATCGCCATTGTCTGTCACTTGAACCGTATCGCTTGAGCTCGTCACGTTCACAACAGATAAGTCATCGCCTTCGATGTCCGTCGCTTGAGCCAGCAGCTCTGCTTCAGTAATCGTGATGGCTTCACCGTCTTCTGTGGTGAAGGACAAATCAGGTACATCTGGCAGGTCGTTCACTGGGTTAACAGTGAGGTTTAGATCCGCGGCGACGGTTTCGATCGCGTCAGTTACGTCATAAGTAAATTCGATTTCACCAAAGAAGTTTTCGCTCGGTGTAATCGTAAAGCTACCATCAGCGTTCTCAACGATGGTTGCATTAGGATCGTTGGTCGACAGGTTCACCGCTTCAAGGTTGTCACCATCCACGTCCGTCGCGTTCGCTAATAAGTCTTCTTGAGTGATGGTAATTGAGCCATCTTCATCGACGACCGCATCAACTGGACCGCTAACCTCTGGACCTTCGTTGACGATCTCAACATCGATCTTCGCTGTGCTTGGTGCACTTGCTTGACCATCGCTGATGTCGAAGGTCAGGTTCACTTCACCATAGAAGTTCGAAGTTGGTTCGAAGGTAAAGGTGTTGTCGCCGTTGTCTGTCAACGTACCTTGTGACTGGTCAACAAGCAGCAGATTCTCGATATGCAGAATGTCGCCATCAACATCGGTCGCACCTGATAACAGGTCTTTTGCTTCGATGATGATCGTGCCGTTTTCTAGCATTTGAGTATGCAGCGGTGCACCAGGGACTGGCACATCGTTGATCGGAATAACGGTCAGATCTAGATGGGTATCGACTTCATCGGTGCCATCGAAGACTTTGTAATCGATGTCGACTTCACCATTGAAGTTTTCATTCGGCATAAAGGTGTAAGTGCCGTCGCCATTGTCGACAAGCTCACCGTTGTCACCGCTGTAAGAGATATCAGAGATAGACAGCGCATCGCCTTCCACGTCACTTGCATTGGCAAGCAAATCATCCGCGCTAAACGTAATGCCCACATCCTCATCAGTCGACAACACAATCGGACCAGAAACGATTGGAGCATCGTTTACTGCTTCGAAGTTGATGTTGATGATGTTGTCGTCAGTGAGTTCACCATCCGTAACTTGGTAGCCAAGCTCAATCTCACCGTAGAAGTTCTCATCTGGTGTGACTGTCCACGTACCATCGCCGTTGTCGGTTAACGTAGCGTGCTCCGCGTTATCCCCCACCAGCTCTAGGTTTTGAATATCAAGAACGTCACTATCGATATCACTCGCTTGTGCGAGAAGCTGCTCTTCAGTGATAACCACAGAGGCAAACTGCGTAGAACCTTCGGTATCGATGGTCACATTTGGCAGATCAGCCGTCAGTTCGATTTCACTGTCACCTTCACGGATATTCAGTTCTACCGTTTCCGTGATTTCCGTGCCGTCCACGCCAATAGATGTGAACACCGCTTCATCATGACAAGTTTGCGAAACCGTCATGTTTTGAACCACGTAAGTACCGTTACCTTGAATCGTACCTAGCTCAAAGTAAGATACCGGTTCGTTCACCGTTAGGGTGTAATCCGTCTCATAGCTACCACGATCTTCTTTGTGGTAAGTCATCGAGTCGATCAAGTCACCATCAGAGTTAAAGGCGCGAATTTCGACTTCGGTAAAGTGGCGAGACTCTTCCATAAACCAGCCGCCTAGACCATCTAGGTGGAAGCTGATTTCGTTGATGTCTTGGCCTTCAACGGTCACAGTCAGTTTTTCATCACCGCTCAAGCCTTGGCGGTCAGTATCGCCAATACCGTGACCGATGTGTGTTTTACCATTCCACGCACCGAGTGGGTCATCATTACTTTGAACAGTAACTTTCAAATCGCCATCGACAAACTCACGTGTGTAAGGGTCAACAGCAGTACCCCAATCATCGAGGCTAGCGTTGTCATCAAAGGTACCAATTTGACTTGTATGCGTACCGTTTGCCAATGCATCATCATTTGGAATGAAGCGCACTTCCGTATCTGCAGGAACCTCCTGCCCGACTTTTAGCTGTACCCATTCGTCATTTAGATTCGCTTCAATGATGCCGTTTTCAGGCGCTTGGTCGAGACGTAACGCAGGCTCTTCACGCAGAGAAACACCCACGGTTTGGTCTTCTTCCGCTTGAATAAAGATTTCGTCGCCCGCTTCTGGCGCATCGTTGACAGGGTTAACGGTCAGATCCAACGTGGTCAGAACATCATTTTCGCCATCGCTGATGTTGTAAGTGAAGTCCAACTCACCGTTAAAGTTTTCCGTATGCGTAATCGTGAATGAACCATCGTCGTTGGCTACGATCGTCGCATCTGGGTCATTGGTTTGTAGATTGCTGGCAACAAGGTCATCACCTTCAATGTCTGTCGCATTCGCAAGCAACTGTTCTTGTGTAATGGTGATGGCGTTATCTTCATCCACTTCAGCTTGAATGCCTGACGTTTCTGGTGCGTCGTTCACCGCGATAACATCGATGCCTGCGGTTGTTGTATCCGTTGCACCATCTTGGTCGATGACCGTAACGTCGAGCGAAATGTTACCGTCAAAGTTCTCATTTGGCGTAAAGGTATATGTACCGTCGCCGTTGTCCACGAAGCTACCGTCGTTACCAGAGTAGCTAACATTCGCCAAGGCTACATCGCCTTCCACATCAGAAGAGTTGGCTAACAACTGCTCGTCACTAATGGTGATTTGACCGTCTTCTTGAACCGTGTAAGACGTAGAACCTGCCACCGGTGGATCGTTCACTGGTGTCACGCTGACATCAATGAATGCCGGTGTTGAACCTGTGCCGTCAGACACATCGAATGTGAACTGAACATCACCGTTGAAGTTTTCATTCGGCGCGAAGCTGTAAGTGCCATCGCCATTGTCGGTAAGCACACCATCCGCACCGGTGTAGAGTACGTTTTCGATAGACAGATCATCTCCATCAATATCCGATGCGCCTTCCAATAGGTCTGCATCCGTGAACAGCAAGGTGCCATCTTCTTCTACCGTGAACTGTTGATCTTGCGCTTGTGGCAAGTCATTCACAGGATTAACCGTAATATCCAGACCAACTTGTACCGAGCCACCATCGTTATCAATGATATCGAAGGTCAGATCTAGGTCGCCGTTGTAGTTTTCATCCGGTGTGATGGTGTAACTGCCATCATCGTTGTATTGAATTGTCGCGTTGTCATCTGTCGATAGATTGATGGCTTCAAGGTTCTCGCTATCAATATCGCCCGCTTTGGCAAGCAACTGCTCTTGGCTTAGCGTGATTGAGCTGTCTTCGTTGATGGTGTAAGCCAAATCGCCCGATACTGGTGGATCGTTGATTGGCAATACATCGACATTGATGTGCGTATCAACGGTTGCCCCATTTTCATCTTGAATGGTCACATCCAACTGAACTTGACCATTGAAGTTCTCGTTTGGTGCAAAGCTGCAAGTACCATCGCCATTGACGGTAAAGATACCATCCGAGCCTTCGTAACTGATGCCAACAAGCTCTACATCACCCTCGATATCAGATGCGTTGGCAAGAATTTGTGACTCACTAAATGTCAGTACTGAATCTTCGTCAACCGTGTAAGACGTTGGACCGGCAACTGGAGGATCATTCACTTCAATGACCGTAATGCCTGCGGTCGTTTCGTCAATCGCACCTTGCTCATCCGCCACAATCACATCAAGGCTGATATCACCACTGAAGTTCTCATTCGGCATGAAGGTGTAAGTGCCGTCACCGTTGTCTTGGAATACGCCATCGGTGCCTGAATAGGTCACGCTATCGATGGACACCGCGCCTTCCACATCCGAAGAGTTAGCCAGAAGCTGCTCGTCGGAAATTGTAATCGCATTATCTTCATCAACCGTGTAAGACGTTGAACCTGCAACCGGAGGATCGTTCACTGGAGTGACGCTCACATCCACATTGGCAGGTACGGTTTCAGTGCCGTCAGAAACACCAAAGCTAAAGCTGACGTCGCCGTTGAAGTTTTCATTTGGTGCAAAGGTGTAAGTACCATCACCGTGGTCAGTCAGCACACCATCGCTGCCTGTGTAGCTAATGCCATCAACCGTTAAGTTATCGCCATCGATATCGGTCGCACCAGCAAGCAAGTCTGCGTCAGTAAACTGCAGCGTGCCGTCTTCTTCAACACTGAACTGCTGGTCTTGAGGAACAGGAAGATCGTTAACCGGATTAACCGTTAGATCCGCCGTTGCTTGGATAGTGTCTGTGCCGTCCGTAATGTTGAATTGGATATCAATGTCACCATTAAAGTCCGCATCTGGTGTAATCGTGAAGCTGCCATCATCGTTCGCTGTGACGGTTGCGTTTCCATCCACCGTCAAATCACTAGCAGTCAGACCATCGCCCTCAATATCAGACGCTTGAGAAAGAAGCTGCTCTTGGCTGAGTGTAATCGCACCGTCTTCATCAACACTGTAAGCCAAATCACCCGATACTGGCGCATCATTGATTGGCAATACATTCACATTGATGACGGTATCAACTTCTGCTCCATCTTCATCTCGAATGGTGACATCAAGCTGAACTTGTCCGTTAAAGTTCTCGTTTGGCGCGAAGCTGCACGTTCCATCATCGTTAACGGTGAAAATGCCATCCGGACCATCGTAACTAATGCCAACAAGCTCTACATCGCCTTCCACATCAGAGGCATTCAACAGCACTTGCGACTCACTAAACGTCAGAACTGAATCTTCATCAATGGTGTAAGAAGTTGGTCCAGCGACTGGTGGATCGTTCACTTCCAGCACCGTAATGCCAGCAGTGGTGGCATCCGTTGCGCCTTCTTCATCAGCGACGACAACATCAAGTGTCACTTCACCATTAAAGTTTTCATTTGGAGAGAAGGTGTACGTACCGTCACCATTGATTTGCAACACACCATCGCTGCCAGAGTAGCTCACGCTATCAATCGAGACATCCCCTTCTAAATCCGAAGAATTTGCCAACAGTTGCGCGTCAGAAATGGTAATAGAGTTGTCTTCGTGAACCGTGTAAGACGTTGAACCAGCCACCGGAGGATCATTCACCGGCGTGACGCTCACATCTACATTCGCTGAAACCGTATCCGTGCCATCAGATACGTCGAAGCTGAAGTTCACATCACCATTGAAATTTTCATTTGGCGCAAAAGTGTAAGTCCCATTGCCGTTGTCGGTCAGGATGCCATCGCCACCGTCGTAGCTCACACCTTCAACTGTTAGGTTATCGCCTTCAATATCCGTTGCGCCAGTAAGCAGGTCTGCGTCCGTAAAGATCAGCGTGCCATCTTCTTCCACACTGAACTGCTGGTCTTGAGGAACCGGCAAATCGTTGATTGGGTTAACGGTTAGATCAGCGGTTGCTTGAACGGTGTTCGTGCCATCTGAGATATCAAAGCTGATGTCGATATCACCGTTGAAATCTGCGTCCGGCGTGATGGTGAAGCTGCCATCGTCATTTTGAGTCACCGTCGCGTTGTCATCTACCGAAAGATTAGATGCCGTCAGTGCATCGCCTTCCACATCGGAAGCTTGCGACAACAACTGCTCTTGGCTCAAACGAATCGAGCCATCTTCGTCCACTGAATAAGCAAGATTGCCAGATACTGGTGCGTCATCGACAGGCGTAACACTGACATCAATGTTGGCAGAAACCGTATCCGTACCGTCGGACACATCAAAGCTGAAGTTCACATCACCATTGAAGTTTTCATTTGGCGCAAAAGTGTAAGTCCCATTGCCGTTGTCGGTCAGGATGCCGTCGCCACCATCGTAACTTACACCTTCAACTGTGAGGTTATCGCCTTCAATATCCGTTGCGCCAGCAAGCAGGTCAGCATCGGTGAAGATCAGCGTGCCGTCTTCTTCCACCTCAAAGGTTTTATCTTCAGGCACTGGTGCGTCATTGATTGGACGAACAGTTAAATCAATCGAGCTAGAAATGGTTTCTTGACCATCACTGATATCAAACGTTAAGCCGAGTTCACCATTAAAATCAGTATCAGGTGTGACGGTATAAGTGCCATCACCATTATCCACAACCGATGCATTAGCACCCACTTGCACGTTGAATGCGGCAAGATCATCGCCATCAACATCACTCGCGTATCCGAGAAGTTGTTCTTGAGTGAAGGTAATAGTGCCATCTTCATCCATGATGTATGCCAGATCTTGCCCTACTTCTGGCGCGTCATTTTCACCTTCGACTTTAATCTGGAACGTTTCGCTCGTAGTTTCGGAGTCGAAATCGTCTTCTACTTGCGTCGTGGTTTCTTCGCTGGTGTCTTGTACATCCACCGCGAAGCTCTCTTCAGTGGTTTCTGAATCTAGCTCGTCACCACCTTGAGAACCTTCAGAGTCTGAAGACGCACTTGGCGCAGATGAAGTTTGTGCCGCTTGTCCTTGCGCTTCATTGCCTTCTGCGTCCGAACCACCTTCAGAGCCAGAGGCATCACCACCACCGACCGCTTGGGCACCCGCCCCAGAATCCGAACCACCGCTGCCCAGAGCCTCGTCACCTGATTCTCCGCTAGAAGCTACACTATCAACAACATTGGATTGCGCAGCGTCAGAGTCGCTGCTACTTTCAGTATCCTCTTCTTGAACTGCGCCACCCGAGCTCACTGCTTCTTCTTCCGTACCCGCGCCACTAGGATTTTCTTCCATCGCACGATTGGCTTCATCAACAGCATCTGCACTTTCAGCACCGGTCGCTACAGTCGAAGAGACGGTCGACTGCTGTTTTTCTTCTTTTGTCCCCGTATCCTTCGTTTCTGTTTGCTCTACCGCATCGTTAAGCTTTTCATTGTCTTTTTCTTGATTAGTGTCGCCTGCCATTACAGCCTCCGTTGCTTTTTAGCTAACTGATCGTGTTTAGAGGCAGTAAAGGACACCATTTTTAGAAACCAACTTTTTTATACAACTTTTTTCATACATTTCGAGTTCTATAAAAACAAAAAAATTTGAAAACCCAGTATAAAGATCCTTACTTGTTGTCATTAAAGCAATTAGTGCGGTGGGATAATGATAAATATGACAAATCTGTTGCGCTCAGTCGACAATAGCCATAAAGGGCTGCAATTGCTATTAGGCGATTTTTACCAAGATTTCAGTGACGCAGGGATTGATATTGAGATGCTGCATAAACAAAACCGTTTTGAAGCACTCAGATGTTATTCAAAAAGACTAAAGACCATTCTCGTCTTGTTATGTGATGACGACTTACCACCAAAATTGGCAAAGCTTGAACACTTAAACAAACACCATTTCCCTGCTCCTAATGAATTGATTGAGGACGTTAAAACCGAGCTTAACAACGTAAACAAACAAATTAGCCAGCTGTTAAAAATCGAAAATTCAATCGATAGCCGCACAGGTAGTGAATCGTAGGGGTGGCTCATGAGTAATAAGCAAATAGAACATCACCTCAAAAAGGCGCTCGTTTCGAACAACGAAGCTTCGAAGGTAACAACAGACGATACAATCGTGCTAGCCAGTGCAATGACCAGCGTACACAAAACCTTGCTGGTTATCTTTTTGCTTTCCATGGTGGCTATCGCCGTGGCATCTCAGGCTCGTATCGACATTGTGGTGTCGGTGCGCGGTGAGCTATTGCTCGAATCTGACATCGAAAAAGTGCAACACCTTGAAGGCGGTATTCTAGAAGAAATGCTAGTGCGCAAAGGCGAAGTGGTTTATGAAGGTCAACCTATTGCACGCCTTCGCTCTCTGGATAGAAACACTCAACTTGATACGGTAAACACAGAGATCATTCAGCTTGAGCTAGACAAGATTCGTTACGAAAGCCTGCGCGATATGGTGGAACCCGATTTTTCTGCCTACATCGAAAAGTACCCAGAATTAGTGCAAGTCAACATGAATACCTGGCAGCAAGAATTTTCTAAAAACCGTTCCAATGAAGAGTTGATCACTCACGATATCCAACATAAGAATTCGCTTATTGATTCAATGCTCAAGCGCCGTAAAAGCTCCGAGAACCAGCTCTCCTTAATACGCAAGCAGCTCAATATTAAAAACACCTTGTACAAGGAGGAAATGGCGTCTTACGTCGATGTTCTGAATATGCAGGTTCAAGAGTCAAACATGGTGCGTGAGATTGAAAACCTTGATGAGTCGGTCATGAATGAGCGCTTCCAACTCGACAAACTAGAGAAGCAGTACCGAGACTTGGTGGAGAATCGTAATGCCGAGTATCAAGCACAAATCATTCAAGCAAACAAGGACTTAAAGTTGAAACGTATATTACGTCCTCAACACTCAGATAAAGTGGATCGCCTCGTGGTTTACGCCCCTATTGACGGTGTAGTAGATAAAGTGCACTTCAATTTCCGCTCCGCTGTGATACCGCCAGGTGAAAGCATCGCGGACATTGCACCGATCAATAACGCCCTTCATGGAGAGGCGAAGATCCCGCGTAAAGACATGGGTTTTGTAGAAATCGGACAAGCGGTCAAAGTGAAGATGGATACCTACAACTTTGCCAAATACGGATTTTTGGAAGGTCGAATTGCATCGATCAGCCGTTCTTCTTATGAAGAAGAAGACGCTGAATTCTACCTCGCGGAAATCCAAATCAGTCAAAACTATCTAGAGCGCGGAGGTACACAATACAAGCTGTCCCCTTATATGGAGTTTACCGCAGACGTGAAAACAGGTTCACGCCGGGTTATCGAATACGCAGCGAAGCCGGTTATGTCGGCTATCGAAGACGCATTCGATGAGAGGTGATGGATGAGTAGCAAGCCTTCTTACAATATTTCCGTTCCTGTTATGCGCCTAAGCATTGCTTTCAGCTTGATGCTGGCTGCCCTCGCCTTTTATTTGTATATCTCTTGGGACAAAGTGGATTCAGTCGAGAAAGTGCAAAACGCGCCTCTTTTGGTTCAAGCTCAACAGCTCAACCAAACTATCGAGTTTGATATTCAAACGCTTCAACGCTGTTTAAGCGCACGTTATTGCAGTACAACAGAGCTTGATTTTGAGGTTCTGAAAGACGAAATTGACCAATTTAAGTCGCTCGCGTCACTCAACAAAACCGAGTTTAGCTTGGTGGGCGCGACCGAATACACGCAGCTTGAACTGGCAATCAATCGCTTCTCAGACAGCCAAAAAACACGCGACGATGTGTTGGCACTGTACCTCTCGCTCACCAATAACTACCTACAAATGGACGACAACTACCGGACCATATTTAACAACCATGCGAGCGACCTAATGATGGAGAAAAACGAGTTCTTCATTTGGTTGTTTGTGGTCGTTGTCGTACTGGTTGGTATCGCAGTGCTATCGAACTTGGTGGCAATCCTTAAGCTGAAAAAATCCAGCTCGAATGAGCGTGACATTGACCAAGAATTCGATGAGCTTTATCAAGAGCTCAAACAACTGGATTTACAAAGGTTGGAAGAGTTGCTGAATGAAGTGAGCATCAATCCGAAGCAGCGTCAGATCTACTCTCACCTAAAACTGATTTTCAGCAAACTCGAAGAACAAAAACGCAATAACGATCTCTACAAGCAGCTCTATGCTCTGATTGGTTACGAGATTCGTGGCATCACCAACACCATTAACGGCGGCGTGCAATATCTCGTTCAAGAGACCGATGAGAGCGGCGTGTTGATGGCGCAAGATATAACCTCGGCTGCCAATACCCTGTCTGAATTGGCAGAGAACTACAACCGACTCATTTCACAAGGGACCGAGAGCAAATCGAAAGAGTTTTCACTGCTGAATGTACTGTCTGAATTGATGATTCACATCAGTTCAAAAGTGCAGCGAAATGAAGGTGAGCTAGACTGCTTTATCTCAGATAACTTACCAAACCGTGTTGAAGGACAATCCACCAGCTTATTCTGGGTGTTGTTCCTTCAGCTATCAAATGCCATCCAACTCAAAGCCGACAAGAAACTGTTTGTCACCATTGAATCAGGTGCGGCGTCAGACATTGAAAATACCCGCCTGACCATCAATCTAAACTTCTTAACCACGCTGGATGTGCCGCTTGCCAAGCTCAATACCCTACACTGGAGCGACCATAAACAGCACACTGCAACCAAAGACGATTTGGCGAAAAGCGTGTTGAAAGATTATGGCTATTACGAGAGCCATTGGTATCAATCGGGCAATCAGGAACGTTTTCAAATTCAGCTCGATTTGAAAGCCAAAAGCTTCCACACCGAGAAAACTCGCTTCGACAATAAGCGCCTATTACTGTGTGCCAACTCTCAGCTGCGCATTGATGTGATGAGCAAAATGTTAGTCAACTTGGGCTTAGAGATTACGCCAATTCGAACGCCGAACGAACTCTTCTCTGCGGCAAAAACCTTTGGCGAATACGATGCCATCATGCTGACCGACACGTTCGAGCCAAACAAGCTGCCCTCACTGAGCAAAACGGTGAAATCGCAACTGCGCAATCACCCGAACACCAAGTTGCTGCTCTCGGTCACTAGCACTCAGCAAGCGCAAG
Organism: Vibrio sp. Vb0598; assembly: GCF_033338935.1. Lineage (NCBI taxonomy): Bacteria > Pseudomonadati > Pseudomonadota > Gammaproteobacteria > Vibrionales > Vibrionaceae > Vibrio > Vibrio sp. Vb0598. The sequence continues at coordinate 134,419 of NZ_JAWOTP010000002.1, read as the reverse complement.
AGAGCCATACCTTTGTCGACAAGATTCTGAACTCCCCTGCGATTCCGTATGAGTTTATCCCCAATCTTTTAGCAATCATGGAAGCGGAAGCCTCAGAAGATCAGATGGAGAACAGCTCATTCCTGATTGTGGAAGATGACCGTGTTCAACAGATTCTACTCAAACGTATTTTGAGCAAGCAAGAATACGAAGCCGACACCGTTGGCGATGGCGCAGACGCTGTTCAGCACTTCATGAATCAGCGCTCGGACATCATTTTTATGGACTGCATCATGCCTGGCATGGGCGGTATTGAAGCAACCAAACGCATTCGACAATACGAACAAGAGAGCGGACAAAACCCTTGCACCATCATAGGCGCGACAGCATTGACCAGCAGTAATGAACACCAAGCTTGTATCGAAGCTGGAATGGATTACGTGATCAGCAAACCTTATAAAAACGACGAAATCATCAAGGTGATCAACAAGTATGTGGCGGTACAGAAACTTAACTAGCTGCGTATTGGCAGCGCTTACATTGAGCAATGCTCCTTCGGCAATGGCGACCACCTTGCTTGAGGCGGTCAAACTCGGCTTGGAAAACAATTTATCTCTGCGCGCTAGTGACAAAGGCGTGGAAGAAAACGAATACAACATCGACATTAGCCGTTCTAAGTTTCTACCCTCTTTAAACGGTGCTGCTGATACCACATGGAATGAAAACGAAACCATATTAACGGGAACACCGGATACACGTTCTAGCTACAACTCGAACAGCTACAGTGTGTCTTTATCCCAATCGGTGTTTAACCTTGGTGACATCTTTAAATACGGCACCGCGAAGCTTGATTTCAACATTGAAGAAATCAAACACGAGAACAAAATCCAGAGCACCATTTCTGAAATCGCGACGCAATATTTCGAATACCTCAAAAACAACGCGCAAATCAAAGCCACCCAAGTAGAACTTAAATCGTCTGAAACACGTGAGCGCCAAATGCGTCGCAACGTGGAACTTGGCAACACTGCGGCGAGCGAGTTGTATGAGGTAATTGCCCAGAAAGAAGGCATTGCCAATCGCTTAAGAACCTTAGAGAAAGACCGGCGCGTAATTTTGAACGGTTTAGAGATTCAAGTTCAATACCCAGTCACCCCATCACAGGACATCTACGAAAGCGTGCCCTTGGCGGAAATCAGCGAATCCGAACAACGTGAGATTCTTGAACAAGCTTTGAAGCTCAATAACGACTTATTGGTTGCGAAGAAAACCGTCGAGCGCAGCCGAAGAGGCTTGAAAGAAAGCGGTTCAAACTTTGTGCCGACCGTATCGCTCTCTGCCAGTTACCGTTACGACGATGCGAACAACTATGACCGAACCGACCCAACCGCAACAGGGGACAGTAACTCGACCAGCGTCGGGTTGAACTTGAATGTGCCAATTTTCTCCGGCGGTTCGGATTACTACGGTTATCAAAAATCGTCGACTGCCATCGAGCGAACCGAGCTGCTGTACCAAGATTCATTGTTCGCGACGCGCAATAGCGTTAACACCTCAGTACTCAACATTAATGACTTCTCCCGCGCCATCAGCAGTTACGAGAACATCATCCGTGCCAACTACGCTTCCTACAAAGGCATTCAACGCGCCTATCAGCTTGGTACGCGAACCATTACCGACTTACTGGCAGCGGAAAGTAAACTGTTCAGCGCGCTACGTGATTACGAGAGCGCGCGCTATGACTACATCATTGAATCGATCAATCTTGAGCAAATCAAAGGCATGCTATCGGTTCAATCTATCGAAAGCATCATGCAGTTGATGAGCGATATCGAAGGCAGAAGCAATCAAGACTTAGTTCCAAAACACCTTCTCTCTAAACCATCGATTAAGAAAGGAGGTCGCAATGCAAACTGAGCACTTTTCCCAAAAGATTAACTTTGCTGACAAGTGTTATCTGACTTTCTCAACGGTCATCTCAACACTGTTTGGTTTAGTGCTGCCCTTTTCGATTCTTATTATCTTTGACCGTGTTTTACCTAACCAAGCCAAAGACACGCTGTTTCTTCTGTTTGCCATTATCTTGATCACCATCTTCCTCGACTATCACTTAAAGAATCAGGAAGAGAAGATTTCGTCGGTGATCATGAAGCAATTCGAAACCAACTTAACCAACAAGGTGTTTCAATCAATCTGTTTGGCTGAGATATCGAAGTTTCGTCGTCTAGAACCCGGTGAATACCTAGAGCGTATTGCGACCATTCCAGAGATTAAATCCTTCTTTGGCGGAGAATCTGTACGGGCATTGATCAACCTTGCCGTCAGCATACTGACCATTCTGATTATCGGTGTGATCAACATTTGGGCGGGAGTGACCATCTTGCTCGCCTCCATCATTTTGGCGGTGTTCGCACTGAGCCTATCTAAGCAGAAAATCAACAGCTTAGAAAACAAATCCGACATCGAAGGCTTAACTACTTCTAAAATCATCGAGATCATCTCTAGCCCACTCGATATCAAAGCGCGCAATATGGAATATCGCGTTGAGAGCCTCATGACACAAATGGTGGAAGAGCGTGAAGTCGAGAACATCAAATACGAGCAAATCGAATCGAACTTCAGCCTTATCTTGTCGCTCATACAACAGCTCTCCATTGCTTGTGTGGTGGTAGTTTTGGCAACGGCAGTTATCAACATGCAATCTAGCCAAGGCATCATGGCTGCCATCATCATGCTTACCAACCGCTACTTCGCGCCATACCAGCAAGTAATGCGCACGGTGAGTCGATGGGAGTTGAACAAGCTTCATATTCAACGTATCGCCGAGCTGCTTGAACTTGCTGCATCTGTAGAACAACAAAATGACACGACAGAAGTCGAGCGCATCTCGGTGAAGTATTCGGAAAAGCAACGCATCGAGTTTGAACGTGGCCAGGCTTACTTGCTGACGGGGAAAAGCGGCGCAGGCAAAACCCATCTTGCCAATTGCGTTACGCGGCAAAACACCGACAACAAACTGGACATTAAGATCAACGAGACACCACTTGATGACGTCAATTACAACGTCTGGCGTAATAGCGTGCTCATGGTCGACAAAACCAGTTCGTTCGTCGAAGGCACCATCATCGACAACTTGACTTGCTTCCGCCCGAGCTTAAACAACACGGCATTTGCGCTTTGCGAAACCATGAACATCAAGGCACAAATCGATGCCCTTCCCGCTGGTTTTTACACCGAGCTTAAAGGACATTTACGCAACCCATTCTCGCGCCAAGTCGCTTATGCCTTGTTGTTAGTGCGTGCCTTACTCGCGAACAAACGTGTGTTGATCTTCGACGACATCGACTGTGTTTATGATGACGACTTTGCTCGATTGGTTTTGACCAGCACCGCCTATCGCGCCAACGACAAAATCCTCATCATCGTCAGCAACAAGATGGACAAACTCAATCATCGCCTCAAACGCGTCAAACTTACCGGAGGTGACCAATGAGTATTTTGGTTGATTTTAATAATGTCCCTCAGCGCTTGTTGGACTTTGAGGCTCGCAGTTATGACGAGCGATACAATCAGTCACCTTTGATTCGTGGTTTAGCTTACACCCTCATAGCGCTTGAATGGGAAGGCACACCTTCTATCCTCAGCGACGCTTTTATCCCTAAACCAAAAGACAGCGACAGTTTTATCGCTACGATTGAACGCCTTGGTTACCGTTGTGACGTCACCAAACTAAAAACGTTGGAGCACATCGAGGGGCATCCTCATCCTTGTTTTATCGAGATAGAAAACCTCACTGCGATTTTCTTGGGCACTAAAGACGGCAAACTGATCCTGTTTGATTACACAAATAACAACACCATTGAATACCCGCTCTGCAAGAAGCCGTGCTTGTTGGTCTCGATCAGCGAATACTCCCGCTTATTCCGAGAACCGCCACCTGAATCTCAAGACCGCAGTAACTGGATTAAATACGCGTTTTATCGCTACAACAATGAACTCAAAAGCCTGATTATTCTCAGCTTCGTGGTCAGCATTCTCGGCGCACTCCAGCCCTTTTTTATTATGAGTGTGTACAACTTCGCCTTAACCTCTAGCTCGCAAGCCACGCTTTATTGGCTCACGTTATTTGCTGTGATTGTTGGGTTCTCGGAATACTTTTTCAAGAAAATGCGGGTCAACATCATCGCCACATCAGGAAAGGATTTGGCGGTGCATATTTCTCAAAACGTAATATCCAAACTGTTGTGGCTTCCTTATTCGATGACATCCACCGCAGGTGTCTCTTCTCAGTTAGCGCGTTTGAAAGACATCGACACGTTCCGCCGTTTGGTAACCGCAGAGTCAACATTAAGCTACTTCGACATGCCGTTTGTTATCGTATTCATTATTGCCATTGCTCTTATGTCTGGTACCGCGGCGCTAGTCGTTATGGCGGGGTTGATTCTAATGTTGGTGTTCTGTGTTTATTCTCGTTACATCTACTCGCAAGCCACGTCCAAGAGCTCTCGCGCCAACGCCATGGTTTCTTACCAATGGAATGAGATTCTTCGTGGTATAAAAACTATCCAAGGCTTGCCATTGTTGCGTGTTATCCAGTCCCGCTTTAGCGCATCGCATTTACAAAGCACCAACGATGCAGAACATGTTTCAGTGACTAATAGCAGGGTTCAGGCAGCAGGCGGGAGTTTGATTCAGGTTATTGGTACCGCAAGTATCGTCGCGGCCGTTATCGGCGTGATGGACGGCACCTCCGATGCAGGTGCAATGCTTGCTACCGTAATTTTAGTCTGGAAGGCGTTGGGGCCTATTATGGGCATCTACAACTCTATTTCTAAGTTCCAATCCATTAAGGCGTCTTCTGCGCAAATCAACAACCTTATGGCGATGAATGACGATAAGCTAACGTTAGAGAAAAGCCCCCCTATTCGCCTCTTTCAAGGTAGTATCGTCGGCTCTGGTGTGAGCCATCGTTATAGTGGTGCGGCAACAGGCTTAACTAATCTTGGTTTTAAAATTCCACCGGGCGCAAAAGTTGTGATTTGTGGACCAACAGGTTGCGGTAAAACGACGCTCATTTCTATTATCGCTGGGCTAGAGGAACGCTATCAAGGCTCAGTTTCGGTGGACGGTTATAACATCAAACAATTCAACAGTTACCGCTATCGAACCTCGATTAACTACATCCCGTTTAACCTGCATATTTTTGAAGGCTCCTTGGAGACTAACTTCATCTTGCATAATGGGTTAATCCCAACAGAAAAAATGCGTGAAATGGTGAGTTTCTTTGAGCTCGATACATGGTTGCCACAAGGCCTGGACACTCAATTGAGCGTTGATATCTGTAAAAGTTTACCAAATGGTATTCAACAAAGACTGCGGCTCGCATTAGGGCTAGGCAACTGCGAACAATCTTTGATTATCATTGACGAGCCATTTAATGGTGCAGAGCAAGAAAATTCCCACTACTTCAAGCGGTTATTTAGCGACAAACTACTCAATAAGACCGTTATTTTCTCAACGAATGATCCGGGCATGATCTCTACATCCAATATGAGCTTAGTCTTGGAGCCAGATGGCAACCTGAAGTATTTCGGGTTAACCGATAAGTACTTAAAAAGTCTAAGTTAAGTTTGGAATGTGGTGTGGTTCATCATTCATACTTGAGCACGGTCATTGACAAAAATGTAAACGATGAGACTATTTACTCTGTAAGCGCGTACACTAAGGAATCCGATGTATACATTTGTTGCAGACAAATTGGATGTGGTTTATTTATCAACGATACCAGAAAACTACCAGTTACAAGACTTCGACGTGCCTGAAGAAGAACTCGAAATTCGTGAAATTGTAGAGGTATGGTATGAGTGTGCGTTTCTTCCTGACTTTAACCTTCAACACATCGACATCGAAAACAAAACTGCTTTGGTCGAGACACAAGCGCAAGTCGTAAACAACTACACAAGTACGCTCGCTTTTTTACTCAAAAGTCGTACTTATCGCGCAGCACTTAACCGATTATTGAGTGTATGGAGATTGGAGGCAGCAGCTAAAGCACAGCTTGAGCTGCTGTTACTTACGGAAGAACAGAGTAGCAAGCCAGTAAATTAATCAGCTAGGATAAGGGGCTAAAAATCTCAAACCCAACCATCGAATCGGAGACGTTTCTGCACGCGTTCAACCGCCTCTATCTGCATCTGACGAACACGCTCGTTAGATACGTTTAATAACAGGCCTATTTCCGACAAGGTTTTCACTCTCTGGTCAAATAATCCGAATCGATGGATCAAGACTTTCTGCAACTTAGTTGGCAAAGTTTTAATAATATTTTCAATGGCTTGAGTAAAGCACTGGTTTTCACAGTCTTGTTGTGGATCTGGCGTGTACTCACTTTCACACAGTTCAAGAACAAATGGAACACGATGTAGGTCCGCAGTGGTCGATACATCAATAAAACCACTTAGAGCAACAAGTTCATCTATACGTTCTGCTTTCACCCCTGAGCAGCGTGAGAGTTCAGAAATAGACAACTCCTTGCTCTCACTTTTTGACGCATCTAGCTTTTTTAAAGCCAGGCTATTTATCTCTTTGCACACATGAGCAGGTAAACGTACCGTGCGGCCATTGTTCATTAATGCCGCTTCTATATTCTCGCGAATCCACCATACCGCATAAGTAGAAAAACGGTAGCCTGGCTCAGGATCGAACTTATCGACCGCTTTTATCAAACCAATGTTACCTTCTTCTATTAAATCGAGCAGAGTAAAGTTATTACCTGGCCGTTTGAGGTAACCTTTTGCGATTTTCACAACAAGTCGAAGATTAGACTCAATCAACATTTCGCGCGCTTCTTCATCACCAGCTCGATTAAGTTTGGCGTAATGCAACTCCTCTTCACGAGACAACAAATCAATCCCCACAATATCTTTGAGATAGTGAGCATAAGGGTCTTTCCCAACTGACAACGATTCTTTCATTGACAGTTCATCCGTGACAGCTCGGAACCTAGCAAAGCATTCGTTGTTCATTCCCCGTCCTTCTCAAGCCAACTTATTTCTTATCTTCTTTAATTGTTTTTGTACAACACTGTATGCATCATGCTTTATATGCATTACTTTACACTGAGTGTAGACAGGGGTTCTGATCTTTACCAAGAAATCACTTATCACTTTAAAACAATTACTGCTTCTATGATAAAAACGTGAGCAGGCGGGGGTTTATATATATGAAAGTGATAGTATTTGTACGCAAATTGGCCTCAAAGAAAACAACGCAACGTGGTCGTCAACGCTTACCACGTTACTCTGACTAAACCTTTGAGGCTTGAGGATGCTTTGAAGTATCAGTTGAATTAGCGAGACCTAATTCACTTGACGAAGCGCAGGTTGAAGCTGACAGTCTGTTATGACTTGGAAAACTGCACGATTCTTTCCTTCAGACTTACCTTGATACATCAACTCGTCAGCATCTTGCAAGCTCACGATGTGGGTAAACTCAGGATAGTAAGCACAGCCCAAACTGATACTCAAATGAATTGCTTGTCCGCCCAGTATAACAGGCTGATCGTAAACGGCTTTACAAAGCATATTCGCAAAATTGAGTGCTTCTCGCTCTGACAGAGACGACGTAACGAGTGCGAACTCTTCTCCTCCAATTCTCGCCAATGTCATTCGGTCATCAGTCATCGACTTAGCGGCTTCTGCGATGGCAACTATTGCTCGGTCTCCAGCAAGGTGGCCATATCGATCATTGATTGATTTAAAATCATCAATATCAAACACCATCACCGTTAAGTTTCGCTTCAAATGATTCAGTAGCGCCAATTGCTCAATCAGGTGTCTACGGTTGTATAGCTTTGTGAGAGAATCCGTCAACGTCATCTCTAGCAATTGCTGATTGGCAATCGTTAATTGCCTTGTCCGAAGAGCAACCATACGTTTGAGGGCAAAAATATGATAAAGCGTTGCAACCGCCATAATGAAAATAGCAATAGGGAAAAGATAAAGTGGATAAACCGTTTTCACCACACTCCAACGGGTGAGGATCCGCTCACGGTCCGTATCGATGACTTTTTCAAACGCTCTTGATACCTCTAAAATGGAAGTTGCACTGTGCATTCCTGCTGCAATCCGAAGATCTTTACTATATAAGCTAATTGTCGGGACAAACATACCCGCTCCCGGCGAGGTTGCCATATAAAAGTTAGCAACTTGCAGGTCTGCAACAAAGTACAGCACCTTTTTATCGACGGCGGCTTGTATCATCGAATCATTGTTAATGTATTCTGCGATAGGTGCATTCGGATAATTCGTCTGAACAAACTCAGACTCGTAACTTCCTTTAACAACGCCAATTGGCAGCGTCATTTCGCCAGTTAAAACACTCCTGATATCAACCGAAAGTACATCTTTATTTACGTACAATTTGGTTTGGATAGGCATTATGACGGCGCCAAAGTCCATATACTTCGCTCTTTCGGGCGAGTAGACAAGTCCTCCGTGAAAGTCAGCCTTACCCTCTTTTACGGCTTGCAAAGAAGCATCCCAATCCAAAAGGAGAAACTGAACGTCAATTTGGTTGTTCGCCGCGTACTCTTTCCAAAAGTCGATTAAAATACCTTTAGGTTCACCATCTGGGCTAAGGTAAGAGAACGGCTTCCACGCTTTGGAGTTAGCAACAATTAAAGAATGAGACTCTGATTTGTGCGCATGCGCCATCGGACAAATGGACAGCCACAGTAGTAATAAAGAAGCACACGCTTTTTTACATTTGCAACCATAAGTACCATAACTCGTCGATGACATACCTACTTCTCACCAGTCTTTTTAAACCATAATCTCGGCTGTTTGATTAGACTAAAGATATAGTAGAGTTGCATAAGACAGGAAGTGACGCTTATTGATATGAATCTAACTTAGTAAGTTTTAGTACTTAATTGGTACTTTCAACGCCTGGTTCGCTGAAGCAGTTGAAGCAGTTGAAGCAGTTGAAGCAGTTGAAGCAGTTGAAGCAGTTGAAGCAGTACATGATAAATTAGGAAAACTTATCTGGTACTAAAAAATTGAATATCATCAGTTTTGCAAACACCTAGTACCAATAAAAAAGCCCTATTCAAAATCCACCTTGGGGAGAACTTTGAATAGGGCTCTTTGCCTCTATGCTTCATTTTACGGCTGAAGCTACCTTTACCTTTTTTCGCTTTAACGACTCGTGTTTGGAACAGCTGACTGGTAACAACCGCTTTTAACGCGTTGTCTTTGATTTCACCTCTGCCGAAGTCGGTCTCATGTTGTGAGCCACTCGGTTGAGGACTGATTTTACGCTTTGCCATAAATCCTCCTTAATGGTCGAACCAGATTGGACAATAATTATATAAATAAGTCAAATTTATAGATTTAGTTGAATTTTATGCTAAAAAACTTCACATCACCGTCATTTATTTGAAATTTAATCAAAAACATGCTGGTTAAATAGTGACTAAATACAAATATTTGTCCATAAAGCACTAATATATGTTGACTCTTCGTGGAATTAACCTAGACTCAAACACGGCTAGAAAGAAAGTTCTTTGTTTTCACATTTCGTTGGATTACTTGTAACCCGTCGTCCTGTGGTACGCAATAGCAATTTATTTTTCCACGCTATAAGCGCCGTTGAGGCGAAAGATTACATTATTTAGATATTTAGGAAATAGACATGTCTAACACAGCTACTGGCACAGTTAAGTGGTTCAACGAAACTAAAGGCTTCGGTTTCATTCAACAAGAAAACGGTCCTGACGTATTTGCTCACTTCTCTGCAATCACTGGTGACGGCTTCCGTACTCTAGTTGAAGGCCAGAAAGTAGAATTTGTTATCTCTCAAGGTCAAAAAGGCCCTCAAGCAGAGCAAATCAAAGTACTTTAATTCTTAAAGAATTTGATACGATAGCCAGCTTTTAAAGCTGGCTATTTTTTTGCCTAAAACTTATTTTGCCAACAAAACGATATAAATCTATGGCTCTTAAACCAACCATTTACAAATTTCGTATCGCCATTTCCGATATGAATAATGACTATTACGATTCTAAAAATCTAACTATCGCCCTTCATCCTTCTGAAAAGCCGCAACGAATGTTGGCTCGCATTCTAGCTTACTGTTTAAATGCTCAAAGCAATCTGGAGTTTACAAAAGGACTCTCTACGATTGAAGAGCCTGATTTATGGCATGTTGGCGATGATCAAAGCATTACTCACTGGATTGAAATTGGCGAACCAGAACCAGACAGAATTAAGAAAGCTTCTCGCCTCGCAAAGCATGTAAAAGTTTACACTTATAACACCAAAGCGGCTGTCTGGTGGGACAAAATGTCAGGAAAGTTCTCAATGCTTCCCGTCAACGTAGAGAGCTTTGACTATGACGCTATCGACTTGATTTGTCAGCATCTTGACCGAGGTACTAGCCTTTCTGTTATGATTACTGGCAGCTCAATTTTTGTTGATATCAATGATCAACATATCGAAGTAACGGTGAAGGAACTAAAAAACCATGACGTCTCTTAGTGAACTGAGTCAAGAGATGGGATTTGAAGAAATCCCCTTTGTTAAAGAACATAAAGCAGCAAAGCGGCGTTGGTTAAAAGAACAGTCACAACTATTTACAAAAGTTTGTGAGAACAAACCCACAACAGCACCTACTCTTCACCTGCTTGGCCTTTTGACCAAATCACATATTGAAGCAAGTGCTAACTACGAGCAACATGCTCACTCTACCCAGCGTATGCAGCAAGTTCTGACTGACTCCTTGGGTAATGAGCACGCGGATAAGTTTACTAACCAATCTGCTGAAGACCTAATCTTAGTCACCCACCTTTGGTTATACACGCAAGGCTATTTAAATATGGATTTCAGCTTGGCGCACGATCATGCCGAGCAGACTCAAAATACATTGCAGCACGAACTTGTCATGAAACGCATGGACGTTGATGCATTCAGAACCGAACTCATGCAAAGTTTTTATCAAGGTAAAGAAGCCCGTCCGGCTTCAGCAAGTGGCTTTTGGGGTTGGTTTAAACGTCTATTTTCCGCATAAAATACATGGTTTTATCCATTTCAAACAACTGATAGACTCCACGTCCAGTGCAACAAGCATCATGATTGCATTCTTAAAGGACAATTACCCAATGAACATCAAGGGATCATTATGAAGTTTATCCGTTGGATTTTAGGCAAGGTTATCTTATTGCTGAACGCGGTGTTCTCACCTCGTGGTATTAAGCGCACCGCAGAAGAACAGCAACGTATTGATGAAAAAGCGAAACAATACGCACTTTACCAATTTGAAGCCTGCCCTTTTTGTGTAAAGGTCCGCCGTGCAATGAAGCGTCAATCGGTGAACATTGAGCTACGTGATGCAAAAAATAACCCGACTCATCGAGCTGAACTAGAGCAAGGTGGTGGGCGAGTTAAAGTCCCTTGTCTTCGTATCGAAAAAGAAGGCGAGACACAGTGGTTATACGAGTCATCTGACATCGTCGCTTACGTTGAAAAAGAATTTGCCTAAGTTCCCCCTATGAACATTGGCGGATGTAAAAGAGGCACCTAACGGTGCCTCTTTTCTATTTTTTCTAGCTAGATGTTGCCGTGCGAGCTTTCCTTATTCAGTCTTCTTGCTCAACTCCGAACTTAAACTCCACTAAGCAAATAACGGGTATGCAAGAACAACACAACGAAGATTACCGCCTAACGTCTGCGTTATTCATCCACGATCAATGTTAGCTCTACGCGCCGATTGCAAGCTTTACCACTCGCTGTCGCATTGCTGCACTTCGGTACATACTCCCCGAAGCCTCTAGAAAACACTCGTTGACGTGGAATACTCGTCGCCAATAGTTGTTTTTCTACTTCACGAGCTCGCTTTTCAGATAGCGTGTCATTGAAGCTTTCAGCTCCCGTGCTATCCGCATGACCATCAATCACGACATCAACATCAGTTCTTCCAGCCAGATAGTGACCAATGTTTCGAATCCAGTCTTGAGATTGAGCAGATAACCGTGCAGAACCCGTTTGAAAATGCACTTGCTCTTTCAAACGTATCATCAGGTGACCACCACTGAGCGTCTCGTGAGGAATGTTATGCCTGCTCAGGAACATTTCCAGAGAGGTCACGTTTTGCGACTTTTTTACTGACGCCCTCGCCGTTTGATATGAACGAGGGGAAGAAGCCACATTGGATGCGCTCGGGTATCCCCACTCTGGGTGTCTCAGCTCAGTGTTTGATTTAGGAGCTGTATCTAAAATGTTCCCACCAGGGACCATATCTTGATCGAGGCTGCTGCACCCGGCCAGAATGCCACAAACAATTAAAAACCAATGCTTCATACCATTACCAACGTAGAAAAACTCTTGTTCATTGTGTCGACAAAACACGCCGAATCTTTAGCGCTTTTGTCCACCGATTGGTTTGTCTATGCAGCGTTCATGCCACTGGAGTCAATGCAAAATCATCTCTCAAGTAAAACGCAACACTAAAATACCCTACCCTTACAGTCCATACGTCAGGCAAAGTCTGTTACCAATCGTCTCACTTTATTGTTATTTAATGGTTTTAGTCACTATCGTTAACCGATAAACTAACGCAAATTTCTCATTTAGAGCACTACTATGTTAAAAACCATATCGAAAGGCTTTGCTGTTGTTGTTGCCGTAATGGCTTTGTCGGCATGCGATAGCGGCAAGAGTCAGCCTCAGCAAGGCAAACAATACGAAGTTGTGCCAGTATCCCTTGAAGAGTATGATTTAGCTCCCCTGACTGAAGCATTCTCTTTAACTTGTGGCCACTGCCGCTCAATGGAAGAGTTTATCCCTCAAATTGAATCATTGACCGATCAAAGCGTTGAAAAAATGCATGTAACGTTCAATGAAAGTGCACAAGTGAGCGCCATCATCTTCTATACTGCCGTAATGCAGCTTGAATCAACACCAGATAAAGCGTTTATGGCGGATCTTTTTACTGCTGTGCAAATGGGTGCCGATGCAACGGCTGAGGAACGCCAAATCGCCGTAGAGAAAGCCTTTGAGTCTCGCAACCTTATCAGCCCTTACCATTTAGATGAAGCACAGCAAAAAACGCTGTTTGAGTACATCACTAAGGCAGAAGCGATCACGACTCGCGGCCAAATTAACTCCGTTCCAGCCTTTATCGTAAACGGAAAATATCAAGTGATTACTGGTGGTCATGACAGCGTTGAAGCCATGGCAGAAACCATCAACTTTTTGCTAAAACAACCTAAATAGACAAGGAGATTACGTGTCTAAATTTTTGTTTCCTCTTATTATTTTTATTTTGGCGGGCTTTTTCATTTACCGTACTTGGACAAACCATAAAGTAGCAGATGAAAACTTTGCCAAAGGCCAAGCATTCTTACTAGAGAATGCGAAAAAAGAAGGCGTCATCACAACAGAAAGTGGCCTTCAATACATGGTTCTTGAAAAAGGCGAAGGTGAGGTTCACCCAACTGCAACAAGTAAAGTAAAAGTACACTACCACGGCACCCTGATTGATGGCACGGTATTCGATAGCTCTGTTAATCGTGGTGAGCCGATTTCATTTGGTCTTAACCAAGTCATTAAAGGCTGGCAAGAAGGTCTACAATACATGGTAGAAGGTGAGAAAATCCGCCTTTTCGTACCAAGCACGCTTGGCTATGGTAAGAGTGGCTCTGGCCCAATTCCACCAGCAAGTGTTTTGATCTTTGATGTTGAGCTGCTAGAAATTCAATAAATCTAGAAAGCTTTGTCTTAAAGCCAAAGTATCAAAACCAAAAACGCCGCGAACCACGCGGCGTTTTCTGCTTTAAGAGAGGTTAAAAACCAATATAGTGATCCGAAAGCAATGCAATGAACAACGCCAAAAGATGATAGATAGAGAATTTAAACGTCTCCATCGCGGCATTTGGCTCTGGTGCATATTTTAGCTTCCATGCATGGTACATAAAGCCAGCATTGAGGAGTAGCGAGGCAAAAAGATACACCACGCCGACCATACCAACCAAAACCGGTAGGACACAAACCAAAGTCAATAGCACCGTATACAACAGAATAGAAGTTTTGGTGTACTCAATGCCGTGTGTCACTGGCAGCATGGGAATATCTACCTTGCGGTAATCCTCGACACGATGAATAGCCAGAGCCCAAAAATGTGGTGGCGTCCAGATAAAAATGATCATCACGAGCAGCCAAGCATTCGCATGTAATTGCCCTGTTACAGCAGTCCAACCGAGAAGAGGCGGCATCGCACCGGCAATCCCTGCAATGACGATATTTTGGGGCGTAGCACGTTTGAGGTACATTGTGTATACCATCGCATAGCCGAGCAAACTCATCAAAGTCAACCATGCCGTCAGCGGGTTGACCATCGCATAGAGAAGTACAAACCCTAAGACACCTAAAACTGTAGCGAAGGCTATCACCGATGATGGCTTAGTCTCACCCGATGGCAATGGTCGTTTGTGTGTGCGTGCCATTCTCGCATCAATTCGGCGGTCAATTAGATGATTAAACGCTGCCGCAGACCCTGCCATCAGACCAATCCCCGTTAGGCCAACTACCGCCTGCAACCAGGGGAAATCATCAACCGGGGCTAAGCTCATCCCTACTACTGCCGTCACCAACATTAACGCCACCACTTTAGGTTTCGTTAACTTCAAATAAACGGAACTTAGTCGCTTTCGCCCATTTAACGACAGCGCGATTTCTTTACTCATAGCGAACTCCTTTCGCGGTGTAATTCCAAGCCGTTTTACCCTGCCACAAGTAAAACTGGCTAACACAAACGAGACTCAACATAACAGCGGCACCAAGGTTGTGCGCCACCGCGACATAGATAGGAAGTTGAAATACTACGTTGCTTACACCCAGCATAATTTGGCACACCAGAGTGAATAACAACCACCCTCCGATTCTCTGTGAATGATGAGAATCTTGCCTCATAAGCCCAATACTATAAGCCAATACCACGGTGGCGGTAACAATAGCACCTATACGATGAGTGACGTGTATAGTCATTCTTGCCGGATACTCCAAGACACCAAATTCATAATTCTCGAATCCAGTTTGCCAGAAAGAAAACGCTTCTTTCCATGAGAGATGGCTCATCCAGTCTCCCTCACAAATCGGCAGTGTGGTACACATCAGCGCAGCATAATTTGACGAAGTCCATCCTCCAAGGAGCACTTGCACCAAAACAACCAGGAAAACCAACAATGAAAAGCCTCTCAGAGAGCTAGAAGATGGAGAGAAATAGAGATTGTTTTGCGCTTTTAATTGGCAGTAAAAAATCGCCTGTAACGCCAATAAAACAAAACCACCGAGCAAGTGAAGCATCACGATGACGGGCATTAATTTAAGAGTAACTGTCCACATTCCCAAAAGTGCCTGCCCAATCACCAATACGCTGAGCAACATCGGAATGGTTGAATTTACACGCTCAGACCTTATTGATATCGCTGCCATCGCAAAAATGACTAAACCTAACGTTCCTGCAAAATAGCGATGAATCATCTCAAGCCATGCTTTCTCATGCTCTACTGCCCGCTCGGGGAAGTTCAGGTTAGCACGTATGACGTCTTCTTCTTGATGCGGCACAGAAAAGTGCCCATAACAACCAGGCCAGTCCGGGCAACCTAACCCTGCATCTGAAAGGCGAGTATATGCCCCTAGCATGATCACCACGAGAGTTAGGAGCAAACTGAATCTAACCAACTGAATTAATTTCATATGCACTTCCTCTAACCGACTCGTGACAGTTTTAAGAGCTTGCGTAAGTCCGCCAACATACCTTTATTCATTAGGACTAAGTCCTCATTTGGTTTCGGCGAGTAAGACATCACCAGTTGCCCAAGAGGATCAACGATCAACATTTGCCCAGGTTTCACTTTAGCGGTAACCAATTCATTCATTTGCATCGCTAACATCGATACTTCCATGGGATCTGAATGCTCAGTCTGCCAAACGACTGGCACTACTCGCTCTTGATACTTACCTAAAGCAACATGGCTTTGCTGAAGCAGGTAAAGCTGCTGTTTACACTGTTCAGTGCATTCGTTAGGCAATACATAAGCGAGTTGCCAACCATGGTCTTTGAGAGGTGACTCTTGACCAAGCTGCTCTAACGTCGTGTATGGTTCGACTAACTCGCCTCTATTGGTCACTCCGCTTTGATACCACCCTTGTGTGAGAATGACTTTTGCAATGACAGCGGGAAGCGCGAACGTACAAACCAGCGCAATCAACATTAGTCGTCCTTTGGTTACTTTAGATGTCATGCTTCACCTCCATGTGACGCAACTTTTTTTGCCAACGAACAAAAACAATTAAAGTCAGTAATAAGAAAACACCTGCCATCGAAAACCATTGAATCGAATAGCCAAAATGTTTGGCACTATTGAGTGGCAATGGATTCCAAGGAAAGTCATAGGGCCAACGAGTTAAATTGTCTGGCTGCAAGACTGCGGGCATAAGTTCAATATTCAGTAGCTGATTCAATTGCGCGATGTTTAGGTTTTGCACGCGAATAACATCGCCAACTTCCGGCATTAACTCTGAACTCAGTGGATTAGTAGATTTTCGGTACAGGCGTCCTGTGATGAAAGTCGAATTATCGAGTTTGGTGACCGTTGGTAACACTGAGCGTTCTGCTCTTCCCTCGACAAAACCAAGCTCCAATAACGCATAGGCACTAGGCTCATCGCTCGTCAATACAATCTGAAATGCTAAATATCCCACACTGCCTTTATGCGTTTGGTTGTCTAACAAAATTACGGGAAACGCCAGAGGAACAACATTAACTTCCACTTTTTTCCCGAGGATACTTTCCTCTCGCCAGTCGTTGTCTTCAAGAACGACGCTTAGTGCTTGGTACGCACTATCCGCACGCGCGAGAATGGCTTGTTCCAATGCTTGTTTTTCCTGCCCTCTCTCAAACTGCCAAAAACCCAGTTTGACCAAAAGAGAAAACACAACCACAGTTAAACCAACTGCAACCCAAAACCGTTTCGATAGCCATAATTGTCTTGATAACAACAATGATGAAACCGGAGGTGCCATGTCCACCGTATTTCTATTCAAACTGACGCTTGTCCTTTTGCTGCTTTTCATTATCTTCAACCTCGCAAAAGCGCTTATCGAAATGGTTCGTGAAGACCCAGATAATCCTGAAAAAAGAGACAAACCCATGAGTCATTACTTAGGCCGTCGAGTCATGTTCTCCGCTTTGGTGGTCGTCCTTTTGCTTATTGCGCTCAGCTCGGGTTGGCTAGCACCAAACCCTCGCCCTTATTAGTCGAACCAAGAGTTCACAGTGCGCCTAAAGTACGTAAACAAACACAAACAGACATAACCAAACCACATCCACGAAATGCCAATACCAGCTGCCCGCTTGAAAGGCAAAATGGTTCTTTGGCGAAAAGTGATCTTTAGCGATTCTGAACAGCAGCACGATCAAGAAGATAGTCCCAAGACAAACGTGTAAACCGTGGAACCCCGTCAACATGAAGAACGTGTTACCGTAAATACCGGACTGCAACGTGAGCCCTATGTCTTGATAAGCATGAACATACTCAACCGCTTGGTAATATAGGAAAAAGCCAGCAAGTACGATGGTTATCTCTAACCAAACAATCAGTGCCGTTCTTTTGTCTTGTTCAAGGCTTATATGCGCCATATGTAGCGTAATAGACGACAATAGCAGCAAGATAGTATTGGTAAGGGGTATGCCCTGCCACGGCATAGCTTGTGTTGTTTCTCCCCCCGGTGTCAGTGTGAGTGGCCACATCGCTTCGAAGGTTGGCCACAGGACTTCGTTAGTCATGAAGTTATTATCTGCCCCACCTAACCAAGGCACAGAAATCATTCTGGCGTAGAACAAGGCACCAAAAAAGGCACCAAAAAACATCACTTCAGAAAAGATAAACCAGCTCATTCCTTGGCGAAAAGAACGAGTAATTTGCGAGCTGTATTTTCCACTCAGTGATTCAGTAATCACATTACTAAACCAACCCGCCAACATGTAAAGCAAGAACAAGAAGCCCACCGCTAGCACAATGCCACCAATGGTTCCCACTGCACCGTCACTTTGTGTCCCCTGGACGGTCATGCCTGCGCCAACAGCAACCAAAAACAGAGCAAATGCACCGATGATCGGCCAGCTACTTTGAGCGGGAACATAATATGTTCCTGGCTTGTTACTCATAATTTCTCTCCTTACTGACCAACCTTGGTCTGTATCTCTCTCCCTGAGTGGCTAAGAGCCTGTAGGAGGGGGAAGTTTATAGAGTGTGTAAGACAGCGTTAACGTGTGTATAGACTCCGGCAAGTCCGGTTCGATATAAAAAATCAACGGCATTTGAGCTTGCTGTTTACCATCCAGAGGCTGCTGGTTAAAGCAAAAACACTCAATCTTATTGAAGTAAGCAGCTCCAGTCCCGGGAGAAACAGAAGGAACGGCTTGCCCCACCAACTTCTGCCCGCTTTCATTAAATGCAAGGTATTCGGTTTGTACGACTTCACCTGGGTGAACATCCATCGAAATCACTTTGGGTCTAAACTCCCAAGGCATATCTGGGCTGACATGCGCCATAAACTCCACGCGAATAGTTCGGCTCATGTCCGGTTGCATACCTGTCGGTTGAATGGCGGCCACTTCACTTGTCTTTCCATTGATTCCCAGTGCGTCGCACATCACGTCATAAAGTGGGACCAGTGCATAGCCGAAGCCAAACATTAACAGGGTCGCCAAAAGCAACTTCACTGTGAGCTTCTTGTTTGATGGATTCGGTTTCATGTCACTCACCCCACTCTTTGCTAGTCAATCTTAGGCGGTGTAGTAAACGTATGATGCGGCGCAGGGCTTGGCACTGTCCACTCTAAACCTTCCGCACGTTCCCACGGTTTTGCAGAAGCCTTCTCCCCGCCACGAATACACTTGATCACCAACCATAAGAAGATCAGTTGTGACAACCCAAATGCAAACCCACCAATTGATACTATTTGATTAACATCAGCAAACTGAATGGCGTAATCCGGTATGCGCCTTGGCATGCCTGCTAAGCCTAGGAAGTGCATTGGGAAAAACAGGACATTGACGGAAATAATTGAGCACCAGAAATGCCATAAACTCAGCTTGTGGTCGTACATATTGCCCGTCCACTTAGGTAGCCAGTAGTATGCCGCTGCCATGATCGAGAATACCGCACCAGATACCAACACATAATGAAAATGGGCAACCACGAAGTAAGTGTCATGATATTGGAAATCCGCCGGCACAATCGCCAACATCAGTCCCGAGAAGCCGCCAATAGTAAAAAGCACAATAAAGGCAATGGCAAACAACATTGGCGTTTCAAATGTCAGAGCTCCACGCCACATGGTGGCAACCCAGTTAAAGACTTTCACCCCCGTTGGTACCGCAATCAGCATAGTGCAATACATAAAGAAGAGCTCAGCAAAAACTGGCATCCCCGTGGTAAACATGTGGTGCGCCCACACAAGGAAAGATAACAATGCAATGCTGCACGTCGCGTAAACCATCGAATGATAACCAAACAGCTTCTTACCACTGAAAGCAGGCAGAATAGCGGAGATGATTCCAAACGACGGTAAAATCATGATGTACACTTCTGGGTGACCAAAGAACCAAAAGATGTGTTGGAACATTACCGGGTCACCACCACCAACTGCGTCAAAGAAGCTAGTCCCGAAATATTTGTCAGTAAGAACCATGGTCACCGCACCCGCTAGTACCGGCATAACCGCGATCAACAAGAAAGCGGTGATTAGCCAAGTCCAAACAAACATTGGTAACTTGAACCAAGTCATTCCCGGAGCTCGCATATTTACGATCGTCACGATAACGTTGATCGCGCCCATAATGGAGCTGATACCCATGATATGAACAGAGAATACAAACAGCGCAGTGCTATCCGGGCCATAAGTCGTGGACAGCGGAGCATAAAACGTCCAACCAAAATCAGGACCGCCACCAGGTAAAAACAACGAGCTCAACAAAA
This sequence comes from Vibrio sp. Vb0598, assembly GCF_033338935.1. Lineage (NCBI taxonomy): Bacteria > Pseudomonadati > Pseudomonadota > Gammaproteobacteria > Vibrionales > Vibrionaceae > Vibrio > Vibrio sp. Vb0598. Next base: position 114,399 of record NZ_JAWOTP010000002.1, on the reverse strand, counting down.
TAAGAAATGCAAAAGGTAAGATCCAAAAGCTCAAGTTGTTCATACGCGGCAGCGCCATATCTGGAGCGCCGATCATCATCGGGATCATCCAGTTAGCAAGACCCGTAAATGCTGGCATCACCGCACCAAATACCATTACTAAACCGTGTACCGTGGTCATTTGATTAAAAAACTGCGGATCGACTAGCTGTAGCCCTGGCTGGAACAGTTCGGCACGAATGATCATAGCCATCGCACCACCTGTTAGAAACATCGCAAAGCTAAACCAAAGGTAGAGGGTGCCTATGTCTTTATGGCTTGTAGAATACAACCAACGAGTGATGCCCTGGGGTGCATGATGCTCGTGACCATCATCAATCGCAATCGTACTGTTCGCACTGGCTTCTGCTGGCGCAGACTTCACTGCCTTATCTATTGGCTTACTCATATTTCCTCCTTAGCACTGCCTTGTGCCTTAAAGGCATTCACATCGGATGCTTGCACTGTATCGCCAGTATCGTTGCCCCATGCATTTCGTTGATATGTGATAACCGCGCCAATTTCTTTGTCACTTAACTGATTAGAAAAAGCCTGCATTGCGGTGCCAGGGCGACCGTTGACAATAATATCTATGTGCTCTGTAACATCTCCGGTTGCAATAGGACTGCCTTTAATCGCGGGAAATGCACCCGGAATCCCCTCACCATTTGCCTGATGACACACAGCGCAACGCGCCGTGTATATCGATTCGCCTTGCGACATCAATTCGTCCATAGATAAGTCTTGAGAGAGCGCTTCTTGTGCCGCCGCTTTTTGAAGTGCGAGTTCTTGCTTCTTACTCGCTAGCCATTCATCGAACTTTTCTTCTTCCATCGCATGCACCACCACTGGCATAAATCCGTGTGCACGACCACATAGCTCCGCACACTGACCGCGATATACGCCTGGCTCATCAATTCTTGTCCATGCTTCATTAATAAAACCTGGAATGGTGTCTTTCTTGACGGCAAAGTCCGGTACCCACCAAGAGTGAATGACATCATCAGAAGTCATCAAAAAACGCACTTTGCGATTCACAGGCAACACCAAAGGGTTGTCTACTTCCAGTAAGTAATGTGCGCCTTTAGCTTCGATTCCATCAATTTGTTTTTGGCTGGTGGCAAGCAAACTAAAAAACTCAACATCTTCGCCAAAATAGCTGTAATGCCATTTCCATTGCGAGCCTGTGATCTTGACCGTGATATCCGATTGGCTTGTGTCTTCCATTGCTACTAGAGTTTTTGTTGCGGGAATCGCCATAGCGACAAGAATGATGATGGGTATGACCGTCCAAATAATTTCCACTTTTGTGCTTTCATGGAAATGTGCGGCAACTGCTCCTTTTGACTTGCGATGACGAAAGATGGAATAGAACATCACACCAAAAACAATCAAAGCAATTACACAGCAGATATAGAAAATCAGCATATGTAATTCATACACTTGCCCACTTATCTCTGTGACCCCTTTTGTCATGTTGTAGTCATTTTCCTTTGACCAACCAAAAGAGGAAAATGTGATTAAAATCACATTCAGTGATAAGGCTAGAGTAGTCGTTAATCTTTTCAAAAGATCTCTCCTCTGCTCAGCCGCTACGCCTACGCGAGCTTCCTTGCGTCCCGATGCAAATATCGAACAACTTTACGAAAAATCACAAAAACTACGATTTCGACACGGTTTGTTATATTTATGTTAAAAGGCTAGTTATAGTTCCAAGGTTCTTCAAGAAATTAAATATGATTAAATTTTGTTCGGATAAGAAAAATTAATTCGGTTTATCGATTGCCCTCTTTGAAATGTAATTGAGAACCATTTACATTGATTTAAAAGAAAACATTGAGATACTTACCAAACGAAGTGTCCAAGAAAGTAGGCTCCCCCTACTAAGGAATGACTGATATGACAGCACTAATTACGCAATGGCTAGAACGAGACCCTGATCCTAAGACTCGTGAAGAGCTACAACACCTCGTCGATACGAACAATGAACAAGAACTTACTGATCGCTTTGGCTCACGCCTTGCCTTTGGTACTGCAGGCTTACGTGGCAAAGTGGGCGCAGGTCCAAACCGAATGAACCGCTTGGTGATTCAAGAGACCGCCACTGGTTTAGGGCACTATTTGCTTGAGCAAGTCAAAGATGCCGCGAGTCGTGGTGTCGTTATTGGCTACGACGGTCGTCCCGATTCAAAACAATTCGCGCATGATACCGCATCCGTACTGACGGCCCTTGGTATCAAGGTTTACCTAACGTATGACGTTGCAGCAACCCCAATTGTCGCGTTTGGTGTCCGTACATTGAATGCAGCGGCCGCTGTTGTTGTTACTGCCAGTCACAATCCACCAGAATACAATGGCTTTAAAGTATATTGGGAGAATGGCGCACAGATTATTCCTCCGCACGACTCTGGAATCGCAGCGAAAATTGATGACGCAACAACGAAGCCATTACCTTTAATGTCTCTCGATGATGCAAAACAGCACGGTTTGTTAGTTTGGTTGGAAGACGACTACTACCAAACTTACCGTAAGACAATGAATGAAAACGCGCTGCTTACTCCTGACAACAATACCGATATATCTATTGCTTACACCGCAATGCATGGCGTTGGCGCGAATATGGCGGAAACGCTACTTGCCGACGCAGGCTTCCAAAAAGTGGCAAGTGTTAAGGAACAGCGCGAACCTGATGGAAGCTTCCCGACCGTCAACTTCCCAAACCCTGAAGAAGCCGGTGCAATGGATATGGTGATGGCATTAGGTAAGTCCGTAGATGCCGATATCGCTTGCGCGAACGATCCAGATGCAGACCGTTTTGCCGTGGCAGTTAAACGCCCAGATGGCGAGTATCAAATGCTAACGGGTGATCAGGTGGGCTCACTGTTTGGCGATTACTTGTTGGAACAGCAACCTAACGCTTTGGTTGGCAACACCATCGTATCCTCAAGAATGCTGAGCAGCATCGCTAAGGCGCATGGCGCACAATACTATCAAACATTAACTGGCTTTAAATGGCTTACTAACGTTGCCATGGAACAAGAGACAGAAACCAACCCATTCTTGTTTGCTTATGAGGAAGCGCTCGGTTATACCGTGGGTAACAAGGTGTGGGACAAAGATGGCTTATCTGCAATCGTCGCGTTTTCACAGCTAACAGGCAAACTTAAAACGCAAGGCAAAACACTGTGGGATAAACTGGAAGAGCTGTACCGCGAGCACGGTTTCTACTTCAACGCACAACGCAGCATCGCTCTCGACCCGAACTCTCCACCAATCGGCGACAAACTCCGAGCAAATCCACCAACAGAGATTGCTGGTAAAAAAGTTGCAGTAACCGAAGATCTTAAAACATCGGTTCGCATGTTTGACGACGGCTCTGAAGAATCCATTGACTTACCAGCAAGTGACGTATTGATTTATCACCTAGAAGATCAATCACGCGTGATTGTTCGTCCTTCTGGTACTGAGCCAAAACTAAAATGTTACTACGAAGTCATCAACCTCTTCCCTGCGGATATGAGCTATGAGCAAGCACAGCAAGCAGCAGAAGCGAAAATGAACGAACTTATCGACGCGCACCAGCAAAGTTTGTAAGTCAAAGAGAAACATAGATATTTGATACAACAAGAGGCGCAAATTCGCGCCTCTTTTTTTGATTTTGACTAGAACAAGTCAAGCTAACCCGTGCTTTTCCCTAGCCTACAATTTCCTTTTGTAGAAAGTGCTTGTGGATGCCCTCTGCAGGATAACCTGAGTACTGCCCCACTTTCTCAAAACCTAATTTGAGATAGAACTCAAGAGCTTGAAAGCTGTAGGTATCCAAATAAACATGGGTAACCCCGTGAGGCTTTACTCTTTGTTCTAGCATCGACATTAATTGGCTACCGAGACCAGAGGTTCGACTTTCAGCGTCTACCCACAAAAACTCAACAAACACCGTATTTTTAAACATTTCGCCAGTCAAGCCACCCATGATCTTGCCATTCTCATCTTTTGCGAAACAGCCTACAGCATGCACTTCCCCTTCAGGTAAATGCAGTCGGTTATAAGATCGAATACCTTCACGAACAAAATCAAGGTCTGTTTGATCTGGATTTAAACAAAATTCAAGCTTCATATACCCTCTCCTTAGGAAACACCAATATCCTAAAACAAAAAGCCAGCAATTGCTGGCTTTCTGATGGAATATGATAACTTTACAAGGCGAAACTACTCAGCATCCACAACGCCAGAATAACAAACACTAACCCCATTAGTTTATGTTGATACGTGCGGAATTTTTCGTTCTCGAGCAGCCCTTTGCCCAATGTGCCTGCTAACCCAACAAGTAATAAATTGAATGACAAGCCAAGAACGTTCAACAATAACCCTAGCGCTAGCATCTGCTCACCGGAAGATGCCGTGATATTGCTTGAGACAAACTGCGGCAAAAACATTACAAAAAAGACCAAGGCTTTAGGGTTAAGCAAATTACTCATCAAAGCACGCTGATAATAAGTTGATGCCATTTTGTTTTGACCATCAAGCTCTGGAGCCGAAGAGGCCTCAGCTCGTAAGCAGTCCCAACCCATTTTTAGCAAGTAAGCGCCACCTAATAGATGAAGGACTTTAAGGGCTATTGGGCTCATGGCAATCAGGGTAGATACGCCCATTGCAGCAAGCAAAGTAAGAATAACACCAGACGTCGCATTGCCTAAGCTAGCAAAAAGACCGACCTTCTTACCGTAACTCATACTAGAGCTCGCTATCAGCAACATATCGGGCCCTGGTAACAGCAACAAAGCCACTACTGCGGTGAGATAAACAGGAAGTACAGATAAATCAATCATGATGGAACCGCTTTTCTACAACAAGGCGGCGAATGTTATACCAACAAAATGACATCATCCAGCCCAAAATAGCCAAGATAAATCAAAAAATAAAAATCATAGTTTGCCCAGCCGAAAAATAGCAATCAATTCGCCTGTTTATCAAAATCGAATAGCAATTTTGTACAAAAATAAGCACGATGGATCCGTTACACTTCTAAAATGATTTTCTTGAGCAGACCGGATAAAGATGAAAGAAAAGAATAAGGAAATCGCTACCTTCAAGATAGCTCAAGAGCTCGGCGGTTTAGAACTTCTCGATGCAAAGTATGAGAAGCAGAATTTTTCACGCCATAGCCACGAAGGTTACACTATTGGTGTCATCGAAAAAGGGGCACAACAATTTTTTAGGACGGGCGGGAATCATATCGCGCCACAGGACAGCATCATCCTTGTTAATGCAGATGAAGTACACAACGGGCATTCAGCCTCGGAAGGCGGCTGGGAATACAAAGCAATGTACCCCGTACCTCAGCAGTTTCAAACTTTAGGACAAGAGCTTGGCTCACCAAATGTAGCTCTGCCCTATTTCCCTCAACCTGTGGTTTACGATCCTGAGCTGGCTAGTCAGTTACGACTGGTATTTGAAACACTAGAAAAATCAGACAACCGTTTATTGAGAGAAACTTTGGTTTACGGCACGTTGATCAAGCTAGCCAGTAAACACAGCACTCATCGGGCACCACTGAAAGAGTCAACCAGAGCTCAGCGACAAGTGCAGCTAGTCAGAGAATTTTTGGAAGACTTTCCACAAACGGACGTCTCACTAGAAGAACTCGCGAAACTGTCTGGATTAAGCCCTTTTCATCTGTTGAGAGAGTTTCAAAAGCAATTTGGCTTTCCGCCTCATGCCTATCAAATTCAGCAACGTTTACGTATGGCGAAGAAGCTACTAAAAATGGGACAAAAAATTTCAGACGTGGCACAAGAATGCGGCTTCCATGATCAAAGCCATCTGCATCGACACTTTAAAAAAGCCATGGGCGTCACTCCCGGCCAATACGTCCGTCACAGCTAAAGCAGCAATATTGTACAAGGCGTTATGCGACTACCGAGCTATCTTGGTAATCTGATTTAGGAATAAATAAGAAGAAACTATGGACCACACTTTGCCGTTAAAAAAAGAATCAAAAGCCACGCTATTTTGGCAAGGTACACTTGCGATGATGCCTCTGAGTATCGCAGTGCTCCCTTGGGGCTTACTCGCAGGCTCATTCGCAATTGATACTGGGCTTCACCCTTTGGAAGGACAAGCACTATCCGCCATTTTGTTCGCAGGTTCTGCACAGCTCGTCGCGATGGGAATGATTAAAACGGGAGCAGGTCTAGTGACCATGTTACTGACAACGTTTTTTATCACCTCTCGACACTTCCTCTACAGTGTATCGATGCGCAGTAAAATTTCACCGCTCCCTCTAAAATGGCGATTATCACTCGGCTTCTTACTTACTGACGAGCTGTTTGCGATTGTAGGCCACCATTCCGATAAACAATTTAATCGCTGGTATGCACTTGGGGCTGGTCTGAGTTTTTACCTGTTTTGGAATGTCGCGACATTGACGGGCATTATTGCGGGAAGTCTAATCCCTGAACTGAACGAAATGGGTTTGGAATTTGCTGTGGCCGCAACTTTTATCGCAATTGTAGTTCCGACTATTAAAAATGCAGCGGTGCTCGCGAGTGTTCTTGTGGCTTTGGTGAGCTCGGTTGCCCTAACCTATTATCAAATTGAGGGAAGTTTGATGATTTCAAGCATTTTAGCCATGCTTACTGGTTACTTTGTGGAACAAGTAAAGGAGAAACGCTAATGATCATGTTGGCTATTTTACTGATGACGGTACTTGTTTTCACCAGCCGCTACTTGTTTTTAGAACCCAAGCTACCATTGCGATTAGGGACGCGCACTCAAAAAGTACTCAATTACGCTAGCCCAGCAGTACTGACTGCGATCTGGGCACCTATCGTTTTCATTCCCGATGGGGAGCTCAGCGTCAATGTGCAAAACCCATTTTTACTGGCTGCCGTACTGGCTGCTTTAATCGCGTATTTTACTAAAAATGTTCTTTTAACGACGGTTATCAGTATGGTGGTATTTCTCGTTCTACGAATTTGGCTTTAATCCGCCAACCACTCAATCTCCAACAAGGTGACATCGCCACACTTTAATCGACCAAGGAAGATGTCACCTTCATGTACCTCACCAACGCCCTTTGGTGTACCAGTCATCACTACATCGCCATCTTGAAGTGTTGTGTAACTGGTTAATTCATCCAGGATAGTTAGCGGCGGGTAGAGCATTTGGTTAACGTGACCTTTTTGTACACGAACACAGTTAATTAAGAGCTCAAGGTTAAGATCGTTGATATCAATGTTATCCAAAGAGACAAACCGACTAAACACAGCAGAGCCATCAAATGCCTTAGCACGCTCCCACGGCAACCCCTGATTTTTAAGCGAGGATTGCAAACCACGCTTGGTCAGATCCAATCCCAAACCAACCGCTGAATAACGTCCATCCTTGATCAAAAAGCAGATTTCAGCCTCATAATGAAGGGGCTCTTGATGGAATGAACGCAGAGTTGTTGATACGGAAGTTGCGGGTTTATTAAATACCACCATTTGCTCAGGCATTGCATTATTAAGCTCATGAATATGTTCAACGTAATTTCGTCCAACACAAAGCACTTTACCCACTTCTACTTTCTTTTCTTCAACTTGAATAACACTCATCATTCTTCCCTGCAAAACAAAAATCCCATCATAATCTAACCTATTGACTTAACGACACTAAATAGCAACCTCTAGTGTAAAAAATAAGACATTCACCCCGTTTTGAGTTTTGTATCATCTAATTGAAACAGCAAAGTATTTGTAAAACAAATAGACAAAAAAGCCAGCACGAGGCTGGCTTTAGATCAATGAGCTGAATAATAGTTCTCGCTAAATCCTATTATAGGTAGTAACGAGCACCTAACGCCCATTTGTCATCAGTTTCACGACCATTGTCGTCATTTAGGTCAAACTGGTAACCCGCGTAACCAACAAATTTAGGCGTGAAGTTGTATTCTGCTTGTAGTGCCATTTCTTCACGAGCAGTTTCTGTTTTAGAGCTCTTAAACTCTTTACCTTCCACCATCTCATAGTTAACACTCAAGTTTAGGCTGTTTGCTAGAGCGTATGCGATGATCGCTTCGTATGCATCACTTTCTTCTAAACGGTCGCCTTTTGCACTGAAGTTCATGTTTTCGTTTGAACCATAAACCGCAGCAAGGAATAGGCCTTGGCCGTACGCACCGTAAGATGCTGATACAACGTGTGATTCCGCCGTGTGCTTACCTGCATATGCAGGGTGCTGGAAATCGCCGCCATTGTAAGAGTAACCGATTTTAGCGCCCATGATTGAGTAAGAAAGCGCAGCTTGCACACGGTCATCGTATTTAGCACCGCCAGTTATAACTCCAGCATCGTTGCGCGTGTAATCATCGTTTGCACCCTGCCAACCAAGACCAAAGTTGATCACACCCGCTTCACCCAGCTCGATGGCATTACGGTAAGAAAGCATTTTATCCGCACGGCCAGTGCCAAGGTTTCCATGATCGTCATAGATGAAGTCGTTGGCAAACGCGATTGGCATATCTGCAATACCTGCGACATCGTAGTAAGGTGACCATTGCGTACCACCTACTGCACGACCATAAACCTCATGCGTTATACCTAAGTAACCTAGACGAGTTTTAAACGACTCTTCACCACCGTCTAAGTAGTTTAGCGCCCATTCACCACGTGCGTCTGCGGTGAAGCCATTACCCAAATCCTGTGTCGCAGAGATATTGATACGAGGAGAGTTAGTACCCACATCCGTGTCACCTTGCTCTGATCCATTTAAATTAACAGAAACGTGGCCGCCCATCGAAAATGTTGTGCCATCGTTATTATATAGTTCCACTGCAACTGCTTGAGTACCGAAGGTTGCTGCCGCGATTGCCGCTGCTAATAATTTTTTATTCATTTCTAAATCCATTACTTATTAGTTGGTTAGTCAGTTTTAGACCCGGCTTTGGTTCACTTTCGTAAAAACGAAATGATGAACAAAGAGAGGAATACAAAGGCTATCCGAGGCATCGTTTCCACCAGATTAGTTTTACCTTTGTGTAACAACTGCCGACACTTTATTTGATTAGTTCCTGACAACCGAGTGAAAAGATCTCAGACAAAACCTAAAAAGCAATCGTTTACTTAGCCTTCAAGAAATCGAGAAATAAAAACCTTACAATAAGAAATGCTTTAGAGAGAGTTAGCTCACAAATAGCTGATGATTCGCTATTTTTAGGCCAAACTTCCCTGCCAAATTGAAATGTTTACTTACATTTAGGGTCAAGAAACAATTCAGGAACTTTTTGAAAAAAACACAGTCTTCAACGGAGAGGAAAAAACCTCAAAAAAGATAAACCTTTCTTTTTATAAGTGGTATGAGAAGGGGCACTTATTCTCGCCAGCAATAAAAGTGCAATCAAATCATAACTTAACAGAAATCTATCTTTCATTTTCAGCCTTTACCTTAGCGTCATCAACACATCGGGCAAGAAAGCCCATCGATTACAACTAGGGTAATAAGAAAATGAAAAAGGCAGCACTAACTACTGCAATTCTTACAGCATTGGTATCAGCACCATCATTCGCAGCAACTGTATACAAAAACGACGGTACTGAATTAAAAGTTGGCGGCCGCGTTGAGTTTCGTGGTGACTTCATCGGTTCAGACGGTGCTGAAGTTGAAGGTTCCATGGAAGATAAAAGCCGTGCTCGTCTTAACCTAAAAGGTAAAACAAACATCGGCAACGGCCTTTCTGCTTTCGGTGTTTACGAAGCCGAACAAAAAACGGGCAAGAGTGAATTCAAAAACCGCTACATGTATGCAGGCGTCGACTCTGATATCGGTGCTTTCTCTGTAGGTCGTCAAGACATGGCTGCAGTCATCATCTCTGACATGACGGATATCACAGAATTCTCTGGTGTTCAGCAAGTTATTGATTCGTCTTCTGATAAGCAAGACAGCGTTTTCGCATACCGTGGTGCGTTTGATGCACTACAACTTCAAGCAACCTACCAAGCAAACTCTAGCGATAACGAAGATAAATACGGCATCTCTGGAATGTACTCACTACCAATGGGCCTCGACTTTGGTCTTGCATACTCTGGTGGCGATGTAGATAAAGATAACTCTGAAGATCAAATTCTAGGTGGTATCGCTTACTCGATGGACAACCTTTACCTAGCAGGTACTTATTCTCAAGGTTCCCTGACTGACTCTGAAGACTTTACGGCTTACGAGCTAGTCGCAAGCTACAAAGTAGCAAGCAAAGTGACACTTGCAGCTCTATACACAGCTCAAGAGAATGATCCAGACAACGGTTCAAAGTACGACACAGTTGAAGGTATCGAGCTTGTTGGTTACTACAAACTAAACAGCAACTTCCGTACTTACCTGTCTTACTACATCAACCAACTTGATGAAGCAAAAGATGCAACAACAGGTCTAGTAACAGAAGGCGAAGATACACTGCGCCTAGGCGTACGTTACGATTTCTAATTCACTCTTGTCCTAAGAGCGAGTCCACTTGGCCAGCACCTTTGCTGGCCATTTTTTATGTAACCCAACACAACTCGATAAGTTTTCACACTATCCAAGCATCGCTCAGCAATGAAAAACGAGCGTAACGACGCCTACTTCTGCCCTCTTTTAATGCGATTGATCACTAAGTTAGTGCATTTCATCTAATCGACAACATAGAAAAACCAAAAAACCATTTAAAATCAAATATATAAAAGTTGGCACGTGTTCTGCAATATTATTTATGCAAATGCATGGCAGCGTTTGTGCTTCTCGTTCTTTGTACCTGTTATAACAGGCACGTCCTTTGAATTGGTAATGTCGCCTCCCTCTGGGAGGCATTTTTTTATTGGCGCGAAAAACAATAGGACGTATGATCCCGCCACCTCTATCAAACTGGAATTTTTCAATTGAATCATCATCCTGTTCAAGGTGCGTCCTGGATGCTAACAGCTGGCTTGGCATTCGCCATAGTGAACAGCTTCGCCCAAATTGCTAGCATCAACTTTGGTGTCTCCTCCACCACATTTGCGTTATTCCAATATGCAATCGCCTTATTTGTTATTCTGCCCTACCTACGTACACTTGGGATTAGACGTTCTTTAAGAACCCAACACTTTGGCTGGCATGCATTCCGCATTTTTCTCTCTGTTATCGGGATTCAACTTTGGTTATGGGCTCTCGCTTACCCAGTTCCAATTTGGCAAGGTATTGCACTTCTCATGACCTCCCCGTTATTTGCCACAGTTGGTTCTGGCTTGTTACTCAAAGAGAAAGTAGGTACTGCACGCTGGTTAGCGACATTGACGGGGTTTGTTGGTGCCATGATCATTCTTGAGCCTTGGGCAGACTCATTTACATGGGCGACCCTGCTCCCTGTTGGCGCCGCATTTTTCTGGGCAGCGTATTCATTAATGGTAAAAAAAATGTCGGTAAACGATCCGCCATCAACCATGGTTGTCTATTTATTGCTGCTGATAACACCATTTAATATCTTGTTAGCGATACCGACGTTTACTATGCCAGATACGTGGACGATATGGGGTGTGCTTTTAGCCGCAGGTGCACTTACAGCACTCGCTCAATGGGCTATCGTTAAAGCATATGCAGTAGCAGACGCCTCATTTGTGCAACCATTTGATCACGCCAAACTGCCTTTGAATGTTGTTGCTGGTTGGTTGGTGTTTGGTTGGGTGCCACCTGGTCGTTTATGGTTAGGTGCTGCGATTATTATTGCATCTATTGCGTTTATTACGCATTGGGAAGCGAAAAAGACAAAGTTAGTTGAAAGAAAAATCTAATTTAAAAGTTCTATATTTTCAGGAAAGGAAATGAGGAACCCATATGAGTCAACCAATCAAAATTACACTGTATCGCTGGGCTGGTAGTTGGGGCCCATTCAAAGTCAATATTCCTTGTGGTGAATGTACATTAACCAAAGATATTTTAAAGGATACTTTTGAAAACGAACTAGCCGATGTGCCCGTTGAACTTGAAGTAAAAGATTGGTTATCGCACTGGTGGGAACCATTAAAAGCTGGTGCTTGGCATGCACCCATTCTTCTTGTCGAAGGGAAAGTTATCAGCCAAGGAGAAGCATTGAATCGGGGTGTGCTTGTACAGTCTGTTATTGCTGAGTGGGTAAAACGCGATGAGCTAAAAGGCAACATTGTTTATGGTAAAGCAACTTGCCCTTACTGTGTCAAAGCCAAACAATTACTTGACGAGGCTGGCGTTCAGTATGAGTACCATGATGTAGTTAAAGACAGCGCCGCCTTATACCGCATGATTCCTGAAGTAAAAGCCATCATTGGCGAAAAAACACCGGTAACAGTGCCGCAAATCTGGTTAGATGGAAAATATATTGGAGGCGCTGACGATTTAGAAAAGTGGTTATCAGCAAAGGGGCTAGATAAAGTGCCTAACAATGTTGTGGAGATACCAAGCCAATCCGCGTAATTCTAGATTTAAATGTCATCAGTCTTTGAGTAGCGTTTTGCCAATGTTGTGCAATATGTTGGCTACTTACTAACAACAAAACAGAGAAAAGCAAAAAGCCCTGATTTTTCAATCAGGGCTTTTTAAATTATTTCGCCAGTTTTTTAATAACACGAGCAAAAACAGAAGCTTTTTTCTTCTTCGCTTTACCGTAAAGCGCTTTGTGCATCGCGTCTTTTGCAATCATCTGGCCAATATAAGCACCACCAAGTTCGTTACCCATGACCTTCTCCTGAATGTATTGACTTAACTATGTTGTAATTTTACACCACAATTAGATAAAAACAAGACTCCAGTCACATTTATTTTGTAATTAACTTTCAGTTTGATTTTCGTGGATTTCTTGAAATGAGCGTCTATCGCTTAGGTTGTTGGTATGTTTTACCCGCTGCGACGTACGTATCTTTCTGTTTGATTTCAAAGAATGTTTCAAAGAACCACGCAGCAAACTTGATCAAGTGATCGCCTTCATTCATGACGTGCTCTACGTATTCTTGCTCTTCTCCGGACTCATCTTCTTGAGTGGTAATATGGTAAATACGTTTCTCACCATCAACTTCTGCAAGGCCAAACTGACCCGTTAGGGATTGCGCCGCTTGTGCAACTTCTTCTTCCTCACACGCCTTCAAGATTTCAAGTGCCTTTGGCATGCTTTCTTGCTGAGTAATTTCTTTTACCAGTGTTTCAAATTCGTTTTGTTGCATTCTTTCACCTAACGATTAGAGATCGGATAGCCATTGGGCAGAAATGTATTCCAAGCTTGAGAGAAGTATCAAGGTTTGCCCTCTTCCTTTCAAACCAAGTCATTCAGTATACACAACAAGCCAGACTTAATTTAGCTGCGCATTTTAGAAAGCCGACCTTCTGGTTGCAAGTATATTCAGATGGAAGTTTCTGCTTGAACCGTCCCTTCTGGCACTTTACGAAATTGGCTTAGTACAAGAACAAAGCAAGAAAGTAACGCAATAAACAAATAAAACACCCCAAGCTGCTGCTGATTCGTAACCCATGAGTCTACTAAGTACCCACCAAACAAACCTGCTAAACACATTTGAATAGAACCAGATAGCGCAGAAACCGCGCCTGCCTGTTGCTTATGTGGTGAAAGTAGCAAACTGATCGATACCGGGAATGACATTCCTTGAGCAAAACTTAAACACGTGAATGCCACTAGTAATGAAAATACACTGAAGGGTGTAACCAACAACATGAAGCCAGCAATAGCAGCAATCGCGAAACTCATCAGCAAGATTTGCTGAGCTTTGTAACGAGCATTGATCAAATTCAGCACTAAGCTACCCGTCAGCAAACCAACTGACGGTATGATCATCAACGAGCCGTAATCTGCCGCCGTTAATCCTAACTCTTGTTGCATTAAAAATGGATACAAGGAGAGCGTAACCAGAGCCGATAAATAACTAAGCCAGTTGTAGCTCGCACTACCAATCACTTGTGTATTCGTTAACAGACGCAAATAGTTCGCGCTTACTTCGCCTACTTTAAATTTTCTCTTCGGATAAGGCAGCGTTTCTGGCAGCACCAATAAACCAAGTGTAAAAATTGCCATTAAGTAAATCAGCACAAACACGAAGACAGCATGCCAACTCAGGTGAAAAGCAATCCAGCCACCAAACAGCGGAGCAATAATTGGCATCGCTGAAGCAGTGACTGAAATATAAGATAGCGCTTTGGTTAATTGCATACCGTCATAACTATCACGCAGTACTGACCGACCAAGTACCGAAGCGCTGCCCGCTCCTAGGCCTTGCAGTAACCGTCCCGCTTCAAGGGCAACAATGTTGTCCGAAAACGCGATGCAAATAACCGTACCAACTAGATATACACTTTGCCCCAGAATAAAGACCGGCCGACGACCAATCGCATCAGACAATGGGCCGTAAAAAAGCTGAGAGATACCGAAGCCAACGAGAAATAGCGTGACGAGATTCTGAATCGAATGTTGCGGCAAATTCAAGTCATGACCAATCAATGGCAAAGAAGGAAGATAAATACTGACGCCAACTTGGCCTGTGGCAATGATCATCATCGCTAATAACAATGGTGTTTTACGCAAACGTTCCTCCTACTTTGTGACAGATTGATGGCAAACAGTGTATATTTGATACTCAAAGATGATAATCAGCTAAGTTGGAAAGGAATTAATTCCCAAGGAGATACAATGGACTGGATTCAAAGCGTGAAGAGTTATATTCGTGTGGTCGAAGAAGGTAGCTTTAATGCCGCAGCGCGGAAACTCAATACCACCAGCTCAGCTATCAGTAAGCGAGTTCAATGGCTAGAAGATAAAATTGGCGTTCAACTACTCAAACGTACGACCCGCTCAATTAGCCAAACTGAAGCTGGTGCGCTGTTTTATCAACGAGCAAAAAGTCAGCTTGATTCATGGCAATCGGTATTAGATGAAACTCGCTCAGTCAACCAATCACCAGCGGGGCTATTAAAAATTGGGGCAACGCTGGCCGTTGGTTCCAAGTTTCTAGTTCATTATCTTGATGATTTTCTTGATAAATATCCAGACATCACACTTCAATTAACAACAACGCTACCAGGCCAATTGCCAGAGCTAAGCTTAGACCTGTTTATTAGCCGGGAATTAGAGCAACTGAACTCTCTAAGTTTCAAAGCTACTGCACTTTTCGAACATAAAGCCCAGTTTTACGCCGCGCCTAGTTACCTAAAGAAATATGGCACACCACAATGCGTTGAGGATCTGACAGAGCATAATGTCCTGATTTGGGGAGAAAAACCCTCACGAGAAATCAAAACAAATCGAGGCAAACGTATCAGCTTGTCCGGTAACTTTGCCACGACCAACCCAGAAGCGCTATTTCATGGTGCCAAAAGAGGCATGGGTATTTTGATGACGAACAACGTCATGATCAAAGATGATCTCAAATCCGGCGCGTTAGTCCCTATCCTGCCCGATATCACAGCGGATAAAGCCACTGTATATGCCTACTATCCAAAGCTGGATTATCAGCATACCCGAACTAAGCTGTTCCTCGATTATCTCAAATCACGATTGGAAGAGGAGAAGCGCGCCTAGCTTAGCGTTTTTATCGCTATAGCTTTAAAAGGTTCAAGCATAAAAACATGAAAATAATGATTTGTTCGTTCACAAAATTTGAAAAATCTGCCTTAGTAACCGATAGTTTATTTGATGCATATCAAATAATAATTCGTCGTGTCTTACACGATATGTTAATAACAACGCTAGGTGAAATGCTCAATGGGTCAGGTACAAATCAGTTTCCACAAAATTGATGAGATATTGAAGCTAAACGGCACGGCTCAGCTAAACCGAGTCACGCTAGATATTCATCAACACTTGCAGAGCCATTGCACTTGCGTTGTAGAAGTTGCGCATCTTCAGCATTCGGCTCATACCATTTCCTTCGCCAGCAATGGAAAAATTACAGACAACCTAAGCTACCACCTTTCAGGCACCCCCTGTGAAAAAGTGGCGAAAGACATTGGCGAACATATTTTCTATCAAGACCAGGTATACAAGCGTTTTCCTGAAGATCAGATGTTTCAAGAAGATGGCATTCAAGCATACATTGGCCTGCCATTGAAGACACAAAATGGCGAAGTTCTGGGAATTTTACTGTCTACCTTTACCCGAAGCATCCACGCGAAAGAAGCGCAAGATATCCTCGACTTCCACCGATTTTATGCCAATGTCATTATTCATAGCTTACGTGAAAAGTGGGTCAGTGAACGTTCAGATAAGCTTCTTAATCAGCTTAGCTATGAGGTATCGCATGATAACCTAACTGGACTGCTCAACCGTAGCTGTTTAGCTGATACCTTGGAGACATTAACGCAGCAGGCGACTCGCCCATTCAGTTTGGCGTATCTTGATATCGATAATTTCAAATCGATCAATGATATCAACGGAAACTATATCGGCGACCAAATCATTAAGTTCACAGCTAACGCCATTCAACAGAGTTTGTCGTCGCCAAACAATGCGTTCCGTGTCGCAGGAGATGAATTCGCCTTCATCACGTACGACGAAGATCCTGTCGCCGTGTGTCAGGAAGTACTCGACAAAATTGAAAGTGGCTACAGCGACAAATCTAACCGGATTTCTTTCACCGTTAGTATTGGTATTGCGCGTGCCCCAGTACATATGTTGAACAGCGATGAGCTGATTTTGAATGCCAGTCTCGCTCTCAAAGATTGTAAAAAACACCGCGATACACGGATTCAGCATTACGACACACACCTTAGTGCGTTATACCACCGTAGGACGCAGCTTATTGAGGCAATGCGAATCCAACTAAGTACTGATATACAAGACAGCGATGAGTTGTATGTAGTGGTTCAACCGATCGTCGATATCACGAGCGACCGCTGGAATTACTTTGAAATTTTGACTCGTTGGAATAGCAATATCTATGGAAATATCTCTCCAGCGGAGTTCATTGAAGCTGCCGAACAATCAGGCCTGATTATCGAGTTAGGTGAACGGATTATTGAACTCGCGTGTATCGCAAAGCAAGAACTCGAAGCGAACCTAGGCTATAAAGTCAAACTCTCCATCAATTGCTCAGCGTATGAGCTGGTTGATTCCAACCGTTATATTAATCACTTAACCAACATGGTTGAAAAGTATCAGCACGAAGCAAAAGACTTTGTTATAGAGCTCACCGAGACCGTCTTACTCTCACAAAGTGGCCGTGAACAGATGGTACTTAACTCGTTGCGATACTTGGGTTTTAAAGTCGCACTGGATGATTTTGGTACGGGATACTCAAGCTTGAACTATATACACAATTATCCGATTGATAGCATCAAAATCGATGCTACCTTTGTGCAGAACATGCTCTCAAATACAACCTCTGAACAAGTAGTGTTTTTGATAGCGCAATTGGCAGAGCTGCTTGATGTGGATTTGATTGCCGAAGGCGTAGAAGACGATAGAGCACTACAAAAGTTAATTGAAATGGGCTGCCACTACATCCAAGGTTATTTTTACTCTCGTCCACACAGTGTTGAAGAGATCGTACACCTGATAAATGAACGTGAAGTGCGGAGTGCCTAACGTACTGAACAGACTGCTGTCATAGAATTCAAATCTAGTTAATGCACAAAGTAAAAGAGACCAAGCTATGCTTAGTCTCTTTTTGTTTTTTAAGCGAAGTACTTTATTACAGCACTGCTTTCTCTTTATCGCGTAATAGTCTATCCATTTCATCTCTGTTCGCGACAAAAGTAGCCATCTCTTTCTTAGGAACAGAACTCGCCATTGGGATATTTGCTCGCATAGCGTTAACTGGACGGCCGTATTCAATCAACTCATAGTGAAGGTGTGGCCCAGTCACTCGACCTGTTTTACCAGAAAGACCGATACGCTGGCCTCGAGAAACCTTTTGCCCTTTCTTCACCAAAATCTTACTTAGGTGTAAGTAACGGGTTTTGTATTTGCTGCCGTGCTCAACAACCACGTAGTTACCCGCATAAGGGTGTTTACGAGTCATGATCACTGTACCATCACCAGTAGAAACGACTGGTGTACCGGTTGGTACAGCAAAGTCAGTGCCGTTGTGCGGCGCAACACGCCCCGTTACTGGATGTAAACGATTAGGATTAAAGCCAGAACTGATACGCCAACGGCTACTTACAGGGTAACGCTGGAATGCGCGCTGTAAGCTTTCACCTTTGGCATTGTAGAATTGACCATCAGTATGAAGGTAAGCGGTGATCTCGCGGCCGCGATTATAAATCTTAATCGCCTCAATTTCGTTCTTACCTGTTGGTACACCATTGATGCTTTGTGAGCGACGAACAACTTCAAATCGATCACCTGCACGAAGATCACGTCCAAAGTTAAGTTGTTCTTTGAGTAAGCTTACGACTTGACTCACTTCCGCCGACGTTAAACCTAAACGACTCGCAGAAGAAGAAAAACTGCCTTGAATAACGCCAACTAAAGGTTCTTGGCTCCACACGCCAGGAATGGAAATATCAGTAAAGTCATAGCTACCATCACTATTCAGCTTGTAGACCACTTTATCTGCAATAGAAAATTGCAGTTCCATTTTCGCTAACTCGCCTGTCGCATCATCACGCCAGAAACGGAGCGTATTGCCCGGCTTAAGTGTATCAAGTGCCAAGTAGTTCAAATCCGTTTCCATTACTTTCATTAACGAGCTGTAACCGAAACCGAGCTGACTAAAAATAGTGCTTAGGTTGTCACCTGCTTGGATTTGATATTCGAAGTTCGGGGGAGTGACAACTTCGGCAGTTGTCGCATCAAGAATTTTTTCAACGACCTGAGATTCAGGTAGGTTCAATGCGATGGTTTTGGTTAAAGATGACTCTTTGAGAGAGTGAGAAACACCAATCGCAACTAAAACTGGCAAGGAGTATAACAGCAGCGCTCTACGACTTGTCAGATTCGGCAACCGTCTTGTAATTTCATTTGTAGACACGGGAATTACTATCTCCTTTCAAACAAGGCTCATAGCTTATGCATTCCCGAATAAGAAATCACTAGGAAATTTCGAGATCTAGCGCAGAAAATACTGAATTTTTACAGAACTCAAAAAAAATTCATCACTGTTGCATATGTAAGTTATTCCCTACACGCTGTAATGTGGATGAATTGAATTGATTTGGCGTGTCTGCCATTGCTTGATCATCACCGTGCGCTAAATATGAAAGCGTGATAGTTGTATCACTTTTCCATTCGAGCTGAGTAAATTTCACGCGGTCACCAACAAAAATACTGTCTAAAAGGACAACTCGGCTCGGCACGGGGTCAAACTTGAACAAGCCAACATAGTTAAACGAACCGCTACCTTGTGTCGTTACAATCATCGGTGCAACAACCCATGAAACACCTTCAATCTCACGCTGGCTAATCGACGCAGTTGGAACAAGTACCTGACCTTTTGTCGTACCTGAATCATAGTCACCGATCAAATAGCCGTTTTCTTTATCCCACTCATCAAGAAAAGTGACCGCACCCTGCTCGGGTACTTGGATCGTCCAAGGGTTACGTGCAGTGATCCCAAGCGTCTCTTGCACAATAACGTTAGTTTCTACTTCTGTTTGAGGAAACTTAGCCATGATCTCGTCATCAGACAAACTAAAACGATAAACACCTGCGATCACAACCACAACCAATAAAACGATTGGAATAAGTAGAATAAGTGGTATCGGCAGGATTTTTTTGTGAGTCATGAAGACTTCCTTGTTTCAAGGTATAAACGAAAAGCGAGTATACCATTGTATACCCAAATGATTTCACCTCTTCAAGTGTTTCAAAATTAAACTAAACTGATTGTATCCAAATAGTTTCAAGTCCAGAGCTCATAACGAGCTAGTGACACAAGCTCTGTGCTCTAGGTCTATTGGTGTATTGGGACAAATAGGTAATCACGATGACAAAAACCATTCATACATGCGAGTGCGCCTGCGGTTTAGTTGAGATCCGTTGTAAGGGAGAGCCCACCCACACGTCTGTCTGCCATTGCTTCGAATGCCAAAAACGAACTGGCAGTGTTTTTGGGGTACAAGCTCGCTTTGAAAAAGAGCACGTCACTTTAAACGGTGAAGTCACTAGCTATACCCGAATTGGCGATGATGGCAGTGAGGTTCAGTATGACTTTTGTCCATCCTGCGGCACGACAATGAGGTTGTTCGTTTCTGCATACCCAGAAATCATGATCATTCCCGTCGGTCTATTTACCGATAAAGAGTTCCACCAACCTACCGTTTCAGTCTATGAACAAATGAAACACGGGTGGGTGAGTTTCGAATGCACAACGGAACACATCTGCTAGCGAGCAATCCGCGTTCACGTATTTACTTTGGCTCGGACAACCGCCCTATAAGTGAGATTTTTTTGAGAATGATCAATCGAGTTTTACTGTAAAGGGTTTCGTAACTCGGTGTGAGCGTTATAATCGGCTCCTAATATTTGGTGGGGGTTTATTGTGATTTCCAGACTTCCTCGTTGGGTGGAATATGGCGCGTTTCTACTAGCTCTTCTCGCGGGCTGCGTCAACGCCGTTGGTCTTCTCGGCTTTCAACACCAAGCGATAACTCATCTTTCGGGAACCGTAACTCAGCTAGGGAACAGCTTGCTAACAGGTGTGGATAGCTCCATTCACCTGCTCTTCATCGTATTTAGCTTTTTGATTGGCGCTGCCTTTAGCGGCTTTTTTATTGAAAGCAGTGCGTTAAAACTAGGGCGAAGATATGGTGTTGCACTGTGCATAGAAGGGAGCTTGCTCTTACTCAGCTTGGGCTTTTTGGTGCAAGGGGATTTGTACGGCCAATATCTAGCATCAGCAGCATGTGGATTACAAAACGCCATGATCACCACGTTTAGCGGCGCAGTAGTCAGAACCACACATATGACCGGAATCATCACCGATCTAGGGATTATGATTGGAGAGAGCTTGAGAGGTCGTCAATTTGACCGACGTAAAGCAAAATTATTCCTATTCATTTTCTTTGGCTTTTTGTTTGGCGGCGTCGCGGGAGCGGCTCTATTTATGGTATATGGTTTATATACGCTGGTTTTCCCAGCAATATTGGCTTTTTCTACAGCTCTGATTTACTGGAGTTACCTATACATACTTAGCCGTCAACAAAAAGCATAAAATTTCGATCCGATTGAAGCGACATGCTTCAATCGGATTTGGCTCAATAGGTTCACACTGCAACGGTACAAGAAACGCTGAACGGTATTTTGACACCACTAAAAACCTTAGAATAGATAAGGCTAACTGAATTTCTGGCCAAGAAGTTAGTTAGATCAAAATCACATTTGTTTACCATTTTATTATTCCAGTCACAATGCGCCCCATAATTCACTGCGCAATTCGCCTCTCGTGCTACAATTTTCTAACACAAGCAACATATTCGCATACACTTAGACGTTATTTGACCAATTACCCGACAAATCGGCTGAATAACTAGATGTATTTAATGAATAGTATTGCAATGGATGCAGTTTGCGGGTACCCTCCGCAAAACTGTGATTAAATACGGATGTTTAGTGAATATTTATGTCATGGAAATGGCAAGTATTGACTAGTAGTAACACGAGACAACTATGCATAACACCACTAATGCTACTGAAGCTCCTAAGGGCAACTTTTGGATGTTTTTCATCCCTTCCCTAATTGGTCTTCTACTCTTTATGGCTCCGATCTCTTACGATGGCGGCCTAACCATTCCCGTTGCCGTGATGGCAAAAGTCATCCCAGCGGTGTTAGGCGATACCTTGATTGCTATCGTCACCAGTATCATCGCTTTCATGGCCGTTGCTTCTGTTCTTTGCAAAATTTTTAAGCCAGCTGCAATTTTACGTAATGGCTTTTTAAACGGTCTCTTCAACCCATCTCCACTTTGGCTCGTTGTTCGTTTAATCGGCGGCGCTGCCGTGTTAATGACGTTCTTCCAAGTGGGTCCAAAAGCAATTTGGGAAGAGAACACTGGCGGGCTTGTTCTTACTGGTCTTCTACCTACTCTGTTTGCCGTTTTCATTTTCGCGGGTTTACTGCTTCCGCTTCTTTTGAACTTCGGTCTTCTGGAGCTATTTGGTGCGTTACTCAGTAAAATAATGCGTCCGGTATTCAACCTACCTGGCCGCAGTGCAATTGACTGTATGGCATCTTGGTTAGGCGACGGAAGTGTTGGTATCTTGCTAACCAGCAAGCAATACGAAAATAAGTTTTATACTCAGCGTGAAGCGGCTGTTGTCGGGACCACTTTCTCAGCAGTATCGATCACGTTTAGCTTAGTTGTTATCGCTCAGGTAAAACTAGAGCACTTATTTTTGCCTTTCTACGGCGCTATCTGTCTAGCTGGTATCGTAGCTGCGATTATCATTCCTCGCCTGCCTCCGCTTAGTCTGAAGAAAGATCGCTACATTGACGGCAGCAACCCAGATAAAGACGCAGATGCAGTGCCAGAAGGCCACACCACATTCTCTTGGGGTATGGATCTAGCTCTTAAGCGTGCTGGTCAAGTCACATCGGTTCAGTCTGTATTTAAAGAAGGCGTACACAACGCAGTCGACATGGTATTTGGCGTACTACCTGTAGTTATGGGTCTTGGTACCGTCGCATTGGTGATTGCAGAATACACGCCTGTATTTGCAATTCTGGGTCAACCGTTTATCCCATACCTAGAGCTACTGCAAGTCCCTGAAGCTGTTGCAGCATCACAGACAATCGTTGTTGGCTTTGCAGATATGTTTATTCCAGCAATTTTAGCGGCCTCAATCGATAACGAAATGACACGTTTTGTTATTGCAGCAATGTCAGTAACTCAGCTTATCTACATGTCGGAAGTAGGTGCCCTACTGTTAGGCAGCAAAATTCCAGTAAACATTGTAGAGCTCTTCGTAATTTTCATTTTACGTACGTTAATCACATTACCTGTGATTGCTGGCGTTGCTCATCTTATTTTCTAAAATCGAGACGTCAATTAACAAAGGCTCCGCATCGTCGGGGCCTTTTTTATACCTAAAACTCCGTCCACATTAGGCTTTTAGTAAAAAGCTCATAATTTACAAAGACAAAACTTCAACAAAACACCTTTCAGCACCAACAAAATTTTCATCACCTCACCTGTAAAGCCAGTTAATGCCACTGTTTGTTAAGCAATTCTTTTCATTATGACAATTTCACTAATCGAGCTCGCAAACATGATCACACTCACAAGTTTTAACGTAAATTGTCGGTTTGTTTAAATTTAGTTAAAAAAGACGACAAATGAGTTCATGTTTTTGACAAAGATGTCGATAAAAATATAACCAAACACAATAGGTTTCTCTTTATGCCCAATTCGCTCGGTTTAAAAGAGGCGAAAGCAAAGTGGAACCAACCGGGAGAATCAGAGGAAAGCTCATGAAATTCAGACATAAGGTTGTCACAGCCTCTTCATTTTTGCTGCTAATTACTGTGTCGTTATTGTCGACACAACAAGTTATGACCATCCGCTCCCAAACTCAGGAGCAAATCGACTCAAGTGTAAACGAGATATTGACCAGTGTTGGTAACACTGTGCAATCAGAAATGAATGCAAAGAAGGATCTCGCTCGCTCCATTACTGAAGTGATTGAGCTTGATCCCAGTTCACATAGCTATGTTCAAAACATACTTGAAAGACCGACGCCAAAAAGCAGCTTCCTTGCCATCGGTTTTGGTTATGAAAGTAATGGCTTTGTGATTGAAAATGACGACGGCTGGGATGCGGGTCCAGATTACGACCCACGTCAGCGTCCTTGGTTTATTGCAGCTAAGAGCAAAGGCGATTTGGTCGTAACCGATCCGTACGTCGATGCGTCTTCGAAAAACGTTATCATCTCTGTTGGTACGCCAGTAAAAGAAAATGGCCAGTTTTTAGCCGGTATGTTTTATGACCTCGAATTAACTACCCTTTCTGATCTGGTCAACCAAGTGAATCTGTTTGATGCTGGTTACTTATTTCTGATCACCGCTGATGGCACAACTATTGCTCACCCTCAAAGTAAGTATAACGGCGAGAAGGTCGGTAGCTACCTCCCGCAAATCGAACTTACGCAATCAGCACAACATGTTGAGATTGATGGCAACCGCTACATGGTTAACCTGACTCACATTCCTGGCGAGAACTGGTACGTAGGTTCGGTGATCGATGAAGCTGTTGCCTATTCTGCCGTAGGAGAGCTTCGTAACAACGCTATTATTTATTCAATCATTGCCGTGATTGCATCTATTATCGCCCTAACTCTGTTGATTCGCACTCTCATGCGTCCTTTGGACACGCTAAACAATGCGATTAAAGATGTAGCATCAGGGAAAGGCGACCTTACACAACGCCTCGAAACAGATACTGACCAAGAGTTTTCTGAGCTTGCCACAAACTTCAATACGTTCATGGAGAACTTACAACAGCAAATCATTGAGTCGAAACGTATTTCTGATCAAATTTTAAACGGAACTCAAATCACCGCTGAGGGCGCAAAAGACTCGGCAGGCGCAATTCACACTCAGCTGCAAGAGCTAGAACAACTTGCTACCGCGATGCATGAGATGTCTGTCACCGCGACAGAGGTTGCTAATAATGCGCAAGGTGCGGCAAGTGCAGCCAAAGAAGCCGACCAAGCAACGGTTGAGGGGTCTTCTATCGTTGGTGAATCGACACAAACGATAAACATGCTTTCCGATAGCATTGACCTTGCAGTCGAAGAAGTACAAGTGTTGGAATCTGCTACCGCCAATATCGAAACGATTCTAAAAGTCATCAACGATATTGCGGACCAAACGAACTTACTCGCGTTGAATGCCGCAATCGAGGCTGCACGTGCGGGAGAATCTGGCCGAGGCTTCGCCGTTGTTGCAGATGAAGTACGTACACTGGCACAACGTACTCAAGAGTCGACAACAGAGATTCGTACTATGATTGAGCAACTACAATCTGGCGCTTCATCTGTGGCAAATGCCATGCATCAAAGCAAAGGTAGTGCTATAGAGGCCGTTGAAAAAGCGGGTTTAGCAAATAGTGCGTTACAACGCATTCGTGATGCGATTCAGCGTATTTCCGATATGAACTTGCAAATTGCCTCAGCAGCGGAAGAGCAAAGCCTCGTCGCTGAAGAGATCAACAACAATACGGTGAATATTAAAGACCTATCGACTCAAGTCGCCGAATCGGCAAATCGAACCAACGACGCGATGCAGGCGCAACAAGAAGATGTACATAAACAAGATCAAATCTTAAATAGATTTACTGTCTAACACTCATCTAAGCAAAAACAGCGAGCACCGGCTCGCTGTTTTTGTTTTTAACCCTCAACCCTTGTATTGGTCGATGTTACATGTGCCATGTTGTTGCTATTAAGCTCAACATTACAAGAACGCCGACTATGTGCCCTTTCAAGTTTAATTGAACTCGACATGGATATAGCGATCATTAGAACGGCGATAATAACGGTCGTCCACTTTTAGATAAGTGAAATCTCCAATCTTTATGTAGGTACTATTCCGAGGAATTCGGTCATGGTAATAGTAACTGCGCCTTGGTCGTCTGGTCTCCACATAAATAACGTCACGATGTTTGTGTTTATGCTTGTGCTTGCGCTTGTGTTTATGATGGTGGTGATGCGCATGATGGTGATCGTACCGATGTCCATGCTTATGCTTCGGGTCAGCCACCGCTTCTGTACTCAACACACCTAAAGACAACATAACGCCAACCATGGCAAAAGATAATTGCTTTGACACAACAGAGCCTCTTATTCATATCAACATCGATATAATAGAAGGGTGAATCACTGTACATGTCAGCCTTTCGCTAAGGAGTTTTACTAAAAAGTCAGCGCTAACCGTGATTATCAGAGAAACGTCAAACATCACAAATGCTGATGACTTCGAGTGGCCTGGGTTCGGCTATGAATACAAAAAAGCCGCCCGTTTGACTACGAGCGGCTCAGTTTTTAAATAAGCTAGCGTGATTTTATACTGCTTGGGCAAACAGCAAGAAACAGCCGAATAGGAAGATCATGCTCATTCCCATTGCGCCGCCACCAGCTTCATAAATATTGTCATCTTCTACCGGCACTCGGCGCACTTTCATGGTCATTGATAATGGGACAAAGACCGCGAGAAACACAAGAATAATCCCCGCGTAGCTGAGAATAGCTAGGAAGTGTTCTGGCGCAAATACAGCACCTAATAGTGGTAGCACAAAAGTAGTAACAAAAATCACTGGCTTACTTGCTTTCAGTAGGTCTGCATTTTGATCATATAGCGCCATTGCAACACCTAAGAACGACGTTAGCAGTGCCAAACCAGTAAACATGGATAGGATGAACTCTAAGCCCTCGTATTGCTGACCTAGTACCGATATCAACTCTGTTACGTTGGAGTATTGAACAAGCTCATGAGGTGGTAGGTTGCCGACAACCGCTAACAACCATAATAGGTAACAAACAAGCGGAATAGTTGAGCCCACGATAATCATATTACGCAGCTGTGTTTTACTCGCTTCTTTGTTGTAAGTTACAAGCGATGGGATCACGACCATAAAACCGAAACTGGTGAAAAGCACCGAACTGGTTTTGATAAGTGCCATTTTATCGTCGCTCACAACCTCATCAAGTCCTTCAAACGAGACGCTTGGTGCAAGCGCAAAAAGTGTCAGGATCAGCGCTACGATCATGCCTAGGAACAAACCGCGATTCAGCTTATCTACTACCCCTGTACCTGCCGAAACAATGATACCAACTAAAAGAGTAAAACCGACTTGGCTTGAGATCGTAGATGTTGGAAGCCCAATTGAGGCTGTTACTTTTTGTACGAGATCACCCGCACCAATGATGTAAGCCATTAATAGACAAACTAACAGGGCGTAAAGCAAGCTGTTGGTTACCAACTGGCCTCCTTTACCAAGCGTTTCGCGAGCAATTGCATTCATGCTCACACCACCACCTACTTTGCAACTGGCTTCAAGAAGGAGCAGCGCAGCATAAGTCGTTCCAGCCCAGATGAACAACATAAGAAGAGTGCCCCAAAGGAGGCCAAATTGAGCAAGCACCATTGGTATAGCAAGCATACCAGCGCCAAGAGCAGTACCTGCAACGATCAGGGAGCTGCCGACAAGTTTTAGGTTCACGGTTAATACCTCTAAATTCAATCCGTTAATTTCTCGCCAGTTGTGCTTTATCTAAAGCACACAGCAAAACGCTCCGACTTAGTCAAAATTTGGTTACAAGAGCACTATGTTACAAGAGCCCTGTATGGCTAAGAAAACATGCAACAAAAGGTGGTTAATCATTTGCACATGAACACTTGAGAGTCATTTTTGGCGATGTCATCGTTGATGAAATGTGCGCAACTTTGGGTTCGAAGCAAAATTGTTCATCTTAATTCATCAACCCCATTCGTTATGAATGGATTTGGTTCGAAAAGATTGTAAGGCATAAGCAGGACGATTGAAAAGCAAAAGGTCAATCTTATAGCGATATATTTTAACAACTCTTATCTTTTACCTAAGATGTGTTGTTTTTTTCGTCACTAATTAGTCTTTTATCGCTTAAAGAGAAGGAAGAACGTGCTCAATGGCTCAATTTGGCTGGGTGTACAGATTAATTTACAGTTTAAGTGAAGGTGTTAGATTCCAAGGACGTAGCCTAGATCGGACAATATCGCTATTATTCGCTGCGTACCGACACTGTTCGGTTCACA
Organism: Vibrio sp. Vb0598; assembly: GCF_033338935.1. Classification (NCBI taxonomy): domain Bacteria; kingdom Pseudomonadati; phylum Pseudomonadota; class Gammaproteobacteria; order Vibrionales; family Vibrionaceae; genus Vibrio; species Vibrio sp. Vb0598. Next base: position 86,686 of record NZ_JAWOTP010000002.1, on the reverse strand, counting down.
TACCTCTAAACACTGATTTACGGTTCGAAAATATAGGTAAATGAGTGTCCGAATGCTGGGTGTGGTTCCCCAGCATTTGCATCCTTTCTTTTAGATGTCATCAATTGATCGAAATTGCGTAAATCTTGTATCGCCCGACTTTACGACTGTGTTAATACGCTTTATCTAGCGCGCCAATGATATAAGTTAACACTGGAATACCCATATCGGCGACCTGCTTCTCAGTCTCACTCATGTTTTCATGCGCCATCCGCAGCTCTACTTCACTTATCGATTCTTTGTGAAGGTAAAGCTCTTTGTAGTTCATCAATCGCTGTTGTGACTGTTGAATCAGTGTCACAACATTCTCTTTAGTCTCACGATGTTGCTGATCAATTTCACTAAATAAATGATCTAAAATGCGTTGCATTTTGCGAATAGAAGCTTTCGTTTCTATTGATTTGTATGATTGATACTTTTCCATTGAGTTAATAACTGACTAAAATATTTACGTTTTTATAAGACAGTTATTTTTATACTGATTGCAAAGCAGGTAAATATGTGGTGGTTAAACTGGTCCACTTCTTGCTCCGTTTAGGTCAAAACTGTCCTTTCAGGAGAGCACATGCAGGTAGACCCTATAATTCAAGCACTGATCGCAAGACGAAAATCGAATGGCCTCTCCCGTGAGCAAATGGCAAACATCGCTGGAATGAGCGTAAAAACATATCAAAGGATCGAGCGCGGAGAGTCCGATCTTAAACTCTCACAATATCGTGCCATATTGCGTTCGCTTCATTTGACTGACCTAGATATTGCTTTAGATGTACGTGATGTTCAGCATGTCACAGCAAATGACCTAACGGCCGTGGCGAGATTGCTCTCACCGGAAGCTCAGTCCCTGCTCGTTCGCCTATTATCGTTAGTCCTTGAACAAAAGAACAAGAAAGGTGATTAACGACATTGCTCATACCCAAACGATGAATGCCCTGTTGAGCGTTGAAACATGAATCGTTTAGACAAAAATAAAACTCGTCAAATGACGAGTTTTATTCTTTATATCAGTCCGTTACTCTAGGCTTTTCAATTCCGATGTATCAACGCCTTTTATTGCATCTTTCGCCACTTTATCAGGATCAAAGACATCACGTTCTTCATATGAATTATCAATCATGCCTTGTCCTATCGCGGTCGCCTGCTTTTGTAACTTGTTACCCTCTACCTCACCAGCATCCCAGCCTTGCCGATAATCGGAGTCGGTTTGATACCTTGTTTCGTCCTTAATATAGTGTTCAAAATCATTCCCTGCCTCTTGCATACCACTATGCCGACCGTCATGAAAGCCTTGGATATAAGCTTCATCATAACCGCTCTCTTTTAACGCGCTGTCACTCGTACCACAGCCTGAGAGGAGAACAAAAAATAGCGAAACGAATACCTTATGAAACATATTTAGGCCTCAAAGCTTTCAAATAAATTAATCATAGTTCGCGATTTCAACTTCTGCTTACTTCAGGCTATTCGATAGCATTGTGACTCGACGAAGCCTGTGAACTTGAGTCCCTACAGTGAGTACAAAGCTGGACAAAGCATCACACCTACTGATAAACATTATACTCAACGCGCGTTTAATACTTCCATCGCAAGTGCTTCATCATCTTGCTCAGCCAAACCACTGATACCAATTGCACCGACGACTTTCCCCTCTTGTTCTACAGGTACACCACCCATAAAGCCTGTGATCTTCGGGTCAGTCCAATAACTCAACTGCTTACCCGTCTCACGAGCCCAAGCGCCCAGATTGCCACTAGGCTGACGGTCTCTAGCCGAGGTGTAAGCTTTGTTCTGTGCCAACAAACCTGCTTGCACACTCACATCATCCATTCGGGCAAAACCGAGCAATTCTCCATGTGTATCAACCACGGCAACCGCAATGCTTTGCTTGCGAGCAGTCGCAATTTCCAATGCCGTTTGAATCAGAGTTTGAACTTGTACGTATTTCATTTTTCTCTCCTACGGGATCTCATGACCAAGGGTTTTCTCGAACAAGCCATACCAATGGCTACGTGATAGCGTGACGTTCTCTACTTGAGCACAAGCGCGAATACGCTGTGGGTTTGCAGTACCAATAACAGGCTGAATTTGGTTTGGGTGACGCGTTAGGAAGGCTAAAGCAATCGCCTCAGACGACACACCATATTCAGCTGCTAGCGCCATTACCATCTCCGCCGTCTGTCTGGTGTTGTGATCATCAGAATGTAAACCACGCTCTGAGAATCTTCCCTGCGCCATACTGCCCCAGGCTTGCAGTTGGATATTGTGCTTACGGGCATGTTCCAGTATTCCTGCAACGTAGTCAGATGCAGACGAAGGAAGCCCCATGCCTTGCTTGATGAAGTCAGACTTAGCCAGACTCATTTCCAACTGGTTCGCCACAACAATTTCGCCCGTTGCTTGTTGAAGAAGATCAATTTGAGCACTGTTCATGTTAGAAACACCGAAGTGGTTAACTTTGCCAGCTTGTTTCAGTGCTTGGAGCGCTGTGCCCAGTTCTTCAAATTCAACCAGAGGATCAGGACGATGCAGCATCAAAACATCAAGGTTTTCCACGCCAAGGCGCTCAAGAATGCCCTCAACAGAAGCCGTCACCCATTTGGCAGAGAAGTCATACTGCTTAACACCTTGCTCATCTCCTAGACGGATGCCGCACTTGGATTGCAGATAAATTCGCTCTCGTAAGGTTGAGTCATTGGCTAAGATGCACCCAAACACTTCTTCTGCCTTACCGAATTTGTAGATATCCGCATGATCAAAGAGATTGATGCCAACCTCTAATGCAGCCTCGACAGCGGCATAAGCTTGGTTTTCATCTTGGGCGGTTAATGGGTTGCGATTCCACTCCCCTCCAAGTCCCATACAGCCGAAGACCAAGCGGCTAACGTTAGGTAAGGTTTTGGCGAGCGGTAGTGTTGGATTGTTCATCGTTATTCTCACTTTTCCGATTTCTGCATCTTCAATTTCTTAAGTTAACTCGAACCATCTTACCGTTCGTAAAAATTAGTTTAATACCGTAAAATCGAATTCATTATCCTCACTACCGAACAATTAAAGCGAGCAATCAAGATGGCAGATTATAAGAGAATCGAAAAACTGATGCTGTTTGCCGAAGTGGCTCAAACACTCAATTTTTCTAGAGCAGCGGAGCAACTTGGCATTTCTAAAAGTTACCTGTCGGAACAAATCAAACGATTGGAATCGGAACTCGCCACGCCTTTGATTGTTCGAACCACACGCAGCGTGAGATTGACGGCAGAAGGTGAATCGATCTTTGCACAAGCGGAAGATCTCAAACGCCGCGTAATGGAAATGGAAAAGAGTTTAAGTCAGCAATCTGAGCAAGTAGACGGTCTGATTCGTCTTACTGCTCCCAAGATGTTTGCCGAAGCGGTGCTGCATGATTTGTGTGTGGCGTTTCGCGCTTTACATCCAAACGTAGAGTTCGAGATTCTTTCTAGCTATCAAGCGTTTAATCTGACAGAAACCAGCGTTGATTTTGCGTTTCGAGCGACAAGAACGCCGCCCGAGAATATGATTGCGCATCACCTTTTGGACTACCACCACTGGCTGGTTGCCTCTCCTCAGTATCTGCAAGAAGAAGGTACGCCAGAGACGTTAGCAGATTTAAAACAGCATCAATGCTTAACCACATTGCATCAAAAAGAGTGGCCGTTAAAAACGGGAACAGTTCAAACCCAAGGTTGGCTTTCAAGCAATGAAAACCGCTTACTCAAAGAATCAGCCCTGTCTGGTAATGGCATTGCTCGGTTAGCAAGTTACTTTGTCGAACAAGACGTTGAACATGGTCGTCTAATGCAGGTTTTATCGGAAGAAACCGACCACCAGCACAACGCGGTTTACTTGGTGTATCCGCAGCTCATCTATCAATCGGCGAAAACCAGAGCCTTCATTGAATTTGTGAAGCAGCACTTTGCTCAATAACTAAAGCAGTTAATCCGCCGACCACACCGAGCGAATATCTGGCCAACCCCAGTTAGTAAGAGCGACGTCTTCTAAAACGCCTTGGAAACGCAAAGTTTGTGTATGGTGGAACATGGGTGCAATCCAGTATTCGCTGATCAACGTCGATGCAATTGGCTCCAATGCATTAAGGTAGTCCTCAAGTGGAACGAAAGATCTGACTCTCTGTAGTTGTTCATCTAACCATTGTGCGTTCTTCTCTCCCAAAGTGTGGAATAGCACAGCGTTGCTGAAGAAGTTCGTGAACGCTGAGGCATGACGATTATCATCTAGGTTTATGTTCGTTACGACCATTGTCTCATTTAGCTCACCGTTCTTAGCCTTCTCGTTCAGCTCACGGTAGGAATACATAACAATTTCTACTTTACTGCCAACACTCACCAAACGATTAGAAATAGCCCGCGCACAGCGACGCAACGCGGTATAGTTATATCCTGCTATCGTAATGTGTTTAGGTAACTTAAGCGGCTCACTGAACGGACGGAGCACTGGCTTCCAACCTGGTAGCAGGTTATGAGCGGGTATACTCCCAAATACAATATTCTCGCGGCGCATCACTTCGGCCAAGAGCTCAGGTTGAATTAGCTCACTAATATAACGGCGCTGCGCTAAAGAGAGTTTGTGCTTAGCGTGCTGATTAAATAAGGCGAATAAGCAACCATCTTCTATTCGACTACGCTTGCTCGCCGATGAGTTTTCTCGGTTTTGCGTCGACATATAGTGTCCACACAAATCCTCCTCGGGCGAAGTATCCCTTTGCAACGAATTTGCTGCCAATGACGGGTTCTCCATTTGCTCGTCATCAACAATCCAGATAGTCACCAAATCCGTTAGAACTCTACATGCATAGTAACCATTAAATGCTTGCAGTTTTAAACGACTTTCATTGTGCTCGACAACAGAGAATGGGCCACTTCCGACCACCAGCTTGTTATTCGCTACGTTAACTTGGCTTACTGGTTGAATGCCGTATTTCACACCAGAAATAAGTCCAGCAAAGCCCAAGTCAGCTCGATTAAGCTTAAAAACAACCTTCAATGGCGTTGGCGCAGTAATGTTAGCAACATGTGCCAACTCTTTTTCGTAATACTGTAGTGAACTCAACTTTGCAAACAAGCTAACCACTGTTTCTGCATCAATGGAATTACCATTATGAAAAGTCAGACCTGGACGAAGGTAGAAAGTCCATTCGTAGGTGTCTTCGTCATAACGCCAGTGATGTGCGAGTTCTGGTTGCACTTTCCCATTGTGATCACTCGAAACTAAGCAACAATAGATTTGCCTTAATAAGAAACGTTCGCTGCTACGCTGAAGTTGATGTGGAACGACGCGCTCAAACATTCGCTTATAGGTTAATTGAATATTGAGCTGTCCTTCTTGAACAGAAGCACCAGACGTTGTTTTTAACAAACGGCCAAATGCCATTTCGTCTTCATCTAATATCGCCAGTGCTTTTTCATACTTGCCTAACTTGATACGTTCAAGAGCCAAGCTCTCTTTTAAAACGTCTAACTCCATATTCAGAATAAGAGTCGATCGTTGGTTCCGCCCAGCTTTCGGGTGCCAGCTCAACCACGCCTTCTGCTGCATCTGCGTTAGCAAGCTACGAGCATGCCGAGAAGAAGTGAACATGATGTCGGCAATGTCCTGTAACGTGGTTTTTGTTTCATCACCAACGCTAAACGAGAGTAATCGTTGGTAATAGCGAAACAAATTGAGATCAGACACTGAATCAACCTTAGATCTGTGAAGTTTGTGGATAGGAATAGTTTACTTAAGTTGGCGGTAATAAAATAAGAAAACTTCCTAATTATCTGTTCCCCTTTTCCACAATTAACCTCCAAATTCGGCTTTAAAGCCCCATATATTTACGTTATTAGGAAAAAAGCCAACAAAAGCACTCTCTTTTTTATATCCCCTTTTATACACATAATTTACTCGTCAGCTAAAGGAGGAAGAAATGAAGAAGCCAATGATGGCGTACTTTTTTCAGCAACGCCTAGCTCAATCGAGTAATAAAATAGAAGTGATGACTCTGGTTTATCTTAACGATATGTTCCAGTGGTCATAGCCTAACCTCAAGCAGAACTTAGCTCCTGATACTACACCCCCACTTCGTTGTATCTTAAGTTCTGCTTTTTCATCTTTTGCACTCTACTACCTTATTGCAGGTTACTAAAAGTTAACTAGTTGAAACACCGCAAAACAGAGTCTACATTGAAGTCTCATCCCCCAATCGCTTTGTTGAGAAAGGGGCATTCATGGATATACACCACCAATTCGGGAGTCAATATGGCAACTTCAGTGAAACTTAAAGCGGGCGACAGCTTCCCTCATCTTCAAGCCACTTTGCTAGATGGTTCAAGCGTAACGTTGGGTCAGCCGCAAGGTGATGCGACTTGGCAAGCAGTATTCGTTTATCGTGGTAAACACTGCCCTCTTTGTACTAAGTACCTCAACGAGCTTGAGAGTTACAAACAGGCTTTCGCTGATGCTGGCGTCGATATTCTTGCCGTTTCTGGCGACTCAAAAGCACAGCTAGAGGGGCATCTAGAGAAACTCGAAATCAGCTTCTCTATCGCTTACGGCCTGACCGAAGAACAAATGAAAACGCTAGGCTTGTATGTATCTATTCCTCGATCTGAACAGGAAACCGATCATAATTTCGCAGAACCAGGTCTGTTTGTGGTGAATGAACACGGCGACTTACACGTGGTGGATATTTCAAACAACCCGTTTGTTCGCCCTGAGCTTGGCGCGCTATCACGCGGATTGGCATGGATTCGCGATCCAAACAATAACTACCCTATCCGTGGCACATTGGATTACTAATATCTTCTACACCCAAGTAAACTTTCTATCCTTAAATAAGCTAGGATTCTTGCCTTAGTGAGAATAACTTGGAATGCATATCAGATCCGTGAGATCTGATATGTATCAACAAGTTGGAAATAGAGTCCTTGTTCATTATACAACGTCTTGATGAAAAACAAGATCAGTGAAGTCCAGGCTCCCCTCAAACGACGTTAAGTATTTACTTCTAAGTCACTTTCACGATAAATACATGAAATTAAGACTAAAAACTTAGACTTAACGGATATATAAATCATAACGGTACCTACACAAGTAGTTGGCTAGCGATTATTATCCTATTGCAACTCACAATTGTGCAATTCTAATAATTCATACCATAAATGAAAACATAGATACCGTAAGAGACAAAATAAAAGCAAACGATTAAATTATCAATAAAACACCGTTCAATTAAAAATAAAAATTTTCACTTTATATAAATATAATTAATCGTTATTTGCAATCACACATCTTAATTGAGAAATACAGTATGAATAAAATCTCTTTGCTTTATATGGCCGTTTGTATCGGATTAGTTGGATGCGGTTCAGGAGGAAGCGACAACGATCCAGCAAAAGATATACATCCCACCATTTCAAATCCGGAACAAGTCAACGCAATGACGGTGGACAAAGGTCATTTCTATTGTTCTGTAAACCAACAAAAACTGGAACACGGAGGGACATCTGCAACCTTGTCCTACCTGATTGAAAAGAAAAGAAATTCTACGGTTGTCGACGATTATGAATGTACCGAATACGGTTTAAAGAAAGGTGAGTCAATTATCGTCACTAAAAGTGCAATTGAAAACTTTTCATACTCAAAACATTATAAAAGCACGAAGAAGAATGACATTAATGGGTTTAAAATCATCTACCCTACAGGGCTTACGACTCCGATTAATAAAGATTATGAAAAAATTACGATCACGTATAATACGGAGAGACCTGACGTTAACATTAAGATAATTCAATATTTTGACGAAAAGTCTAAATTATATACCATCAAAAAATATGAAAGCCACGTTAACGACAACTCACCAATAGGTTTAGTTGAGAAAGAGGAATTCGATAAATATTCCGATTTTGAAAAGAAACTGGAATTAAATAGTGCTTTTTTAAATTCAACTGAAGTGAGTGATTTATTCTACAACTTACTAAGTATGATAAAATAATAACTAGAAATCAAAAACTTAAAAAGTACGATTATGTTCAAGTAGCCTCGATATGCCTGACTCGAAAGAGTACGTTGTTTTACGAAACAAATTACGATTTGAATGAAGCACATTTAAGTTACTTGGGTATAAACGGCGATGTATTGTTAATCAGCTTTCAAAAGAGAGTAACGTTTGCGATTAACTACTTTGGTCTTAACGAAGCTCAATTTGATGCTTTTCAGACCAAATTCGCAAATCATCAAGAATCTTAAGTGCGGTACGGCCGAACTCTGTTAGTTCATAGCTTACGGCAATTGGGCGGTCGCTGATCACTTTGCGCACCACCATACCTTCCGCTTCTAGCTCTTTCAGGCGTTGGTCGATCATCTTTTTACTTGCACCGCCTAGCATGCGTGCTAAGTCATTGAAACGAACTGGGCCGTCTTTCAAATGATAAATCAGAGAACCTTTCCATTTACCACCAATTAGACGCATCCCTTTCTCGATAGCACATGGCTCCGCACATACGTTCACCACTGACTTACGACCTTTGCTATCTACACTGATTCTGCTTTCCACAATACACCTCAAGATACGCACCTAATCTAGGTAACGAAAAGTAAACTAGATACATTTAGTGCTTTAGAGTAATAAAAACGTCACCTCGCCGCAAACAAATAAAAATGGACCGCATGTAGCAGTCCATCTCAATTCATCATTCAGTTCGCACTATCTTTCTAAAAGGATTAGAAGTTTTCGTTAATGTGAGCTTCGAAACGAACAAAATCGTTTTCGATATCTGCGTTCTTCATCACGTCGTAACAAGCGAATGTAGGCAGTGCTGACATACCAAAGAAGCGGAAGTTAGCGTGCATGTGGAACATCAAATCATCCACGCCTTTACCTTGGAATAGGTATTCGCTCTCATCATCAAACGATTCTTCTGGCGCGTTGAATGTCAGTGAAAGCATGTATTTGCTGTTGGTTTGAGTACCGCCTGTACCATAGTTTTTCTTTGGTTCTTCTGCGCTACGGCCATCAAATGCACACAGTGCGCCGCCCATACCCGCAGTAAACACGTCGTCCATGTATTTTTTGAATGACCAAGGCACAGACATCCAGTTGATTGGGCTTTGGATGATCACGCGATCAGCCCATTCAAAGTGTGCGAGTTGCTCATCTACGTTGATCTCATCTTGCATTGTCACAACGCGAACCTCATGGCCTTTTGCTTGCAGAAGCGTCTGTGCTTTGTCGACAAGAGAAGCATTTAGACGACCTTCTGAATATGGTGATGGTTCGTGTGCATTGATGATCAGTACGTTGCTCATGGGATTACCTTTAAATAAGTTCACAAGATGACGCAGTAACCATTGTGCGTCGGATGTGGTTTATTATGGTAACCTAGAAATATAGTGCAATTAGTTAACTTTTAGTAACCTGCTTAATTTTTAATTATATCACTGTTTTTAAAAGATATATTTTTTCAACTTTTTATTCATCGTTATTTCACGATTAATTTTTTCATCGATTTGTTGCATCTTCCACAGAGCAGGCGTACACTTTATCGCAATTCGACGATTAACTATTAAGGCCAGCGAATGAGTGATAAGTGCAAGGACACGTGCGAAGTCGTTTTTCAGACAACGCAACAACAGCTCGAGAAAGAACAAACTCTAGCAGCGCAAGCAAAAGCTTTGTCGCATCCAGCACGTTTGCGCATTCTGCATATCCTGCACACGCTCGATACCATGGGCGGTTGTTTGAACAGTGATTTGGTTTCTGAACTGGGTCTTGCGCAATCTACTGTTTCCGAGCACTTGCGTATTCTCAAGCAAGCAGGCTTTATCAGCGCCGAGCCAAACCCACCTAAGGTGTGTTACCGCATTCAACGCGACGCGTTTGATCAGTTCAATCTAGGCTTTTCCAAGTTATTTGATTGATTCCCTTTGCACGCTGGTCAGGCGTGCAGAGATAAACTATACCTTCAACTATCGCTTTTCGACGATAAACGAATAAGAGAACACTATGACTACTCAAGTTTTAAATAGTGCCAGCGACAAAATGAGCTTCTTGGACCGTTACCTAACGGTGTGGATTTTTGTCGCAATGGCAATCGGTGTAGGTATTGGCGCAGCGTTCCCTCAAGTTGCTGAGTGGAATGAGTCAATGTCAGTCGGCAGCACGAACGTACCGCTCGCGATTGGTTTGATTTTGATGATGTACCCGCCACTAGCAAAGGTGAACTACAACCTGCTAGGTACAGTGACGAAAGATAAAAAAGCGATCACGCTGTCTTTAGTCATGAACTGGATTGTCGGCCCTATTTTAATGTTCATCCTTGCATTGACTTTCCTAGGTGATCATCCGGGTTACATGGTTGGTATCATTCTGATTGGTCTTGCTCGTTGTATTGCGATGGTACTGGTATGGAACGATATCGGTGGTGGTAACAAAGAATACGGCGCAGCCCTAGTTGCACTAAACAGCGCTTTCCAAATCGTGACTTACAGTGTGATGGCATGGTTATTCATCACTGTGTTGCCACCAGTCTTTGGTTACGAAGGTTTCGTGGTTGATATCTCGATGATGGACATCGCGGAAAGCGTTCTGATTTACCTTGGTATCCCATTCCTAGCGGGCTTCCTGAGCCGCAAATGGCTGGTCGCTGCGAAAGGTGAACAATGGTACAACGACGTGTTCATCCCACGCATTTCACCAATTACGCTTATCGCCCTGCTTGCGACCATCGTGCTGATGTTCAGCTTGAAAGGTGAAATGATTCTTGAGCTGCCAATGGATGTATTCCGTGTAGCAATTCCACTGGCTATCTACTTTGTGTTGATGTTCTTTGTCAGCTTCTTCGTTGGTAAGAAAATGGGCATTGACTACGACAAAAACGCGTCAATTGCCTTCACAGCAACAGGCAACAACTTTGAATTGGCTATTGCGGTTTCTATCGCGGTGTTTGGACTAAACTCAGACCAAGCTTTTGCTGGTGTCATTGGCCCGCTGATCGAAGTGCCGGTATTGATTGCTTTGGTGAATGTAGCATTGCGAATGAAAGCCAAATATTATGGCTAACCTAAAAAGCACAAAAAATACAAAAGCGGTAAAACATTAACTCACTACCGTTTTAATATACTCGCTGGGCGTTAGGCCGAACTTACTTTTAAAGCGTTGGCTAAAACGCCCCTCTGACTGATAACCACACAACTGTGCGAGCATAGCAACGTTATACGAGCCATTTTGCATCAAGTAAAGTGCGTGATTTAAGCGCACTTCCGCCAATACTTCACGATACTGGGTACCTTCTTGTTTCAGTTTGCGTATCAATGTTGCTCGGCTCATAGCAAAGTGCCCCGCGACCATGTCTAATGGATGCTCCTCCCCTGGAGAGCGCGATAAGTAACGACTAAGTTTCTGACTAAAAGAGATATGTGAACTCGAGAACAACCGATGCAATAACCCTCTCTCAGCTAGCTGCTGATATAGGCCCATAATCCAATAGCGTTGTGTCGCTTCACTTAAGCTTTCCCGCTCAAACGAAAACAAAGCATTTAACGTCGCTTTCAATGCTTTATCTGTCTCAACAACGGGTACATAGTTTCCTAATGCGTTACTCATGCTTAGCTCCAACATTTCATCGCTAGGCACACAGTGAAAACTGAACATTCGAGAAAGAAATCGCCCTTGTAGAGGAAGATTTTCAAAATTTAGGGATGCATTTGCTTCACAAAGCATGATATTTGGATGATGGATGTCGAGTACTTCATCTTTCCAGAAAAGATGTTTACTCCCCTTAACAATCTGAATAAGGCTTGGGGAGTGAATCCTGACATTACGAAGCTTCTGCTGCTGCTCCGCACGAAACAGCGTAACCTGATATTGGTGACCCATTCTCTCCCCTTATATTCAATTATCGCGTGTAAGTCGTGGTTAATGTCGCTTTACCCAAAGCAACACTATTCAAAGTAAACCCTACAATGGCTGGTGGCGTGTTTTCATCCAAATTCAGTTCTTCAGTTGGCAATGCCCACACCGTAAACTGGTAACGATGCATCCCATCATTCTTTGGAGGACACGCGCCGCCGAACCCCGTTGTGCCGTAGTCAATACGAGATTCTTTGCCGCCTAACTTGTTCATATCAATGCCTCGAGGCAGTTCGCTAACGGTGGATGGAATATTAAACGCTATCCAATGCCAAAAACCACTGCCTGTTGGCGCGTCGGGGTCATACACGGTGATCGCAAAACTTTTTGTGCCCTTTGGAGCTTCTTTCCACATCAATTGTGGTGATTGATTCCCGCCATCACATCCCCAACCAGAGTATTCAAATGTCTTCGCCATCGGGTGGCCTTCTTGAATATCTCTACTCACGAGTTCAAATGCATGGGCAGAACCGACCGCAAAAACACTCAATGCCAAAACTGATTTGTAGATCGCTTTCATGTTTTTCTTCCTTTCAATGAATTCAACACTAGTGTAAGTACCCAGCAGTCCGAATCCTTGTCAGTAAGTATCAAAAAACACAAAATAATCTATAATTTTGATACTTTAAGATTCTAACACAAATTTCTTACTCTCTTAATTGCACTTGGTTTATGCTAATTAATCGCTCACGGAACAAGGAAGGAAAATGGAATTGGATATCTACGTGGTGGACGCCTTCACCGATACGCAATTCAAAGGCAACTCAGCAGCGGTCGTACCGTTAGAGGAATGGCTAGCCCCAGAATTGATGCAAAATATCGCGACAGAAAACAACTTGTCGGAAACGGCTTTTCTAAAATCCATTGGCGCAAACCGATATGAGATTCGTTGGTTCTCTCCGATTACTGAAATCGATTTCTGTGGACACGCAACACTGGCCTCTTCGTTAGTTCTGTTTGATGAGTTTGGCATTAATGGCACGATTGAATTTCATACTCTGGAAGTAGGAACCCTCACCGTAGAGAAGAATGCGCAAGGTAAGATCGAGATGACGTTCCCTGCTCGTCCTCCAAAAGCCGTTTCTGATATTCCCTCGGCATTGATTGAAGGCCTAAGTTGCGATGTGGAACGCGTACTGCTTAGCCCTCAAGCGTATTTCGTGGTGGTCGGCAACCAGCAGGAGGTACTTGAGGTTCAATACCGTTCAGAGCACCTCAAGACACTCGCTCCTTACGATGTGGTCGTTACCGCGAAAGGTGATCAACAAGACTTTGTATCGCGTTACTTTTGGCCTGCAAATGGTGGTGACGAAGACCCCGTAACTGGCTCGATTCACGCTGGGTTAGCACCGTTCTGGGCAGAAGCGTTAGGCAAAGCATCACTGGTCGCTTACCAAGCTTCTCAGCGCGGAGGTATTTTGCACTGTGAAGTTACTGGCGAACAAGTAAGAGTATCTGGCGACGGCGTGCTCTACATGAAAGGCCAGATTTTTGTTTAAATGATATTCATGTAATCAACTTAAAAGAGCCAAGTAAAGCACGGCTTCAGCAGGATAAAGCCAGTTTCAATAATTAATCAATTGATGAATATTGAAGGAATTAACTTCCTAGCCGGACAAAACTGACTCACGTTACACTGAATGCAGTCCCACACTCTTCTATAGCTTGATACGAATTCGAGCTCACCTTCTTAGAGGAAGCGTCGCATGATGAAGCGAATCATTCTTGGCACCCTAGCCCTGACTCTTTTAGCTGCCTGTTCCAAAGATGACGGACAGCAAGCCCTTGGCACACTGGAACGTGACCGCGTAACCTTTACTGCAACCTCTAGCGAGATAATTCGTGCCCTACCCATCAAGGAAGGCAGCCAAGTCACCGAAGGAGAAGTGCTGGTTCAGCTCGATACAAAGAACCAAGAAGCCGTTTTAGCTCACGCCGTAGCCGAACAAGCCAAGGCTGACGCCTATCTTTTGAAATTGACCAATGGTGAGCGACCAGAAGACATTGCCGCAGCGCAAGCACGTGTTGCCAGAGCGGAAGCTCAATTGGTTGAAGCGCAAAAGAACTACCAACGTAAGGCGGAGTTAGTTCGTAAAAAACTCATCAGCCAATCAGAGAAAGACACCGCTTTAGCAGCCAGAGATTCTGCCCGTGCAGAGCTAGACTCCTCACAAGAAGAGTTCAGCAAACTGACCGCTGGCTCTCGTCCTGAAGATATTGAACAAGCAAAAGCCGCACTCATGGCAGCAAAAGCCGATGTGGCACTACAAGAACAAAAGCTGGCAGAACTCACCATCACCGCCACGCGAGATGGCTTGTTAGATAACCTACCGTTTAACCTTGGCGAACGCGTTCCTGTGAATGGTGTAGTTGCTGTAATACAAGCCAGCCGCGTCCCATACGCTCGCGTTTACGTTCCTGCCAACTACCGAGTCGATTTTGTGCCGGGTAAAACGGTTAACGTGCATGTAGATGGCGTTGAGCAACCATATAGCGGCACCGTTCGTTGGGTAGCGACTGAGCCTTCATTCACGCCTTATTTCGCGCTTACCGAGGAAGAACGCTCGCGTTTGATGTACCTAGCAGAAGTCGACCTTCAAGACTCCGCACAATCCTTGCCTTCAGGTATTCCAGCGCAAGTGGATTTGGTGGAGTAAGCCGATGACCGAATACGCGATTCAAGCTGAAAATGTAGTGAAAAAGTTTGGTGACTTCACCGCCATCAACAACATCACGCTTAATGTGCCCAAAGGCAGTATTTATGGTTTTCTTGGTCCCAACGGCTGCGGTAAATCAACAACCATTCGTGTGCTGACTGGCTTGCTTAGCCCAAGTGAGGGCAACGTGGATGTGCTTGGGCTAGAGATCCCAAAACAATCTGAGCTTCTGCGCCTCAAGATTGGCTACATGACACAAAAGTTCTCCCTCTATGATGACCTGACAGTTCAAGAGAATCTTGAGTTTATTGGACAAATCTTTGGTATGGAAACCAAGGCTCTGAAAGCTCGCATCGAAGAACAACTATCCACCTACGGTCTCGACCAGCTGCGTAAACAGCGCGTCGGCGGAATGAGTGGCGGCCAGAAACAACGCTTGTCTCTCGCCGCAGCCACTATGCACAAACCAGAACTGTTGTTTCTCGATGAGCCCACATCTGCGGTTGACCCAGAGAACCGACGCGATTTCTGGGAGCAGTTGTTTGATCTCTCTGACCAAGGCACGACGATTTTGGTCACAACGCACTACATGGACGAAGCAGAGCGCTGTCATCGTCTGGCGATTATGGAAGCTGGGGAAATCCGCGCCGATGGTGAGCCAGAAGAACTCATGGCCCAAATGGGCGTTAACATCGTTGAAGTCAAAGCGGATAACTTACGCGAGCTAAAAGAGAAAGTCATTCGACGCGAAGAAGTCCGTTCTGCCGCACAGCTCGGCATTCGCTTACGCATTTTGATCCACCAGCACATCGAAGAACCGATCGAATGGTTAACCCAAACCTTTCCTGAGCTTGATGGCTGCGAGATGAACATTGCTCGTCCTAGCTTGGAAGATGTGTTTGTCAGCGTTACGGGAGAAGGTCGCCAATGATGAAATCTATTGCCCGCATGAAAGCGGTGATGATCAAAGAGATCCGTCAGCTTTCACGTGACCGCATTACCTTTGGCATGGTCGTAATGATCCCCCTGATTCAGCTCCTGCTATTTGGCTTTGCCATTAATACGGATATTCGCAACATTCCCGTTGGCGTCGTCGATCAAAGTGGCAGCACTGCCGGGCGCGTGATCACTGAGTCCGTCAAAGTCACACAAGTGGTCGATGTGGTCGAAACCTTCGCTACCGCTTCTGAAGCCGAGCAAGCCATTCAAGACGGTTTGGTGCGAGCGGCTTTAATTCTACCTAGCGACCTAACCCAACGCATGGTGCAAGGTAGAGAGCTTGGCCAGTGGATTGTGGATGGTTCAGACACCATGATCAGCTCAGCGATTCTCTCACTGCAAACCATGCCGTTAACGGATTTTGATTTTGAGATACGCCCTGCCCCAACCAAAACCTTTGAAGTTGCGCTGTATTACAACCCGAGTCGGCGCTCGGCGGTGAACATTGTCCCCGGTTTATTGGGCGTGATTCTAACCATGACGATGATCTTGTTCACCAGCGCAGCCATTGTTCGAGAACGGGAACGTGGCAATTTAGAGTTACTGATTACTACGCCAATCCACTCCATCGAACTCATGGTAGCGAAGATCATTCCCTACATCTTTGTTGGTCTGATACAGGTGTTTATCATTTTAGGCTTGGGTCATTGGATATTTGGTGTACCGATAAACGGCGCCATTAGTCAGATACTGTTTGGCACGCTGTTGTTTATCGCCGCGAGTTTAACCTTAGGTTTGGTGATATCCACCATTGCGACGACGCAGCTTCAAGCAATGCAGATGACGGTGTTTATTCTTTTGCCATCGATTCTTCTGTCCGGATTTATGTTCCCTTATGAAGGAATGCCCATCGCGGCACAATGGATATCCGAAGCGCTGCCTGCCACCCACTTTATGCGAATTATTCGTGGTGTGGTGCTGCGTGGTGCAGACCTCATGGAGCTATGGCGAGATACAGTTTGGTTACTTGGATTCACCGTTATCGGCCTTATTGTCGCTTCATTTCGCTTCAAAAAATCACTCGACTAATCCCACGATATTGCGTTCATTCCTTAAAAACAAAAATAGCCCCAACGAAGGGCTATTTTTTGTTTCTGTATTCATACACTGTGCTATCGAGCTCAACTCTCAGACAATATTAATAGTACTCACCGTAGGAACAATCTCGTAAATCGGAAATATTGTAGTTTTTCAAAGAGTTTATTTTAAAGTTGAACACTACCTGTTTACAGACAACGCCTTCGCGATCCGTATACGTGATAATACCTTCACTGTACGCACGCTGACCATCAGAGGATGTCACGTCAGCAACAAGTTCCAAATGGCCCTTATGCGCGTCTACGCGATTCATCATCTCAAACACATCTACCCACTCTTCGCGATTTGCCATTTGTATTAGCATCGACTTCGCCTGTGTTTCCAACTGCTGGGGGTATACATAATAACGGTTGTAACCAAAGTATGCGCACATAAGTAATAAAACGAGTGCAAATGAGGTTGTTCTTGTCATACAAGCTTCCTCTTGTTGTTATAAAAATCTTGCTTCGTTAATTCAGTATAGGAAGCGAGCAAAGTTTAGGTTATAGAACTTGCCCAAATAACAGAGGACAGTCAGAGACAGTCAATTCTATGACAAGCTCAACAACAAACTTTATTGCACTCTCATCATGGGCTTGAACAAAAATACGCCACAGAGACAGCAAGAAGTAAGAAGGGAAAACTAACCGGAGCGCGGTGATAACAGAAAAGTAAAAGGAGTTGGAAGAAAAAGACAATCGAGTGAATGTAGTGAGAGCGGAAATCAAGATTAGATTATCCGCCCATCAACTAGGCTCAAATTGTCAGTGCCCACAACAACGTGACTCGCCGAATTTAAACGTGTTGGTAACTATCTTCGAGAGACTCTGTCTGCGTTGTCTTTTCGCTCACTTCCACTTTAACCGCAGCGACCTTGAACTCAGGGATCTTCGCATGCGGGTCAGTTGCCGTTGTCGTTAGGCGGTTGACTGGCGATTCAACAAAGTGGAATGGAATGAACACCACTCCTTTTTGAATACGCTTAGTCACAAAAGCATCAATCTCAATGCTGCCGCGACGTGTAGACACCGTCAGACGCTGACCATTACTGATGCCAAGCGTTTCTGCGTCTTCCACGCTCACCATCGCGCGAGGGCCAGCAAGATTATCCAACCCTTTGGTCTTACGCGTCATGGTGCCAGTGTGGAATTGCTCAAGTACACGACCTGTAGTAAGCACCAGTGGATACTCTTCATCTGGCAGCTCAGCCGCATAACGGAACGGTACGCCCACCATTTGCCCTTTACCACGAGTAAACTGGGTTTGGTGCATGATGCGAGTACCCGCAGGGTTGTTCTTATTGCTCGGCCATTGCACACCGTTTGGCGTAATGGCGTCCCAACGAAGACCCGCGTATTGAGGTGTCACTCGTGCAATTTCGTTAGTGATATCAGACACACAGTGGTAGTCCCAATCACTGCCCATGGCATTGGCGATTTCTTGAATAATCCACCAATCTTCTTTTGCCTCACCCGGTGCCGTGACAACCGGATTCACACGCTGAACACGACGCTCCGTATTGGTGAAGTGCCCCGCTTTCTCTGCAAACGAGCAAGAAGGCAGAACCACATCCGCGTATTGAGCGGTTTCCGTTAGGAAGATGTCTTGAACAACCAAGAAGTCGAGCGCTTCTAAACCTTCAATCACATGCGCTTGGTTCGGGTCACTCAATACTGGGTTCTCACCCATGATGTACATACCACGAACGTCACGATGGCAAGCCGCGTCAATGATTTCTGTCAGGGTTAAACCTTGCTCAGAAGGCAGATTTGGTGCGTTCCATTCAATAGCAAACTTCTGTCGCACAATTGGGTTGTATACCTTTTGATAGCCCGGGAAGCTGTTTGGCAAAGCGCCCATATCACACGCGCCTTGCACGTTAGATTGACCACGTAGCGGGTTAATACCACCACCTTCAATACCGATGTTGCCACACAGCAATTGCAGGTTAGCGATAGAACGCACGTTGTCATGACCTGTCGTGTGCTGAGTAATCCCCATCGAGTAGTAAACAGCCGTACGATCTGCTGTACCGATCATGCGCGCCATTGCTTGAATGTCTTCGGCTTTTACGCCCGTAACCAACTCCACTTTATCGAGGTTATAAGCTGGTGACATCACTTCTTGCAGTAAGGTATCAAAGCCGTCGACACGTTCTTCGATGTACTCTTGATCGTACCAGCCGTTCTTAATGATCTGCTGCATGACACCGTTTAGGAGCATCACATCCGTACCCGGACGATGCGCCATATACAGCTCAGCATGCTCTGCCATATCGACACGTTTCGGGTCAGCCACAATCAAGCGAGCGCCGTGGTGACGAATTGCTTGTTTGATGTGTGAAGCGATGATCGGGTGCGCCGATGTGGTATCCGAACCGATAATAAAGATCACATCCGAGTGCTTAATGCTTGGAATGTCGTTGGTCATTGCACCACTACCGAGTGATGCCTCAAGACCGGTTACACTCGATGCGTGACACAAGCGCGCACAGTGATCGACGTTATTGGTGCCTAGTTCACGACGGACAAATTTTTGGAACGCGTAGTTGTCTTCGTTGGTGGTTTTCGCTGAAGAGAAACCCGCCAATGCGTTGCTGCCAAAATCTTGCTTGATGCCAGAGAACTTGCTTGCAATCAGTTGAATCGCCTCTTCCCAACTCGCAGGCTGCAACCAACCGTCTTTACGAATCAAAGGCGTGGTAAGACGCTCTTCACTGCCGATGAAATCAAAACCAAAGCGCCCTTTCACACACAGCATGCCTTGGTTCACTGGCGAGTCACCGCCCTTCACGTAACGAATCGTATTGGTTGCTTCGTCCACGAACATAGTCAACTTACAACCCACACCACAGTACGTACAAATGGTGTCGACCGCTTTCAGATCTTCAGTACGGCCTTGCGAACGGTCACGACTATCGACCATTGCGCCCGTTGGACACACTTGAACGCACGCGCCACATTGCACGCAGTTCGAATCACCCATTAGGGTTAAGCCATTCTTGTTACTTCCAAAGTGTGGACGATCGTCAGGACGTAATGCCGGACGACCTTGTTTATCGCACACGAAGTTCAGTACACCGTGTACGGCTTTGTCGCGGCACGCTTGGATGCACTGACCACAGCTAATACAGCGGTTAGCATCAAACTCAATAAACTCAGAGCTGCGGTCAACTTCGTACTTATGACGCAAGTCTTTCGCACGAAGATCTAACCAATCTTGATGCGATTTAATCTGCAAAGAGAAGTCAAAGCTTTGCTCAGCCTCATATTCGGTGGAGTAATCACGCAGCGCACAATCAGTATTTGCCTGACAGCCACATTCTAGACAGCGCGCAGCTTCCTTCATTGCTTCTTCGTTATCAAAGCCCAACTCCACTTCAGCGAAGCTTTGCTCGCGTTGTGCTGGAGTCAGCTCAGGCATGATAGATCGAGCAACTTTCTGGATGTTCTCGAAGTGAAGCGGATCGACTTGAGAGAGCTTCTTCTCTTTGCGCGAGTTGAACGCCGCCTTTGGCATGTCTGCCATATCACCATTCAAAAACAGGTCAATGGCTTTTGCCGCAACGCGACCATCACCCACCGCTTCAACTGCCGTTGCTGGGCCGCGGCGGAAATCACCAATACTGAAGATGTTGCCCGTGCCAGTGTGCATGGTCTTTTCATCTGCATCTGAGGTGTTCCAACGCGTAAGCGGAATCGACAAATCTTCACCTTCGAGGAAGCTCAGGTCTGGCTTTTGCGATACTGCTGCAATCACGGTGTCGAACTCTTCGGTGAAGAACTCGCCAGTTGGTTTAGGGCTTCGACGACCAGATGCATCCGGCTCACCCAACGCCATGCGCTCTAGGCGAATCGCACTCACGCGTCCAGTTTCATCGGCAAGGTTTTCTGCCGGGTTGGTCAAGAAGTGGAATTTCACCCCTTCGTGTTCCGCTTCGACAATCTCGTAGTCTTCTGCCGGCATTTCGTCACGGGTACGACGGTAAATCAACGTGGTGTCTGCACCAGCACGACGCGCAGTACGAGCACAGTCAATTGCCGTGTTACCACCACCGATCACCGCGACTTTCTGACCCGTTACATAGTTTTGCTCGGTAACGTAATCTTTTAGGTAATCAACGCCTAAGTAGCAACCTTCAAGGTCACTGCCTGTGTAATGCATTTCAACCGCTTGAGACGCGCCGACAGCCAAACACACTGCGTCGTATTCTTCGCTCAATTGAGAAAGCGTGAAATCCACACCCAGCTTTTGATTGGTGTGAACTTGCATGCCATTGCGGCACATCAGTTCGATTTCTTTATCGAGAATGTCTTTTGGTAAACGGTATTCTGGAATGCCATAACGCAACCAACCACCCGCTTTTGGCATGGATTCAAAGACCGTAACGTCGTAGCCTTCGTTCGATAGGTAGTAGCCAGCTGTCAGACCACCAGGACCACTGCCGACGACGGCAATGTTCAAACCTTTGCTTGGTTTCTTTTCTGGTACATAGGCTTCATGCGCAGACAAATCCGCATCCGCGGCATGACGTTTTAGCTGACGAATTGCAATAGGCTCATCGACTAACGAGCGGCGACATTCACTCTCACAAAATGCCGGGCACACACGACCAATCGATAGCGGCATAGGAAGCGTACGCTTAATCACTTCAATCGCTTTTTGATGATCGTTCTGTGCGATGTGATAAAGGTACGATTGGATATCAACGCCCGCTGGACACGCGGTTTTACATGGCGCTTCACAATCGGCGTAATGGTCCGTCATGATGCGGTTGAGTGCTTTTCTGCGGTGCTCGCTTAATTGTTCTGATTGCGTGACCACATTAAGGCCCCGGTAAACTTCAAGTTCACACGCACGCTTAGTACCGCCGCTTTCGACTTCAACCACACACAAGTCACACGGTACTTTTTCATTACTTTTGTTCATTCCGCACAGCGATGGGATCTCGACCCCACACACTTTTGCTGCTTCTAAAAGGGTTAGACCCTCTTCTACAATTCTATATTTTCCATCGATGACAATTTCTATCATGCAACCCCCGCAGCAAAGCAAATCCAAATCTGCACAAGTAAAACCATGCATTCTATAAGGATAATCATTTGTAAGACAAGTTAGTGTGATGTAAAACTTATAAACCACATTTTTCACGTGTCATAAAAAGCGAGGGCTTCTTTCGCTAACTTTCAACACTCGGTGTTTAACAAACGTTTTACTCCCTCGAAAGTGCGAAAACAGAAGGGTTGGACTATTTTGATAATAAGAGTAATAAATGATTGACCTTACCCTTAGGTTAACCTTTAGAATCGAAGGGTTTTCATCATTTTCATCAAACACATGGGAAAGGGTATGCACTTAAAATCGCTGCATACAATCTGGTTAACTCTCTTCACGACACTAGTGCTATTGGTATCTAGTGTGGCGAACAGTGAGCCGTTGATGAATATTCAAATGATGTCTACTGGCATGGCTCACCATCCTTCTATGATGAGTGACAGCGAGCACTGCGGTATGCCTGGTATGATGGACGTCTCCATGACTGACGGTTCTATGTCCGAAGATGGCGATGCAAGAGAAACCAGCATGAACTGTGGTGGAGGCTCTGGCATGATTCATACCTGCTGCACTGCCGCGTGTACGATAGTTTTCGTCCCCCTACCGAATCCTATCAATAGCCCAATGCCCGTTGTCTATCGCGCAACCATTACTCCTGAAGTTGCTTCCCCAGTCGTACACGTCAGCCGCGACCTGTACCGACCTCCTATAGCCTAAATCCGTCCTAGCATTCGACCCTGCGCGTGTATCGCAGGTTGTTTTAATGCGCCTGAACGATGAGGTAACAAGGCTTTACTGTTCCCGCAATAAAATCCGCACCTCCATCGATCCGGCGAACACTGGATTTAGATTATGGATATCAAACCATACCGCTTAGCTGCACCTATTTTTATGGTGGCTCTGGTCGCTGCGCCTACCTTGGTTAACGCCGCAGGAAAAGAGACGCACGCAGCGCAAAATTCCGCATCAAGTGAGCGAGCTTCAACGACCAAGCTTACCCAACTGATCAACGTCGCTTTGAGTAACGATGGCAATCGCAAGCAATACTCTGCGCAATCTGCTGCCATGCGTGAAACGGGCGTCGCGAGTGCGACCTTGATGGACCCAAAACTGAAAGTGGGTTTTGGTGGCTTGCCTGTCGACAGCTTCAAATTCGATGAAGACCCAATGACCAACATCTCCGTTGGTTTAATGCAACAGTTTGAGCGTGGCTCTACCCTTGATTTACAGCAGAAGAAAGCCAATCAACAAGCCGACGGCCTTGGGCTTCAAGTCCATGCTCGTGAGCTTGAGGTAGCCAACAGCATGACTCAACTTTGGTTAGAACTTGGTTACCAGCAACGCGCGGAGCAAATCATGCTTGAGAACCGCAAGTTGATGAAGGAAATGGAAAGCTTTATTCAAACCAACTATTCGATTGGTAAGAGTGAAGCGCAAGATCTGCTCAACGCCCAGCTTCAAGTCAGCAAGTTGGATGAGAAACTGCAAGCCAATGCACAAATGCAACGTCGTCTTATCTCTCAACTCTCCGAATGGTTGGGGTCAGATTGGTTGGCGAATGAACAGGCTCTGCACGCGAGCAATCAACTTAATTGGGACACACTGAACAGCAAACTTGCTGCGAGTCAGGGTTCCACCAAGCATTATCAGCAACTCAGCCAACACCCGATGGTTAAGATGGCCGACGTCAGCATTTCTGCCAATAAAACTCAGGTGGAAATTGCTGAGCAAGCCTACAACCCACAATTTGGCGTCGAAGTAATGTACGCCTACCGCCAAGCCGACAACATGATGGGTGAGCCAGCATCAGATTTGGTCAGCGCTTACCTCACCATGGACATTCCGCTGTTTACGGGTGACCGCCAAGATCGCAATCTTGCTGCCGCTCAATACCAAGTTGGCGCGGCACAATCACAAAAGGACACCTTACTAACGCAGATGAATGCCAAGGTGAACACTTTGCTGGTTGATCGCGGCAACTTAACCCAGCGTTTAGAACGGTATCAATCCACCTTATTACCTCAAGCGAAAGCGCGCATTCAAGCCGTTGAGCGAGGTTATCAAAACAACACAGCGCAGTTTAACGATGTGATTTCTGCCACGACTGACGAGTTGGCTCTGCAATTAGAGCAACAACGTCTGCTGACCGATCTCAACATCGCAAACAGCAATTTAGCCACCCTACTCGGTGGTTTCGACTACCAAGTCGCTTCACCAGAAGCTCGCTCTATTTCGACATATTAATTTGTGATTCCCCAAGACAGTTGGGGCTACAGCTAGGCGGCAAACGAGAGAATCCCATGAGCATAGATCTGCTATGTGACTTGGGTGAACGAGAGCAGGCAACAACGCTGTAGCGTCAAATGTGAAGGGGAAAATAAGGTAAAACAATGAAAACATTACAAGTTGCAACCATCGCGCTGATTGTTGGTGGTGCTTTAGGGTTTGGTGCTAATCATTTTCTTACGGGCTCGGCTCACGACATGAGTGCGATGGGTGGCGAATCTGCTGCAAGCTCTAATGATCCACTTTACTGGGTTGCCCCAATGGACCCGAACTACAAACGCGACAAACCGGGTAAATCCCCAATGGGCATGGATTTGATTCCGGTTTACGCAGAAGACCTATCCGGTGAACAAGATGCACCAGGTACAGTGACTATTGACCCTTCAGTAGAAAATAACCTCGGGGTTAAAACCGCAAATGCGGCACTACAACAGCTATCACCACGTATCGAAACGGTTGGTTATATTGCCTTTGATGAAAGTCTGTTATGGCAAACCAACGTTCGTGTGGCGGGTTGGGTAGAAAAACTCTACATCAATGCCGTGGGTGAGAAAGTGAAGAAAGGCGATGTGCTTTTCACTCTCTACTCTCCTGAACTGGTTAAAGCACAAGAAGAATTGCTGAATGCGTACCGCACTGGCCGCAAAGGTCTTGTAAAAGGCGCAACCGAACGCTTGGTAACGCTTGGGGTTGACCGTGCTCAAATCAAATCCATTACTCGTAGTGGTAAAGCATCGCAAACCATTGAAATCAAAGCGCCTGCTGATGGCGTTATCGCGAGCTTAAACGTGCGTGAAGGTGGCTATTTGTCCCCTGCTCAAGCGGTGATCAGTGCAGGTCCTTTGGACAATGTTTGGGTTGATGCAGAAGTCTTTGAGCGTCAAGCACACTGGATGAAAGCGGGCTCTCAAGCCACGATGACCCTTGACGCGATTCCGGGCAATGAATGGCAAGGTGTCGTGGATTACGTGTACCCAATCCTCGATCCGAAAACACGTACGTTGCGTGTGCGCCTTAAATTCCCTAACCCAGATGGCGCATTGAAGCCAAACATGTTCGCCAACATTGCCCTTCAGCCTGTCACTGACGACGCAGTGTTAACGATTCCTAAGTCCTCCGTCATTCGTTCCGGTGGTATGACTCGTGTGGTTCTGGCTGAAGGCGACGGCAAATATCGCTCAGCTCGAATTGAAGTTGGCCGTGAGGCTGGAGAACAAATCGAAGTATTACAAGGACTTAAACAAGGCGATAAGATCGTTACTTCATCTCACTTCATGCTCGATTCTGAATCAAGCCAGTCGGCGGATCTGTCTCGCATCAATGGTGTAGAAGCAGCGGCAGAAACAGCATGGGCCAAAGGTGAAATCACAGACGTAATGAAAGATCACCGCATGCTGACCATCAACCACCAGCCTGTACCAGAATGGGATTGGCCGGGCATGGTAATGAACTTCACTTTCGCAGATGGCGTTGAAATGGGTGACTTGAAAAAAGGTCAGGCTATCGAATTTGAAATGCAAAAGACGGAGTCCGGTCAGTACCAAATCATCGACTATAAGGCAGACAACAGCGTCATTGCCGCAGAAGTTTGGCTAACTGGTGACATTAGCATGCTGATGGCTGATTTTGGCATGATCACCTTAAACCACCTACCAGTTGCAGAATGGAACTGGGATGCTGGCGAGATGAACTTCTCTGTGGGTGAAGACGTTGATCTATCGGGTTTTGAAGAAGGACAGAAAGTTCGGTTTCTAGTTGAAAAACAAGGATCTGACTACGTTCTTAAACAGCTAGTTCCTGCAACATCAGCCGTCGAGGGTTAATTATGATCAATGCTATTATTCGTTGGTCACTGAGCAACCGATTCCTAGTGTTGGTCGCGACCTTAGCCCTTGTATTAGGCGGACTTTACAGTGTAAAGAATACGCCTGTTGATGCGATTCCGGATCTTTCTGATGTGCAAGTGATCATCAAGACAAGCTATCCGGGTCAAGCTCCTCAAGTCGTCGAGGATCAAGTTACTTACCCACTCACCACCGCCATGCTTGCCGTGCCGGGTGCTGAGACAGTTCGTGGCTACTCTTTCTTTGGTGACTCTTACGTTTATATCATTTTCAACGATGATACCGACATGTACTGGGCACGTTCACGCGTGTTGGAGTACTTGAGCCAAGTAGCACCAAAGCTGCCACCGAACGCAAAACCAACCCTAGGTCCTGATGCAACGGGCGTGGGCTGGGTTTACAGCTACGTATTACAAGACAAAACTGGCAAACATGATTTGGCGGATCTTCGCAGCCTGCAAGATTGGTTCTTGAAGTACGAATTGCAAACCGTTGATGGCGTTTCTGAAGTTGCGACCGTGGGCGGTATGGTGAAGCAGTATCAAGTGCAGATTGATCCTGCCAAGCTGCGTGCGTACAACCTCACTTTGCAACAAGTGAACATGGCAATCCAAAACGGCAACCAAGAAACCGGCGCGTCCGTTATCGAAGTTGCGGAAGCCGAACACATGGTTCGTACCACGGGTTACCTAACCAGCATTGAAGACATCAAATCACTGCCTCTCAAAGTCACCGAGAAAGGCACGCCGTTGCTATTAGGTGATATCGCAGACATTAACCTTGGTCCACAAATGCGCCGTGGTATCTCAGAGCTGAATGGCGAAGGTGAAGCGGTAGGTGGTGTTATCGTGATGCGCTTTGGTGAGAACGCCAGTGAAGTGATTGCGAAAGTCAAAGACAAACTCGCAGACCTACAACGCAGCCTACCAGAAGGCGTGGAAATTGTTGCAACCTACGACCGCTCTACCCTTATCGATTCAGCGGTAGAAAACCTATGGAAGAAGCTTGCAGAAGAGTTCATCGTCGTTGCGATTGTGTGTGCGCTGTTCTTGTTCCACATTCGTTCTTCATTGGTTATCGCTCTGAGTCTACCGGTCGGTATTCTCACTGCGTTTATCGTAATGCATTGGCAAGGCATCAATGCCAACATCATGTCCCTTGGTGGTATCGCGATTGCCATCGGTGCCATGGTGGATGGTGCAATCGTGATGATTGAAAACGTTCACAAGCACATTGAACGAACGCCACTGACCGACAAAAACCGCTGGCAAGTAATAGGTAAAGCCGCAGAAGAGGTCGGCGCACCGCTGTTCTTCTCATTGCTGATCATCACTCTTAGCTTCGTACCAGTGTTCGCCTTAGAAGGCCAAGAAGGCAAGATGTTCTCGCCACTTGCTTTCACTAAGACTTACGCCATGGCAGCGGCAGCAGGTTTGGCAATCACACTCGTGCCTGTTCTTATGGGCTACTTCATTCGCGGTAAGGTGTTACCGGAACACAAAAACCCAGTTAACCGTGGTTTGGTCGCGTTGTATCGCCCGCTGTTGAACATCAGCTTAAAATACCCTAAGGCCATGATTGTTATCGCATTAGGTCTAATGGCGTCGGCTTACTACCCAACCAGTAAACTGGGTAGCGAGTTCATCCCTCCGCTGGATGAAGGAGACTTGATGTACATGCCAACAACCTATCCGGGTATCTCAATTGGTAAAGCACGCGAGCTTCTACAACAAACCAACAAGCTGATCAAAACCGTTCCAGAAGTGAAAACCGTATGGGGCAAGATTGGCCGAGCTGAGACCGCAACCGATCCAGCGCCACTCACCATGATTGAAACCGTGATTCAGTTGAAGCCACGCGATCAATGGCGTGAAGGGGTAACGACCGAGTCACTACGCAAAGAGTTCGACAAACTGGTTCAGTTCCCTGGTCTTACTAATGCTTGGGTAATGCCGATCAAAACGCGTATCGACATGCTGGCAACGGGCATCAAAACCCCTATCGGCATTAAAATCGCGGGTCCTGACCTGAAAGTGATTGAGAAGATCGGCTCTCAGCTGGAGCCAATTCTTAATGGCGTACAAGGTACAGCATCGGTTTATGCGGAACGTGTAGCAGGTGGTCGTTATGTCACGATCGACATTAAACGTCGTGCCGCAGCGCGTTACGGCTTGAGCATCAAAGACGTTCAGCAGGTGATCTCGACCGCGGTGGGCGGCATGAATGTAGGTGAAACCATCGAAGGCTTGGAGCGTTACCCAATCAACGTTCGTTACCCACAAGACTACCGTGATTCAGTGGTTAAACTGCAAAATCTACCATTGGTGACACCAAATGGTGCTCGTATTGCGCTGGCTGACGTAGCGGACATTCGTTACGAAGACGGCCCTCCAATGATTAAAACGGAAAACGCGCGTCCAAACGGCTGGGTATTCGTCGATATCGATGGTCGTGACCTTGGTTCTTACGTCGTAGAAGCGCAACAAGTCGTGGCCGATCAGTTGGAGCTTCCTGCGGGTTACTCACTGGCTTGGTCTGGTCAATACGAATACATGGAACGTGCGAAAGACCGCTTGAGTGTCGTGGTGCCAATCACCATTGCCATCATTATGCTGCTGCTTTACTTCAGCTTCCGTCGTGTCGGCGAAGTAATGATCATCATGCTTACGCTACCGCTCGCTATGGTCGGTGGTTTGTGGCTCATGCATATCCTCAACTACAACTTCTCGATTGCCGTCGGGGTCGGCTTTATTGCCCTAGCAGGCGTCGCGGTTGAAATTGGGGTCATCATGCTCGTCTACCTAAACCAAGCATGGCACTACAAAAAACTCGATGCAGAAGAGAGCCAACAGAAGCTTGAGGCGAAAGACCTAACCGATGCCATTCGTGAAGGTGCAGGCCTGCGTGTCCGCCCAGTAATGATGACGGTACTGACGGTCATTATTGGTCTGATTCCGATCATGTACGGCGAAGGTACAGGATCAGAAGTCATGCAACGTATCGCCGCGCCAATGATTGGCGGTATGGCATCGGCACTGCTGCTGACGCTGTTGGTACTTCCAGCCATCTTCAAGCTGTGGAAACAACGTGAGTTGCGCCCAAACAACTCAACTCCGAGCCAAACAAGCACGCAAACTGGCAACAAGGCTTAATCCCTACCTTCCCCTCAATCAATTCGTTTGGGGGGAAGCAACCAAGTTATTAATGAATTAAAACAAGGATATAAAAATGAAAAAGACACTAATCACTCTTGCTCTAGCCCTAACAACAACGACTGCGTTTGCCCAAATGGATCATTCAAACATGGACCACGCGAACATGGATCATGGCAATATGAAGCATGAAAATATGGACCACGGCAGCATGAAGATGGACCACAGTAAAATGGACCATTCAAACATGATGGATATGCCGGGCATGTCGGCAGTAGGTATGCCAGCAAAAGGCGCAAAACCAGACAAGGTGGTACACGTTATCTTGGGTGATGACATGACCATCAAGTTCAAGAAAGACGTAAAGATTGAACCAAGCGATGTGGTGCAATTTGTCGTGATGAACACCGGTAAGATCAACCACGAGTTCACAATCGGTTCGGCTAAAGAGCAGCTAGAACATCGCGAAATGATGAAGACGATGAGCGGCGATCACATGCATGACTCAGGCAACGCAGTTACGGTAGAACCAGGTAAAGCGAAGCAATTACTGTGGCACTTCCACGGTGACAACAAGGTTGAGTTCGCGTGCAACATTCCGGGCCATGCAGAATCGGGCATGGTTAAAAAGATTGAACTGTAAGTAATTATCCAAATAGACAAAGGAGCTGATGATTCAGCTCCTTTTATTTCTGGATCAAACTATTCGTTAGCTCATGATAAGAAATTCTGAGCCAGTGTCTCTCGCTAAGATATTTTTGTGACCGAATCACCGACGTAATATATAAGCCAAACTACAGGCCTTGATAGCAACACTCTTCTCCCCATATTGAGACCGTTTAAGCGTATTGCAAAGAATCCTACATAAAATAGACATAGATTTAACAGTGTTTAGAGTATTGGCTCGTTATAGTTTACGTGACATCGCTACCGTGCGAACTAAAACTAAAATTGAAGAACACGATCCATGAAAAAGTTATTTTTGTTGGCTGGGCTAATGGTTTGCTCAACCCTAAGTTACGCGTCCCAACTGAATGAGGACATTTCTCTCCTCGAGCAACAAACCTCAAGCAGAATTGGGGTGTCAGTTTGGGATACCCAAGCAGACGAGCGTTGGGATTACCGTGGCGACGAACGCTTCCCACTCATGAGCACATTCAAAACCCTAGCTTGTGCCAAAATGCTAAGTGATATGGACAGCGGTAAGCTAAGTAAAAATGCGACCGCAAAAGTCGATGAGCGCAGTATCGTTGTATGGTCTCCAGTGATGGATAAGCTCGCAGGCCAAAACACACGTATAGAGCACGCGTGTGAAGCCGCTATGTTAATGAGTGATAATACCGCAGCCAACTTAGTATTAAATGAAATTGGCGGCCCTAAGGCCGTAACAATGTTTCTGCGAACAATTGGAGATAAAGCAACGCGCCTAGACAGAATAGAACCTCGCTTGAACGAAGCCACACCAGGCGACAGCCGCGACACAACTACACCTAACGCCATACTAAACACTCTTCGAACTTTGGTCGAAGGCGAAACGTTGTCTTATGAGTCTCGTGTACAATTAAAAATCTGGATGCAGGACAACAAAGTTTCAGACTCGTTAATGCGTTCTGTATTACCAACAGGTTGGTCTATTGCAGACCGTTCTGGTGCGGGAGGTCATGGTTCGCGTGGCATTAACGCGATTATATGGAAGGAAAATCATCGACCTGTTTACATTAGTATTTATGTCACAGAAACCGAGCTCTCACTTCAAGCTAGGGACCAACTCGTTGCGCAGATAAGTCAGTTGATTTTACAAAAGTACAAAGACAATTAAGTCTCTACTCACCTGACCCCATTTGTATCCTTTTCTAGCCCTTCTCTTCCAGAAGGGCTCATTCTGTACTTCCATCTTAAAAACACCACTTATTGAGTAATGACTTACTTATAAATAGGTATAAGATTTACTTATTTAGGGTGAGTTAACGCCCACATTAAGCAACCAAACGCACACAAACGGCGATAATTAAACCATACTCTTACCAAGAAGCACATTTTCTACAAAATAGCTTCACGTAATTTATTGTTGGTATTTGCAACATTGCCAAGGAGATGTCTATTGAGACTTGAAAGAACTTTTAACCCTGATGACTTATCGATGCAAAACATGGAAAGTCCGATATGTATGCCGATAGGGTTTGTTCACTTTTTAGCTCAATCGGAAACACTACAGCAAGTACTTGATACGGTGGCAGAATGGATAAATCGTATATTTAATTCTGACCGTGCGAGTATCACACTTTATGAAAACAATGATCATCTAAAGGTCTACTCTTTCTCTGGTAGTAAAGCGATTCCCGCTGAATTTTTAGTGCCCATTCATCAAGCGTTTGTTGGCCGAGTGTTCAAAAAGCAACAACTGATGATCTGCGATGATGTTACGCAATCTGATGAGATCGATTGTATGATGCTCGCATCCAATGGTATGGGTACGTGTATGGACGCGCCGTTAATGCACGGTAAAGTCTGCCTAGGAACGCTTAATGTTGCGCATCATCAAACGCACATTTACACAAACGAACAAGCGGCACAGCTTCAGTGCATCGCTAATTGGATTGCTTTAAACATTGCCCTTCATATACAGATTATGAAGATGGAGCACCTCGCCACGACGGATGATCTAACAGGTATTCCAAACCGCAGAGAGTTCATGCGACAAATCGAAAGCCGCCTAAATGAATACCGAACCCAGGGCATTGACTTCCATGTTGCTATTTTAGATCTCGACAATTTTAAAAGCCTCAATGACCGATTTGGTCATGACGCAGGCGATAAATCACTGATCCATGCAGTTAATACTATTAAAAGTCATCTACTTGATTGTGACTTACTTGCCAGAGTTGGCGGTGAAGAGTTTGCCATCGTATTAAGAAGTCGCTCATCACAGCAAGCTCTAGACACATTAGAAACGATTCGTAATGCACTAGAAACGACGACCGTTCAACATTCAGGTTGTGATATGAGCTTCACCGCGAGTATTGGGGTAACTCAAGTCTGTCGTCTCGACGACTCATTTGAACCATTAGTTAAACGCGCCGACTTAGCACTTTACAAGGCAAAAGAAACTGGAAGAAATCGCGTTGAGTTTCATATTGGTGAAGAAAGGTAGAAAAAATAAAAAAAGGTAGCGACTCATTGCGCTACCTTTTATCGATTCTAACCCGCTTAAAATAACTAATACGAACTTTAAGCCAGTTAAAAATAAGAATGAGCAAATTTAATTATGCTTTCTTAAGATCTTTAGCTGGGTAAGTTAGTGTTTTTTCGCCTGCTTTTACATGTGTGTAAAAACCGCCACTGCTTAAACCTGTAACAACCATTTCGCCAAGATCGATACCTTTAGTCGCTACTACTACGTCACCGATTGAAAACATATTGAATACCTTGTTTGTTTAGATTAAGACACTAAGTCGTTGCGCGGTATTTAATACGATATTAGGCAAAGCACCTAATCGAGTTTTTTATCGTAAAGATTAATTTATATTTGTCGTGAACTCTAAGTTTCCACATTGAAAATCACAGGATATTTTCCAAAAAAAGATGCGCTATTCTTGTGAAATACGGTAATATTTTCTAGCATCAAGTGCGGAGGTATTCTCCGCCCTCATTGGAGAAAAATGATGAAGAAAGGCCTAAAAATGCGTGCATTAGAGCGTTCTGATTTGCGCTTTATTCATGAACTGAATAACAACCGAAATATCATGGCCTACTGGTTCGAAGAACCTTACGAGTCTTATGACGAGCTCGAAGAACTTTATCGAAAACATATACATGATGACGCTGAAAGGCGTTTTGTCGTCGAAGATGAAGGCGGCATCGTAATTGGCTTAGTTGAGCTGATCGAGATTAACTACATTCACCGCAGCGCGGAATTTCAGATAATCATCGCCCCAGAGCATCAAGGCCGAGGTTATGCGACAGAGATGATTAATCGTGCGTTAGATTACTCATTCTCAATTCTTAATCTACGTAAAATCTACTTATTAGTCGCAGTGGATAACGAAGTCGCTATTCACTTATACAAAAAATGCGGCTTTATCGAAGAAGGTCACCTTGTAGAGGAATACTTTATTAACGGCGCTTACAGCGATGTTAAGCGCATGTATATATTAAAACACCAATACCAGAAAAAGATCGAAGAAAACAACTCAATTCACTAGTTCATTCTATCAAAGTAAAAACGCAGCTATTTGGGCTGCGTTTTTATTTATTCAAATTGATATTGATATGATAATACGATGCGCTTGTCTGCTTCATCCAAATAGGTGTTGTTGTCCATGACAAACGTCATTACGTTAAAAGAGTGGCGTTTGATCACGAGGTAACCAAGGCCGATACCACCAAAGAAGCCTTTGTAGTTCTCTCCTTCACTGTTTTCTGAGCCGTAAGTGCCTGCTGCGAAGCTGATTAACGTCAGCTCTTTGGTAAACGATTTCAGCGCAAATGCACCAACGTAACCGCTACTGCCTGAAGAGCTCATCATATTGAAGCCATTCTCTGCACTTGGCGTACCCGTAAAGTTAGGCTCGCTACAGAGACTACTTTCTGCACCGTCACAAACAGGAACATCACCAGTGTTGTACGTATAGCCTGCCATTGGGAAAATTTGGAAGCCTGCTGGCTCAATCCCGAAATAACTTAGCGGCATAAAGGTACCAACGCTGTAGTTGGTTTGATCCGCGCCGTTTACGTATTCATTTTTACCGAAGTTGAAGTTCACGATACCGACCGGAAACAGCCACGAGCCACCAATACGCCACTCGCTCGCATCATCATTGATACGCAGGTTAATTTTGCGCGCTTGGTCAAGCGCAAGTGAGCCCGAGAATGAGATGTTTTGATCATCAAAATCGTAGTTGTTTGCGTAAGACGCGCCAAATTTCGTGATGACTTTTGTTGGGTCATCCGCCAACTTGTTTTTATTGCCTTTTACTCGATGCTCGGCACCATCAGCCAACGTACTGACCAACAAAGTCGTACACACTAACGCTAGTTTGTTTTTCATTTTTTAGTCCTTTGAGATGTTGAATACCCGCACTTAGCTGCGCAGATATTTTTTGAATCATCACTCACTGGATGTGACAGAAGCGCCCTAACTACCTTAGATGGCGTGACAGCATCCAGTGCAGGTAGTTAGGGTAGAATGGCCTGTAAGGAAGGCGTTTTAGCGATTAGGAATGATTAGTTTTTCCAGTTGTAGCTCATGCTCATGAAGTACAGCGCAGGCTCATCAAAACCAGCTTGTAAGCGTGGCGTTTCTGACGATTCCATCAAGATCGCTTCAAACGCGAAACCAATTGAGTTTTCTGAATCCAATTTGTAATCAATGCCTGTACCAATGCGGTACGCCTTGCCAGTAGGAACGGTAATGTCACCGTTTGATTGACTTTCATACATGCTGGTATCGAATGCAAAACCTGCATTCCACATCATTTTTTCATTCAGTTTGTACTGAGTACCCAATGCGATTTGGTAAGTGTCTTGTGTCTCTACGTTCAGCGTGGTTGTATATTCGCTCCAGTCTTGCCAGTTCACGTTCCACATCACCGCTAGGTCATCATTCACTTCGTGGTAAGCACTGAAGATCAGTTGTTGTGGAGCAATGGAGTTACTATTGTCGAATTCAAATTCGGTTTCAGAAGAGTAAGACAGGCCAAGACGCGTGCCTGGTGTTGCCTCATAAAGCACACCTACTCGGCCGTTGACCTGAGTATCTTGGTCTTCGTCATTGAAGTTCAAGAC
The DNA here is from genome assembly GCF_033338935.1 of Vibrio sp. Vb0598. Taxonomy (NCBI): domain Bacteria; kingdom Pseudomonadati; phylum Pseudomonadota; class Gammaproteobacteria; order Vibrionales; family Vibrionaceae; genus Vibrio; species Vibrio sp. Vb0598. Next base: position 51,873 of record NZ_JAWOTP010000002.1, on the reverse strand, counting down.
TCCCTTCGTTTCCACTTCATACATACCGTACTGAATACCAAGCGCCGCACCCACAGACCAGTGATCATTGATGCGGTAAGAAGCGGAAGGTTGAATGGTTAAGGCTTGCGTCGTTGCTGTAGGAATATCTAAATGATTATCCAAAAGACCTTCGTACTCGAGGCCAAGGCCGTAGTTGCCATACAGACCAATACCCAGCGTCCATTTGTCGTTTACTTGTTGGCTGTAAAATGCCGACGCCATAGGAACAAAACCAATCACGTTGCCCGCATCGCCAGTCATCGTGTCTAGTTGCGCGTCACCGTAAAGGCCAATCAGGTTACCAGAGAAAGATTTACCAGAAACATTCGCCAGACCAGCCGGGTTTGCTGCCATTACTGAGGCATCTTGCGCACGAGCCGCCATACCAGCGGATGCCAAACCAATGTCCGATGCAGTTGTTTCGTAAAGGTATAACCCACCCGCTTGCGCAGCAGCACACGTCAGTAGAGAGCTCGCTACGACGATTTTTGAAAGATTTTTCATGCTAAAACCTATTATTGTTTGGGGAACCCACGCTGCGACGGTGGTTGTATATCAATGAAAGGCATTGGCCAATCGCACACAGCGTGGGGGTGTTGTGGAGTCAGTCAGTTGAAATCAGCGTTATTGCTCGCTCACCTCAAGTTCAGTGGGTTTCTTTCGCTTAAACTTCTCGCGCAGAGATTGCATCATCACGAAGAACACTGGCGTCAGTAACGTGCCTACAAACGTAGAGAGAATCATGCCGCCGAATACTGCAAAGCCCAGTGAGTGACGAGATGCCGCACCGGCACCCGATGCAATCACCAACGGGAATACCCCCCAAATGAAGGCGAATGCGGTCATCTGTACTGCACGGAAACGAATTCGAGCAGCTTCTTTGGCAGCATCAATGATGGATAAGCCCTTTTCTTCTCGCAGAACTTTGGCAAATTCCACGATAAGAATCGCCACTTTGGCGGACATACCGATCAAGATGACCACACCAATCTGCACGTACAAATCGAACGGTTGTCCCACCAGCAGTAGCGTGCCCATTGCGCCGAGAATCGCGACTGGAACCGCCATCATTACCGCAGCAGGAATAGTCCAGCTTTCGTACTGAGCCACCAAGAACAAGTAGGTGAACAGCAAAGACAATGCGAACGCGATTGGCGCCATGTTGCCTGCTTTCATCTCTTGGTAAGTCATGCCTGACCACTCGTACGAGTAACCACTTGGCAAAGATTCCGCAGCCAGTTTTTCAATGGCTTTTACAACATCACCCGAGCTGTAACCTGGCGCTGGCGCACCGTTCACGGTTGCAGAACTGAACATGTTGTAGTTCGATAAGGTATCAGGGCCGAAGATCGGCTTCACTTTCACTAGCGTTGCCAGTGACACCATTTTTCCAGAGCTTGAGCGAACAAACAGATGGTTGATGTCGTCGATATTGTCACGGTATTGCTCTTCTGCTTGCACTTTCACTTGGTACGAACGACCAAACAAGTTGAAGTCAGAAATGTAGGCGCCGCCCAACTGTGCTTGCAGTGTGCTGAAGATTTCATTCAACGGTACGCCCATCGAAATCGCTTTATCGCGATCAATATCGATGTAACGTTGCGGAATATTCGCACGGAAAATCGAGAACGCACGTGCCACTTCAGGCAGTTGGTTGATTTGGGCAACAAAATCAGCGGTTGTTTTTGCCAACTCTTGTGGAGAACGGCCCAAGTTGTCTTGCAGCACAAGGTTGAAACCATCTACCGCACCCATACCTTTGATTGCCGGCGTCGCGAAAACGAACGAAGCGGCATCTGGCATTGAGTTCAGCATTTGGTTAACTTTATTCATCAATGCGCGTTGGTGTAGCTCAGGGTCTTTACGTTTGCTCCAGTTATCCAGTTTGATGATCAACATGCCCGAGTTTGGAATCGACGCCATGTTAATTACCGAGAAGCCCGCAACCGAAACCACGTTCTCCACACCTTCCATCTGTTTTAGTTCATCAACGTACTTCTTCATTAATGGTGCAGTACGCTGCAATGCTGCTGCGTCTGGCAAACGCATTTCGACCATGAACACGCCTTTATCTTCGTTCGGTACGAAAGAGGAAGGTACGGTCATGAACGCAAACGCCAGCACCGCAATAAGCGCGCCATACACACCGATACTCAGCACAATACGACGGCTCAAGAGGCCAACTAAACCTTGGTATTTGCGCGTTATTGCTTCAAAACCTCGGTTAAACGCACGCAAAGGCGCAATAGGTTGCGAGTGAGTAGATTTCAACATCAACGCACAAAGCGCTGGCGTTAACGTTAATGCGTTGATCGCAGAGATCAGCACCGACACACAGATGGTGACTGCGAACTGGTTGAACATTCGACCGGAAATACCCGGCAATAGCGCAACCGGTACGAATACCGCCAACAAAATAAGCGTTGTTGCCAATACTGGCCCCGTCACTTCTTTCATAGCTTGGATCGTGGCCGGAATCGGGTCTAAATGCTCTTCATGGATAACCCGCTCCACGTTCTCTACCACGATGATCGCATCGTCCACCACGATACCGATGGCGAGGATCAAGCCAAACAACGAGATCGTGTTAATGGTCATGCCCATCACGCCCATGATTGCGAACGTCGCAATGATGGAAACCGGAATCGCTAAGGTTGGAATGATGGTCGCTCGCCAGTTCTGCAAGAAAACGTACACAACGAAGGTGACAAGAAGTACCGCAATCACCAGCGTCTCGTAAACTTCATCAATCGACGTCTCTACGTATTCAGTAGAGTCATAAGCGATGTCATAGACCAAATCATCAGGAAACGATTTTTCGTACTCCGTCATGGCCTCTTTCACGCGTTCCATCACGTCTAGCGCGTTCGCGGTCGGTAACTGGTACAAGGCCAGAACGGCGGCTGGTTCGTTATTCATACGACCATCAGCTTCGTAACCTTGTGCGCCAACTTCCACACGAGCCACATCTTTCAAGCGAATCAAAGAACCTTTCTTGCTCGCACGAATGATGATGTTCTCGAACTCTTCCGCAGAAGTGAGTCGACCTTTGGTTTGCAAAACATATTGATATTGCTGATCACCTGGAGCTGGCATACCACCGATCTTACCCGCCGCCACTTGGATGTTTTGCGTTTTAATTGCGCCAATAACATCGCTAGCAGAAAGCTTCAAGGTAGCCAGTTTATTTGGGTTCAACCAAATTCGCATTGAGTAGTCTTTCTTACCCAGAAGCGTAATGTCACTCATACCTTCGATACGTTTTAGACGCTCGACAATATTGAGATCCGCGTAGTTAGAAAGGTAGATACTGTCGTGAGACTGTTTCGGAGAACGCAGTGTGATAACGCCCAGCATGTCGGAAGATTTCTTCTTAACCGTCACACCGATTTGGTTTACTTCTTGTGGTAGAGACGACGTCGCCTGTGCCACCAAGTTGTTCACACGAACCTGCGCCATATCGCCATCTGCGCCCACTCGGAAGTAAATACGCAATGTGTATGAGCCATCGTTACCAATCACAGAAGACATGTAAATCATGTCTTCAACGCCGTTGACTTTGGCTTCTATCGGTTGTGCTACGGTCTTTTTAACCACGTCCGCGTTTGCACCCGGATACATGGTGCTCACCGTAATTACCGTTGGAGAGATTTGAGGATACTCAGAAATTGGCAAGACTTTCAGGGCGATCATACCCATCAATGTCATCGCCAGTGAGATCACCAAAGCAAACTTCGGCCGGTGAATGAAAAATTTACTTAACATCAGTACTCACTCAGCCTTGTTCACTCTGTAGTTCAACGTCTTTCACCGTTGCACCCGGACGCACTTTTTGTAGACCATTGACGATGACTTTTTCGTTAGCCGCCAAGCCAGTCAGCACAGCACGTTTCACACCGTAGGTCTGACCGAGTTCAACGTTACGACGTGACACCACGTGATCATCACCAACCACCATGACGTAGTCACCCGCTTGGTCTTGCTGAACAGCCGCCGATGGGATAAGCAAACCATCAATGGTTTTGTTGCGCAGCTTGATGGTCAAGTTGCCATATTCACCCGGCATAAGCGCGTAAGTTGGATTATCGAATTGTGCTTCTGCTCGAATTGAGCCTGTTTCTAAATCGATCTTATTGCCAACGGCGTAGATCTTGCCATCAAGCGGATACAATGAACCGTCTGAAAGGGTCAGTGTTAAATCAACATCCAGTTTGTCATCGTTACGATGAGCCACATCAATCGCACTTCTTACGCGGCGGTAGAGCTTCTCATCCACATCAAAGCCAAAGCGAATTGGGTCTACTTGAGTGATCGAAACAAGAGGAACGAGTTGAATTTTCGAAATACGGTCACCTACTCGGAAGTTGCTGAAACCCACACGACCAGAGAAAGGAGCACGCACAGAGCTAAATTCAAGATCGAGCCTTGCTGAAACCAGCGTCGCTTTCGCCTCTTCTACCGAAGCAATCGCTGCGGCGTGCGCAGCAATGGCGTCATCGTATCGCTGCTCACTGATGCTTTTATCTTTGATGAGTTTCTTCACACGTTCTGCATCACGCGTAGTTTGAACGAGTTGTGCTTTTGCTTTTTGCAACGACGCTTTTGCATACGCCAGTGCCGCTTTGTAAGGACGGTCGTCGATTTCAAACAGCAATTGGCCTTTTTCGACCATATCGCCATCTTTAAAATGAATCGCGGTTAATTCGCCACCGACTCGCGGCATAATATCAACGTCATTTACCGCTTCAGTTCGACCGATAAAATTATGATAAGGAGTGATTTTTGTTTCGGTTAGGGTAACGGTTTCAACAGAGGGTGCTTGGGCTGTTTTCGTTGCGATATCGCCAGTTTTGCATCCTGATAGTAATGCAGAAGATATAGCAATAGATACCAACGCAAATTTATATTTGGCTTTCATGATAAACCTACTTTATGTAGAAAGTGCTTTGGCCTAAATATTTAAATATATGGATAAACACACTTTCTATTCTGGAAATAAACGAGGGAGTTAGAATTGGTAGTTAAATTCGATGCGGTGATCACCATCACCGAAATTAACGTGATCATTCCAGTTTGCAAAGTAACGAATATTTGCGCGAGGATTAATTTGATAAGACAACGCAAACTCATGAGCCAAGATATTATCTTCACCCGCATAATAAGTATCTTTATATTGACTAGACCCTGACAACGTATGCATATACATTGGGTTGTAGTTAATCCAGATTTTATCGGTTAATTCAATTTTTGAGTACATACCCACAACAGTGAAAGTACCTGGAATTTCATAACCTTTGTCATCACCACTAAAATCATTAGCAATAGTGACACCCGCACCAGCTAAAGGAAATAGCTGCAACATACCAAACTTAGGTAGACCTTGAATAAAGCTATAAGATGCATCTAATTTATCGTTATCAACGTCGTAGTTTACATCTAATTGACGGCCTAGACCTTTTGCGACTTCTACTTGGAAATTACGTAGTCGGAAAGAGTCAATGCTGTCATCAACGTTGCCATATATTGGATCGTCATTGTCGCGAATGCCAAATAGCTCACCACCAATGCCTTTCATTTCAATGATGTTCATCGCCATGGTACCAGGCTGGCTAGATTGGTAAGTTTGACCGATTTTGATGTTCGCGCCTTTATCAGTAATACCAAAGCCAGCTTGGGTGTATACCGCAAGTGGGTCAGACATATCTTGTAGTTCTTCGTTATTGTTTGTCTGCGCATAGGCAGAAGACGCGAGTTGTAGGGCTGCAACCATAATGGCAACAGACGGTTTCACTAAATTCATAAAACTGTATCCATTTTAATGATTATAAAATTATTCACGTCATGAGGTCATCATAAATAGCAAGCAACACAACTCGCTTTGGATAACATAAATTATCAAAGCAAATTCAATAATGACGAAACATTCGACGCTTTAATTAAAATAAAATAAAGCATCGTAAAAGTTCAATCACCGCTACTTATATCTTATATAACTTGAAATTTGGTAATGCTAACGAAGAAGGAAATATTAAAACTTATTAAAATTCAATTATCATTAGAACAAATGATTAATTAATCTTACCATATAAATAGAGAGTGCAATGGATTTATGTGATCACGTTCAATGTTTCATTTCGATCGTACAACACTCTTCATATTAATTAGAAAATTATAATAATTTAAAAAAACCTTAGTTTGATTAGCCCCGCATCAGATTAGAATAGTAGCCCTATAATAAATAAAAAGGGAATCACTCTCTGTGATTCCCTTTTATTATCGAGCGATAAAGCGCCGATGCATTTCGATAACTAAAACGCAAACAATTCGCACTATTGCAGTTTCTCTATTCCCATATTGAACAGTGCAAAACTATAAATATCTGCATTTGTCTCAATTATTTTACGCGTTGGTGTGCCTGCACCATGTCCTGCATTGGTTTCGATGCGAATTAAGGTCGGATTTGAACCCGCTTGCTTCGATTGCAACTCAGCAGCAAATTTGTATGAGTGAGCAGGAACAACACGGTCATCATGATCACCGGTTGTAATCAATGTTGCTGGGTATTCCACCCCCGCCTTTACATTGTGCACCGGCGAATAACTTTTCAGATATTGGAACATCTCTTTACTTTGCTCTGCCGTGCCGTAGTCATACGCCCAACCAGCACCTGCGGTAAAAGTATGGTAACGCAGCATATCCAGTACGCCGACTGCTGGCAGCGCCACTTTAAACAGCTCTGGACGTTGCGTCATAACGGCCCCTACTAACAAGCCACCATTCGATCCACCGTTAATGGCTAACTTGTTTGATGACGTTACCTTTTCATCAATTAGGAATTCAGCCGCAGCAATAAAGTCATCAAACACATTTTGCTTTTGCATTTGAATGCCAGCGTTGTGCCATTCTTTGCCATATTCCCCACCACCACGAATGTTCGCTACCGCGTAAACACCACCAAGCTCTAACCAAGCCGCACGTGTCGGGCTAAAAGATGGCGTGAGGCTAATGTTGAAACCGCCATAACCATATAGGATGGTTGGTGCACTGCCGTCCATCGGTGTCCCTTTTTTATAGGTGATGATCATCGGCACTTTTGTTCCGTCTTTTGAGGTGTAAAACACCTGGCGAGATTCATACAAAGCAGGATCAAATGGCGCTTTAGATTTGTAGTACACCTCGCTATCACCGTCTTTGATGTTCAGACGATAGGTCGTGCTTGGCATCTTGTAGTTGGTGAAAGAATAGTAGACTTCGGTTTCTTCTTTTTTCCCCGAGAAACCGTATGCGCTGCCAATATCAGGCAATTTGATTTCTCGGATGAGTTTGCCGTTCATGTCGTATTGCTTCACCATCGAGATCGCATCAACAATATAGCTCGCAAACAAATTGCCACCCGCGGTAGAAACACGTAACACGTTCTTTGTTTCAGGAATCACATCTTTCCAGTTTTTGGGCTGCGGCTGACTCGCATCCACCGTCACGACGCGTTTGTTCGGCGCATTAAGGTTCGTAACCAAGTACAGTTTCGTGCCTTGGTTGTCTATCACCCAAGTATCAGAACTGGTGTTATCTAAAATGGTTTTCAGCGGGCTATTTGGCTTACTCAGGTCTTTGAAGAACAGTTTGTTACCCGACGTCGATACGCTGGCTGAGATAAACAAGTAGCGTTCATCTTCCGACGTGTAACCCCCAACGTAGCGATACTTTTCGTCCTTTACACCACCGAAAATTAATTGGTCTTCACTTTGTTTCGTTCCAAGTTTATGAAAGTAGAGCTTGTGTTGGTCTGTCTTCGCGGAAAGTTCACTCCCTTTTGGCTTGTCATAACTTGAGTAATAGAAACCTTGATTGCCGAGCCAACTGATGCCACTGAACTTAATATCCACCAGCGTTTCGCCGACGGGCTTTTTGGTTTCTGTGTCTAACACAATGACTTTGCGCCAATCGCTACCGCCTTCCGAAATGCTGTATGCAACCAAAGAACCATCACGTGAAAAGCTCACTCCCGCTAACGATGTGGTGCCATCTTCACTAAAAGTATTTGGATCGAGGAAAATTTCTGCTTCGCCATCACCTAACTTCCGATAAAGCACATCTTGGTTTTGTAGCCCGTCATTTTTGTAGAAATAAGTGAACTTACCCTCTTTGAACGGTTGGCTTTGCTTTTCGTAATCCATGAGCTTAGTAATGCGCTCTTCAATCTGCTCGCGGTAAGGGATTTTCGACAGATAATCAAACGTCACTGCATTTTGTGCCTTAACCCATTCTGCGGTTTCTGGGCTGAGATCGTCTTCCAACCAGCGATAAGGATCACTCACTTTTGTACCAAAGTAGTCATCGACAACATCCACTTTTTGTGTGGTTGGATACGTGATGGTTTTCGGGGTTACCTGTTCAACCGACGATTGCGCCGCTTCATTTGCATACGCCACAGACAACACACTTCCGAGTGCGAGAGCCGTTGTGAGTGCTAGGGTGTTCTTTTTCATGAAATTCCTTTTTATTTTTCTGTTGTCTTTTTGTGCAATACATCAGAACTCTACTATATATCGACAAAATGAATCTAATTTCATTAAACGAGTTGTGAAAGCCATCCTAACTCCCTCATTTCCTTCCAGTTCTACAAACTAGTAAGTGGAAGTGTAGAACTTGGGAACAATACTGAAGAGCCACGATGGCGTTTACTCTCTTTCGTCTAAGTCAGCTCGATTTGGCGCAAAACCCCAGACTCGGAAGCGAAATCTTGGTCGTGACTAATCAGAACAAATCCACCTTTGTATACATTTAACGCCTGACTAAGCATTATTTTTGACTCGAGGTCGAGATGGTTATCTGGTTCATCAAGCAGCAGCAAAGGCTGAGAATTTTGGTGGCTGACTATCAGCATCGCGAGCTTCATCTTCTCGCCACCGCTCAGTAGGCGCCCCAATCGAAACACTGCATCTCGACGAAAACCGATCCCGGCCAATAAGGTCCTCGCTTCACTTTCCGTCATCTCTTGGCAGCTCTCCATTACGTTCTCAAGTAACGAAAGATTTGGATTCACTGCACCAAAATGTTGGTCGAGATAATACAAAGGCGTATTCACTTGCAACTCACCACTCTGCAACGATAACTCGCCAAGCAACGTCTTTAACAAGGTTGATTTTCCGCAGCCATTTCTCCCTTTGAGATGGACTTTGTCGTTCGCAAAAATCTGCAACGTGATAGGCGTAGAATTCCCAAAAGGTAATATACCTTCTTGTATCGACAACACTTTTCGCGAACGGTTCGGATTATCTGTAAGATAAAGCTTTTGCGCCTTGAGTTGCTCATGTCGCGATTGCAACGCCTGTTCTTTGGCTTGTAAATGCGCTTGTCTGAGTTGCTCATTCTTATTGCGATTTGAAGCGCTGGCGGTCGCGCTATCCTTTTTTCCATCAAGCAAAATTTTGGGCTGACTGCCGTCTTTGCGCAGTTTGTTCCCTTGCGCGGCGCGTTGGTCTGCTTTTTCGCGATTTTTCTGGGCTTGCTCGGCTAACCGTTTTTTCTGTTTATCGACTTGCGCTAACTGCCTCTCGACCGCTTGCAGTTCAGTGCGTTTTTTCTCGGCGTACACATCGTAATTTCCACCAAAAGCCTGTAAACCTAGGCCCGATAGCTCCCAAATTTCCTCCATCTCTCGCAGCAGCTCACGATCGTGACTGATGAGTAAAATCGCACCGCTGAAATGCGTCATAGACTCTATCAGCCATTGTTTCGCCTCGGTATCGAGGTGATTGGATGGCTCATCGAGAATCAAAAGATCCGTTTCGTTTTCAAATAACTGCCATAACTGCAAACGCGCCAACTGACCACCACTGAGCCGAGCACAAGAGAAATCAGGGTCTTGCGGCAAGCCCATCGCAGCAAGCTGCTGTTTGAGTTTCAGTTCAATATCCCACTGTTCGCCAACCAGTTCGAACCAATGTTCAGAAACATCACCTTGTTCAATCTGCTTCAAAGCATGTAAGGCCGAGTCTGTTCCCAGAAATTGGGCGATCGATTGCTGACCTGAAAGCAGATCAGACGGCTGCTGGCGATACATCATGAAAGAAGAGGGAGCAGTCACAACACCGCTGGCAGGCTGAATTTCTCCCGCTAAAATGGAAGCCAAAAGCGACTTGCCGATGCCATTGCGCCCAACCAAACCAACACGTCGTTTAGTCATGGAACAAGAAATAGACTGGAATAGCGTATCGCCATTATCAAACTGATGGCTAACATTAAAAGCTTGTAAAACTGGCATAATTTGCCTCCTGTATGACAGGGACAACAGCCGTAGCTATGATTTGAAATGGCAACAAAACGCGTGCACAAACGCATTAAGCTCTATGTAAAGCTCGACGATATACGTCAAATCAAAAAGTCGTCTTGTTGCAAAGAAATATCGGAAAGTGAGCTACGCCTACTAACCCTGCAGATCCAAAAAATAAGTAAAAATATGGATGACAGGTTTAGTTCTTCATGTTGGCGTAATCTCCTAGAGAAATGATGCACAGAGTGTAGCCGCTTTTTTGTTCAAAAAGCAAGCTTTCTAACCAAATGTGAACAAAAAGAAAGTTTCACAGTAAGTTGTTATATCACATTAACTTTTTAACAAGTCTTTGAACAATTTCGAGATCTTAGCAACACAATTTTTATCCAAGCCATACTATGCTTAGAGTAAAGATAATCCACATAAGGGCGTGGTTATGAAATACAAACATATCCTTGTTGCACTCGAACTGTCAGATGAAAGCACCGTGCTTATCGACAGAGCGGTATCAATGGCAAACTATCTCGACTCCGATATATCCTTTATTCATATTGATGGTACGCACGGAGAAATCTATCGTGAGCTTGTAGACATCAAAGAAAACCCGGATCAAAGGCCGTTGAATGAGCATTCAATGGAATGTTTAAAAACATTTAGTGATTACATGGATTACCCACTTAAACATTTCTTCGTAGGTACTGGCGACTTGGCTGATAAATTAGAGGTCACCATTAAAGAGCAAGAAGTGGATCTTCTGATTTGTGGTCACCACCAAGATTTCTGGAGCAAGATTATTTCTTACTCCAGACACTTAATTAACAAGTCACCGGTGGATATTCTAGTCGTCCCTATTCATGATTAGTAAAACGTAACGCTTCCCAAAACCACCAATTTATTTGGTGGTTTTTTATTGATATTGAAACAGCTTAAACCGTTTTCCAAACTAGCTTGGCGATCATTTATGAGTTACATTTTCTAACCAACCCGCGCTCCTACTGGGCATGGTTATTTAGATAGCAAGGATCCCTATGGCAAATAAAAAAGTACTCATTCTCTTTGCTCATCCTTCCCAGCATCGTTCAGAAGTGAATACTCCACTTTTCAAAGAAGCTCAAAAAATTGAAGGCGTGACATGTGTTGATCTCTATGGCGAATACCCTCGTTTCGATATTAATATCGACCGTGAGCAGCAACGCTTACGTGAGCATGACGTGGTGATTTTCCAATTCCCACTATATTGGTATTCAACGCCTGCGATTTTAAAAGAGTGGCAAGATCTGGTTTTGGAATATGGCTTTGCTTACGGTACAGATGGCACAGCACTGCAAGGTAAGACCATGCTTTGTGTGCTGTCTGCAGGGGGTAAAGAAGAAGCTTATAAGGCAGAAGGCTACAACCACTTTACGATTCGTCAACTGCTTGCGCCTATTGAACAAATGTCCGCACTGACAGGCATGAACTACATTGCCCCTCTCGCGATGTTTGGCGCACGTACAGCAGATGAAGAAGGGCGAATCCCTCGTCATGTTGAGCGGTACAAGAGCCTGCTAACAGCTTTAGTCGAAGATAGGTTGGATGTTGAAGCTGCGGCGTCATTAATCAAGCTTAACAGCGCATTGCCAGAGCTCATTAAGGAGGCTTCATGACAGGGATATTCTTACAAGCCTTCGTATATTTGATTGCTGCTGTAATTGCAGTCCCACTTGCTAAGCGTTTGGGACTTGGGTCCGTTTTAGGCTATCTCATCGCAGGTGTGGTCATTGGCCCAATTATCGGTTTAGTCGGTGAAGAAACAACAACAATCCAGCACTTTGCCGAGTTTGGCGTGGTGATGATGCTGTTTCTCGTTGGTTTAGAGCTCGAACCCAAAATGTTGTGGGCGATGCGCAATCGCTTAATGGGTTTAGGAGGTCTGCAAGTCGGTGGTACCGTCGCGGCGATTATGGGTATTGCCTTGTACTTTGACCAGCCTTGGACCATAGCCTTAGCCATAGGTTTGATCTTCGCCCTCTCTTCTACTGCGATTGTTTTGCAAACTTTTAGCGAAAAAGGATTAACGAAGACGGAAGGTGGACAAAACGCTTTCTCCGTGTTGCTTTTTCAAGATATTGCAGTGATACCAATGTTGGCGTTCATTCCTCTATTGGCCTTACCTGAATTAATTGAACAGGCACAGTCCGCGGCTCAAACAGCCGCAGCGCACCATGAAGAATTAAGCCTCGTTGCGGGATTGCCAGGCTGGGCATACGGCATCGTAATCACAGCATCGATTGCAATCGTCGTCGTTGGTGGACACTTTTTAAGTCGACCTCTGCTCAATTATGTGGCTAGCTCTGGTTTGCGAGAAATCTTTACCGCAACTGCACTCATGCTTGTCATTGGTATCGCTGCACTAATGAGTTTAGTGGGCTTATCTCCTGCCTTAGGAACCTTCTTGGCTGGCGTTGTATTGGCGAACAGTGAATTCCGCCACGAGTTAGAATCCAATATCGAACCATTTAAAGGTCTATTGTTAGGTCTGTTCTTTATTACCGTTGGCGCAGGGATCAACTTCTCGGTCCTTTTTGGTGATTTCTGGTTGGTCATGGCATTGACCATTGGCGTGATGGTTTTGAAAGCCTTGGTGCTGTTTATTCTTGCACTGATATTTAGGGTGAAAGGCAGCAACCGCTGGCTGTTTACCCTAAGCTTGGCTCAAGCAGGTGAATTCGGCTTTGTGCTTCTAAGCTTTTCAGTGCAAAACCACGTCATCCCATTTGAACTCTCACAAACTCTTGCGTTAGTGGTTGCGATTTCGATGTTCCTGACACCAGGTTTGTTTATTCTGTTTGATAGAGTGATTCTGCCGCGCTTTGAAAGCCAGTCAAATGAACGCGAAAGCGATACGATTGAGGAAACAGGCACGGTGATCATCGCCGGCATCGGCCGCTTTGGACAAATAGTGAATCGCCTATTGGTATCAAACGGCGTGACTACCGTGGTACTTGACCATCAATCTGACCAAGTCGATAACATGCGCCAGATTGGCACTCGCGCCTATTTTGGCGACGCGACTCGACCAGATATGCTACATACAGCCGGCATTGAGCACGCCGCTGCGTTGGTTGTGGCGATTGATAACCAAGAATCGAGTGTAGAACTGGTGAAGTACGTTAAGCACACGTACCCAAAAGTAACAGTGATTGCACGTGCCTTTGACCGTGGACATGGCTATCTTTTGCGTCAAGCGGGGGCTGATATTATTGAATCAGAGACCTACCATTCTGCATTGGAGATGGGCGGTCACACAATGAAAGCCCTTGGCATTCACCCCTTCTTTGTTGAACAACAGAAGGCGACATATAAGCGTGTTGAAGCACGTAAGTCAGAAATACTTTACAAAGCTTGGGAAGATGATTCTGAAGGTGAACGCTATGACAACAATTTCCGACAACTGTTTATTCAGTTAGAGGAGAAAATGGCGGAAGAGATGCAAAAAGATCGTCATGACAAACTATCGCGGTCAGAACGTGGTTGGACACCGCCACCTAAAGGTTACGCAGATGACTTTAATGAAGATAACGTCCAAGAGCTAACACCACCAAGAGAAGAGCCTATCCAACGATAACGCACTCCATATTAAAAACCTCCCGCTTGGGAGGTTTTTATTTTTTCAGTACAGAGCCACACGCCGTGCAGGATAAAATGATCTTCTCGATATTACATAAGATCATTCATTAAAATCTCATACTCTTCGTTTGCTTCTTCCACTAAATGAGAAAGCTCTAACGCATCAGTAACTGCAAGATTGAACTGCCACGGAGTTGTGTCTTCTTTACCACAGATTCGAGTTTCACACCCACGACTCTCAAAAGACAAATCATCAAACTCTGTGGTGTGGCGCTCTTGAAGTTCAACAATCTCAACTTCTAATTTACCGACAGGATTGACTTTAACGTGGGCATGTAACTCCGAACTGTTAGACAAACAATAATCTCTATGAACCGCAATCATGGCCGCCTCCTTGGTCTGCCAACTGACAACTCAACATTGAGTGTAGACGAGGGATTTTGAACGTGGCGTGAAATAATAATGAAGATTGATCTGTCTCATTAGAACAGACAATTGTTGCCATGAAGGCATGAGCCAGTATGAATCTCATCTGATTTAAATTGTTCTGAGATCGTAATAGTTGGCATTTACCGAGACTTTCCCTATTATCGAAACAAAATTACTGTGGTCATTCTTTAGAGGTCAGTATGGAGCTTGAAGCCGTTGCTAAAGCACTAAAAGAGTTAGGGCATCCGACTCGTTTAAGTATTTACAAAGAAGTCGTCAAAGCGGGATACAAAGGTATCGCGGTAGGCGGCGTACAAGAAAAGCTTGGCATTCCAGCATCCACTCTCTCTCATCATATCTCTAGCCTTGCTTCAGCCGGTCTTCTCACCCAGCGCCGTGAGGGTAGAACCCTTTTTTGTGTTGCAGAATATCAGTGCTTAGATGACGTAATTGGTTTTTTAAAAGCAGAATGTTGCGTTAACGAGTGCTCATAAATTTCTAGCAAAAACGAGAGAGTTTGAGTTTATATTGAATTTCAGCAGAACGTGAATGACGATGAAAAACATACACACCGAAATTGCTAACCTCGGTGTGTACATCTTCTAGTTCGCGACGAGTAACATTGACGACTTAGATGGTACGATTAACTTACCGTCAGTTGGAATGATTTGTTCTGTCATCAAATCAACCCAATTACCATCGATTTTTAATGTCAAAGACTGTTGACGCTGTGATTTATTAAGCACCACAATACCTTTGTCACCTCGCTTAAGTACGAGCATGTCATCGTTACCTTCAAGAACACTCATCGGCTCGCCATGCGTCATATTATGGAACTGGATCATTTTTGCCATACTCGGATCGCTCCATGCACCCTGCCATCTTGGCTGACCATTTTTGCCTTTAATACCGCTGGTGTTTAAGTCGGTATAAATCAACGGCACACCACCATCTCGGCCTAGAATATAGGCATAAGCTAACCATTCGTTTTCCTCGTCCATGATGAGATCAAGAAAGACATCATTGTTAGGAATATCATGTGTGATAGCAAATGTAATCGCACGACCGGGGGACAAAGCCTGACCAAAACAATAGGGATCAATCAGAGACTTGAAGCTGCCCTTTTTAGCAAACGCCTTAAACATGGTTGAGAACAAAGGGAAATCGTACGCACCTAGGCGAGTTTCCTGTAGATACGGCTCAAGAAACAGCTGATACTCTTCTTCCGTCGCACCGCCATCGGTAATAATTTCACCAAATATATGCACATCCCGCGTGATGTCGTCTGTCCAAACACGCTTAAGATGCTCTAACGTCATGTGTTTCGCAGCGTCAATACGAAAACCTTTCACACCAATAGCTTTCAGCGCTTTTAGGTACGCTCGCTGCTGCTCAACGACATGGTCACAAACACGAAGAGTTGGCAAGCCAGGATCGGTTGGTCCACCTGTGATACGTCCGTTTTGAACCTGCCACTTATCTTTCCAGTCTTTGATGCCGAATGCTTCAACAAAGTCCTCTTCATCAAAAAGTGGTTGAGATAGATCGCCAAACAACGCTAGCGACTGATATTTCTGCTTGTTGTTCTGGTATTCCTCCAAGACCTCTTGTCTTGGGTACTGAAGGTCTCTGCGAAGGTGGGCCTCATTTGCCATATGGTTAAACACTACGTCGGCATAAACCCACACACCAACTTGCTCCAGTTCACGAACCATATGAATAAAATCTTTGGTATCACCCAAGGCATTATCGATAACACGATAATCTTGTGGTTGATAACGCTGCCACCAGCGCTCATCGTGTGCGCTTTTCATTGGTGGCGAAACCAACACAGAGCCATAACCAAGCTTGCGGATTTCTTTTGCTCGTTGGGCAATGTCAGCATACTTCCAATCAAACGCATGTAAGATAACGTTTGCACCGAATGATTGTGTTTCCTGTGAGCCACTCATGTTGTTCTCCTGCTCGTTTCCACTCACGATTACTTGTTTGCATTTTTTTGTGAGTGAATTCAATAATCGAAATTATAAAAGCTATTCATCAGAGGCACTCACCCTTTTAGCACTAACTCAAGGCTGAAATCGAAGGCGTAGCGACTCATCCATTGCACAGCGATAAATCGTTCTGAGTGAATAACGGGCACACAACATACAACCCAAATAGCCCAACACAGACCTAAAACATTGTTTTGCTTAGCAAAAACTTCAATTTAAAAAGATAGAACATAAGACCTATGTACGCCCTAAAATAGGCCCAAAGGATAAAAATAGCCAAGCCAACCCGTTGAGTAATCAATTGTTAATAAAACGAAACTGGCAGGTGGATCACGTTTGGCGCGTTTCAAAAATCCAGTAAATCACCATACCTAGTGTTAAAAGACTAAAGATTTCTGTTTGTATCTGTCCCGAAATGACTTCAAAATGCGAAACTTAGCTTATCTCTATGGGGGTATGCTCTACCTTGGAGGATAATATTGAATATCAAAGAATTTTCTGACCTCGTCGGGCTATCTGCTCATACTCTTCGATACTATGAAAAAATCGGTTTACTTAAACATGTCCATAGAAACGCGAGTGGACATCGAATGTATAGTTCGAAAGATCTAAACTGGATAAGCTTTGTTAAACGTTTAAAAGAAACTGCAATGCCACTTGAAGAGATTCTAGAATATGCCAAATTAAGGGAAGTCGGCTCTCAATCTGTACCACAACGTCAAGCCCTGTTAGAACAACACCAAGAAAACCTCAAACGCCACATTGAGCAACAGAAAAAGCACTTATCGGCTCTAGAAGAAAAAATTGCCTTGTATAAAAGCGGAAAAGTTCGTTGACTTAGAGTTAACTCTAACGATTAAGGTGTGTTTACGTTTATTCACTAGGAACATACCGATGGAACAATCACGCTTTAACAAAGGATTAGAACTACTCTCTCAAATTGATGGCGACGCTGGTCATAATGTCATCGAAACCTTACAAGATATTTGTCCAAATTTAGCTCAGTACACCATTGAGTATCCGTTTGGCGATATTTATGCTCGCCCGGGCTTAGACCTAAAATCGAGAGAAATCGCAACCGTCGCCGCGCTAACGGCAATGGGGAATTGCGCGCCGCAACTAAAAGTGCACTTAAATGCAGCGCTGAATGTAGGCTGTAGCGAGGATGAGATTAAAGAGATCATTTTGCAGATGTCCGTCTACGCAGGTTTTCCCGCGGCATTAAACGGCATGTTTGCATTCAAAGAAGTGCTAGCGGAAAGAGCAGAGTAATAACGACGTTGAAATCAATTTAACCGCAATTAAAAACGGCCCTTGGGGTTCGGGCCGTGATTAAAACAACGAGTGAATTAGCGCTCAGGAGTTTCAAGCAGTTTAACCGCGCAATCTACCGCGTTGTTAATGCCTTGACTGCTCTCCAACTTGCCTGAACTTGCAGGACCAAGGGCACAAGAATACAAAGCCAGCTGCTTATTGAACGGCAGATCCAACTGTTCATAGAGATTTTGTCGGATTCTTGCATGTTGTTCTGGTTCTTGGTTAGCAAGGCTAATCAACGTTTCATAAATAAGCGTTTTCATGTCTTTCCCTTTTCACTTTATTGCACGGGGTGCATATATATTGTATCCATTTGGGAAGCACAAATCAGAAGCTAGGTCACAGAACGCGTCGCTAAAAAAGTTTATGTGCGCGGTAAATTGCAATACAAACCTAAAGCCGTTTAGAAAAAGGGCAACTGATAACTCGATAGATCAGCCGATTAACTAGCATTCGCCGCTGTTTGTTTATAATCGTGTCCGATATAAACAAAAACGTCGCTGTATCAGCGACGTTTTATCTCGACTTTAGTCAATCGAATTTTTTAGTTGAAGTGCACTAGCATTTCAACGTCATCGCCTTGCTCTGGAGCCTGAAGAGCGAAGTGCACGTACCCTGCTTCAGTAACAGGAATCGCAAGGTATTCATTGCTGCCTGCATAGTTGGACGCATACTCGTGCTGCTCTACTGTAGGCCAATGCTCCCTACTCGCGTATAGATCGACATTACCAGTTTGAGAGTGAGCCGTTAGCCATACACGAACCTCTTCAACACCTTCAGGCACATAAACTGCTGCATAACGCTGCTTGTGAACGGTAAGCATTTTGGCTTCACCAGACTCTAATACCACAGGTGCTAAATCATCTTGCACCTGGGTTGGCGGTGTTTGCGCTTCCACTTCTAACGCAGCCACAAGATTCACTGAGTCATAGCTATCACGTCCAGTTAAGCTGATGTAGTAACGACCCGCTTTAACGTAACCATCTTGCTCTGGTTCAAACACAATCTCTTCATTGCTGCCATCAGCATATTGACTCATTTCGAAATCATAGTAATGCGCGACTTTGTTGTAGCTCATGTAAAGATCCGCATCACCCGCACCCTCAATAGATACATTGAAGTTAACGGTGTTGGCTGGAACATCAACGTAGAACAGTTTTTCGCTGTATGCTTCGCCACTGAGCTGAAGGCTTTGGTTCGCCGTCAATTCAGTCACTTGTGCTTCAGGGCTTGTTGGTTCTGTTGGCTCTTCTGGGTCTGTATCAGGTTGCTCAGGTTCCACTTTTAATGTGTCCAACCAACGTTCAAACTCAGCATCGTATTGTTGACCTAAAGACGTCACCTGCTGTGCCCATTGTTCGAACTGGCCAGAGCGCGACAATGCCAACAAGCTTTCGACGTCTTGTGGATGATTTTCTAACATGAATCGAACAGCTAGATAACCCCAACGATAGATACGATTGGTATCGTGAGAGTACGTGGTATCAAACACAGTGGAAAGGCTCAGTTTACCATCTGCAATCAGCTCAATCGCAGCTTGGTAACCTTGCTTGTAATGCATGTATTCAGCAAAACCTTCTAGCCACCAAACAATATGACCATGAGCCAAGTTATCGCTGAACGAACCGTATTGGTTAAATCGTGCATCTAAATAGTGCGTGTATTCATGTTCTAGGTTCAAGATAGAGAGATCTTCACCATTCGCGTAGCGATAAGCGACGAAACGCGCAGTATTGTCCGCTTTTGAAGGGTCACCTTCTAGGTACTGACCACCGTTGTCCGTTGTATTACCAAATAGGAATGAAGAGTAATCAACGTAACTAGTGTTACTCGCGAATACCGCCACTTCAACACGATCATTCAAATCATCAGCGACAGGTTGATTACCCGTATTCGCAACTCGATGGAAGTCGGCTTCTTTTGCCGCTAGCACTTCACACGCTTTCGCTGCTTGAGCATCGGTCAGATCCTCAGAGCGAATAATGGCAGGTCCCTGACATTCAAAACGATTTGGCATTACACGTGCAGCTAAATCTTGCTTGGCTTGCTCAATATTCAGACCATTTAGGCCTTCTGGTGCGTAGTAGCTCATCATTTCAACGGCAGCAAGCCATAGTTTGTCATGCTCACTACCCAGTGGATAACGCTGCATCACCTGTTGCATTACTGCCAATGCTTTGCGTTTGGTCTCCTGATCTGGGCTCGCGAGCAAACGACCAGTTTCACGTAATGCATTGAAAACGATAAAGCTTGCATCCGTATCTAATGCCCAAGCATTATCAGATGCGAATTTCACCAACGTATCAATATGGTGAGTATTGTTTGCCATGTATCGGTAGAACGCATCGTTCGCCGCATGGCCTGCCATAGAGCGGAACAAGTTGTTTAAACCATCGACCCATTGCGTGTCCTGCGCGGTTTCACGATTAAAGTGCATCAACGCGGCCATCATGCTATCCATGGTCAGCGGCAACTGCTTAACGTTATCAACCATCAAAGTCAGGCTCTTCATTGCACCAACTTGTTCACGACCTTGATCCAAAGCATGAGGATTGTTTAGGAATAGGTTCGTCGACTGAGCAAAACGCTGACTCAACGCTTGCGAAAACTCAGGTGTACCAGTACCAGCGTTGTAGCGAACGTAGTAGGCCGCTCGAATAAATTCGCCTAGGTTCTCTAGAATACGAGCTTGATCTGCTTCACCACGATAGCGAGCGATTTCTTGATCCAGCGCGACTTGGATACGGCTTAGGCTCGCTTCACTATAGATATCATTCAGCGTTTCTGAAGGTGCTGAAAACCAAGCGTGGTAGCAATCATACTCAGCACCAGAAACGGCAGTAGCCAGATCTCGCGATTGTTGTAAATCAGCAACAGCACACTGATTTTGTGCAAAAGAGAAGCCAGACACACTCGCTAGCATACAAGCAAGCGCCAAACGATGGCGCGGGAAAAAACGGATATGAGACATAACAACACTCATTGATTATTAACATACATTGAGTGGGGGTTTATATTCTTTACAGCTCAAACAGTGAAATCAGTGTCATAAAATTTATGAAACCGCTCCCAAAAATAGGTCTTTTACTCTAATTAAATGGGAGCAATCCCACTCCAAAAAAACTCACAATTACCAATAAAAACATTAATTTACCTTTTTCTAAATAACGACTTTATGAGGAAAATTGCCCTTAAACGCCCCCCTTAACTCTTCCAGATAGAGTTCACGACAATCAAAGGTTCTAAATTAAATTTTGATGCTTGATACCATCTATTTTTATTTGTGACTCATTCCCAATAAGTCACAGAGTGCATATCAAAAGGTTGGCATTAATGGTAAATTCTCCGCCAAATCAAACACATTTACTCCTCCAGTCATTGATGAGTGAATAAAGCAGATATTTGGCTAGGGATAATACATGTCACTTTGGGGATTTTGGGGAGCGGGGATTGCCTACTTCATGACAACGTTTGCCTTTGTTTTTGGCGGCATTTTTTGGTTATGTTCTGAAGGTAATACATTAAGAGAAACAAAGCGCCAATCATCAATAATGTCCGGGGTTATTGCTTGTACTATTGGAACTTGGGTGCTTGCTTTTGGTGTTTACGTTTACGGTTACTTTTGGGATAACTCTTCTCACTATTATTTTTATTTGCTCGCTCCATGGGGACTTGCCATTTTTGGGGTAAAACTTCGTAACCGCTGGGTTAAGCGATACGCGCGTGTAAAACACGCAAAAGAAGAACAGTGGCAAAAGCACTGGCGAGAATTATTAGGGGAAGATACTGAAGAGCTTCCACCATATACACATGATTACGAGCTCTACTCGGGCATTTGGCAAGCCAATGAAGCGCTCCAAGAACAGTGTTTTGCAGCCCTTCCTCACGGGAAAGCAGTCTACGAGAGAGTGAAAGCCTTCCAAACGATGGCCTCCCCCGCTGGTGACATAAACAATCAAGTTTTGCTGAGTAAACTCGATCAACTAGAGGATGAAATCATTCAAGTTCTTGAGCAACACTCGCAAAAGAAAGTAAGCATTGAAACTGGCGCAGGTACTTTACACAAAGAGTCAAAACGCAATGTTTATCACCATGAGAATGGCCCAACAGAAGAGCAACTGTACGACTCAATCAACCTCCAACATGATTTGGATCGAGAGCTACGCAACATTATCTATGATCGGCTCGGTTACGATGGCGAAGATGAGTACTTTTTCCTCCAAGCGCCACTCGAAGAGCTTACCGAGAATGAAACCGCAATCAACTGGATGCTCTGGGGGTTAGTAAGCAACCATTTTGCTGTTGACCCATACCAAACGGCGTTGGATCTCAGCCTAATGAATGCGGAACCAAGATGGGGGCAAAATGAACGGTTTGTAATGATTACGGCTCAATAAACGCAAGTACTAAGTCTAATTTTAATACAACCTATTCTGAGACCACCCTCGCGTTGGTTAACTTAGCCAGTAAGCGGCCAACGCGATCGCGCATTTCACGTCTATCGACAATCATATCTAGCGCACCATGCGCTAGTAAAAATTCACTTCGCTGAAACTCGTCTGGTAACTTTTCACGTACCGTTTGCTCAATGACCCGTCTTCCCGCAAAGCCAATACTTGCTTTAGGTTCACCAATATTGATGTCTCCTAACATGGCTAAACTCGCCGAGACGCCACCATAAGTTTGGTCCGTCAATACTGAGATATAGGGTAATCTGTGCTCAGATAAGTGGTTTAACGCGGCGCTGGTTTTTGACATTTGCATTAGTGCCACCAAAGACTCTTGCATGCGCGCCCCTCCGCAAGCGGAAAAACATACTAACCCAGATTTTGTATTAATTGCGCTTTCAATTGCTCGGACAAACTTCTCGCCAACCACTGCGCCCATCGAGCCTGCCATGAAAGAGAATTCGAATGCACACGCAACAACAGGCAGCCCCAATAACTTGCCCTGCATCACCACCAACGCATCTTTTTCTCCAGTCGTTTTCTGCGCTAAAGCAATTCGCTCTTTATATCGCTTTAAGTCTTTAAAACCCAAAATATCTTGTGGCTCCAACTCACTTGCCAACTCTTGTTGTGTTCCATGGTCCAGAAAAGAGAGCAACCTTTGACGCGCAGCCATTCTCATGTGATATGAGCATTTAGGGCATACTTCCAAATTTTCTTTTAACGCGGCACGATAAAGTATTTGTTCACACTCAGGACACTTTGTCCAAACGCCCTCAGGGATAGACGCTTTGCGCGAACCTATTATATTTTTATTCTCAAATAACCGTTCTAACCAGCTCATAAATTCACCACTATTGATTACGTTCTAGCGCGATATCTCGTTGTTTGTTCGCTTAAACTTGTAAATAAAATTGTATGTAACTTAGTACAGGGATAAAGTGCGATATGCTGGCTTGATAATCCAATAAAGTGGGATAATGAAATGTTTGATAACGTTGACCAAATCTGGTTAAAAAGTTTTCACTGTGTTTATGAGAACAACAGCTTTAAGCGAGCCGCTGAATGTTTGAATATACCAACATCAAATATCAGCCGACACATTGCCCTGCTTGAAGAAAAGTTAAACATTAGGTTGTTCAATAGAACAACAAGGCGAATGACGCCTACCGAGGCTGGAGAAGAGCTCTATAGCAGCACTCGTCCGTTATTGGAGCAACTCAACGCTGCACTAGAAACGGTAACGCGCCACTCGCACACGGTAACAGGGGAACTGCGAATTCTTATGCCAGACACACCTGTACTGGCCAAAGCGGTTGTCACCTTTTGCACGCAATACCCGTCAATCTCTTTGTCTTGCGATACAACGCTAAACCCTAAAGATGATGTTATTGACAGCTTTGATGTCATTTTGAGTTTTCATAGAGGGACTTTGTCAGACAGTAACTGGGTGGCGAGAGAGATAAAACGCTGGCCCAGTGCCATTTTAGCCGCGCCTCAACTAATTGAGAAATACGCCACCCCTTACAAAATTACGGATCTAAGTCATGTTCCCTGCATCACGACGCTTACCGCAGTAAATGGTGCACCATGGGTATTCAGAAACCCTGTTGGGGGCCATATTACTCAAACTGTGCAATCTTCATTCAAAGTAAACAGCGGTCATCTCGCCAGATATGGCGCGTTATTAGGGCTTGGATACGCAATATTGCCAATTGAGTCATGCCAAAATGAGATCAAAAATGGTGAGCTAGAAATCGTCACTCTAGAGTACGAACCTGAGGATTTAGTGCTTTACGCCTTTTACTCGTCAAGAAAACATGTAGCTAAGAAAATATCTATGTTTGTTGAACATTTAAAGCAAAACGCAAAACTCAACGCCTAGCTAAGCTTTACTCAACTAATTTATCGTATTCTGTTTTATCGTCTAGAAAGGACAAACACCGCTAAGCGATTTGAGACTCGATTTTTTCAAATAAAAAAGCCAGCAATTAACATTTACTGGCTTTTATTAAAGAGGGTCAGTTGGCGTTTAGATTCTAAACGCTCCTACGTGACGATCGAGTGTTCGCGATAGCTCCGCGAGTTGTTGACTTGATTCTTCTAGTTGCTCACTCGCTGTTAGCGCACTTTTCACTGAGTGGCTGACGGTATCCATGTTCATATTAATTTCGTTTGCTACCGTTGATTGCTGTTCTGTTGCGGTTGCTACTTGAGTATTGATATCTGAAATAGTCGTCACTTGTGCAGCTATTGCTTCTAAAGCCTGTCGAGCTAACTCAGTTTCTGCCGTTCCTTCTTCAATAAGAGTCTTACTATTACTCATTGAATTCACCGCACTTTGAGCTTCAGTTTGTAGCTGGTGAATCATATTGTCAATTTCATCGGTAGAATGAGCCGTTTTAGTCGCTAGGTTGCGAACTTCATCAGCTACGACTGCAAAACCTCGGCCGGCATCACCAGCGCGTGCCGCTTCGATAGCCGCATTGAGAGCCAATAGATTGGTTTGCTCCGAAATACCTCTAATCACCTCTAGAATACTACCAATCGACTGAGTATTTTCAGCAAGACTCACGATAATGTTGGAAGTGCTGTTCATCTCGTTTTCAAGATTAGTCATCGCCGTTTTGGTTCTTTCTAGCGTCGTGTAGCCATCTTGCGCTTCATTACTTGCTGCACTCGCAGCATTTGCCGCTCCGGCAGCATTGGAGGCAATTTCATTGACCGTCGCAATCATTTCGTTCATGGATGTGACAACCAGCATGGTTTGCTCGTTCTGCTCTTGCCCTCTTGTGAGCGCTTGTTGAGATTGCCCACGCAAAGCGACAGCTGAACTATTAAGCTCCACACCAGTATTTACAACTTGTGTAATAATCTCATGTACTTTCCCAACAAAAACGTTGAAAGCAGAAGAAATTTGCGCGACTTCGTCATTACCTTTCGCTGGCAAACGAACGGTTAAGTCTCCGTCTCCTTTTGAGATGTCTTGTAGAGCGTCTTTAAGCGCAGAAAGCGGTCTCATCAGTTTATTTAGCAGAAGTGACAGAATCAAAACACACATAACGAAGATCGCCACCATAGAGATCAACTGGTAAGTAATAATTCCATTCGTCGCTTGGCTCACTTCAGTAATAGGAATACCGATATCAAAAGTACCGTATAACTGACCATCCACATAAATTGGTGCCATGATGTCAAACACCCATACTTTCTGGACATCGGCATACCACTTTGAGTACTGTTGAACACCTCTCGTCGCGCCTTCAACAGTATATTCATCGTTATAGGTTTTGTTCAGCTTGTGCTTATCACTGTGGGCTACTGCCGTTACGTTACGGTCAATTACAACGGCATAACTCACGTCTGAACGTTGTTTCAGCCCCTCAACAAGCGATTGTAAATCTTGCATTGGATTGGCTGAGTTCTCCAAAATATAACTCGCATTTCCCGCTAGAAACTCAGCTTGAACTTGGGATTTGTTTAAGATGATGTCATCGATTTTCTGACTCGAAATTAGGTACGTTGATGCCATACTCGCCACGACAGCAATACCAAACATGGCGCAGACTGCTAATAAGATGATTCTTTTCATTATAATTGTCTCAATACAATTCAATTGATGCTCATTAATCGAGCGCTAAGCCTTTCTTCTCCAAAACCAACCAAACTGCATTTTGGGTCTGTTTGGCAGAGCAAGACATAACTTTATAACTATGTATCTGCTTGGTTCCCGATTACTTTAGACAGAAGGAAAAAAAGTCTTCAAAACGTCACATTTCTACGAGGTTTGGCGAAGGGACGAGTACGCAAAAGGAAACGTTTGCATAGTTAAATTTAACTATGCGACCAAATTGGTATCGAACATTAAAGAAAAGAGTTCTAATTAGCGTTTTGCCGTCGGGAGCGCTGTGGTCAGTGCTCCCGTTTTATCATTTAGTATCTCAGGTTCAGATATTAGAGCCACAATTGCAGCGGTTGTAATCCGAGATGCTTGGTGAAGCGAGAATGACTTGGTTTGTAGATATGGCAGCGATGTCAGATCGAGTGATTCTCAATCAAGAATCGGCAGCAAAATATGCAAACCAAGGCATGAAGCCATTGCCCATAAAAAAAGAAAGGAAAAAATCTTTACCACAGAGTTTAACTCGTCAGCGATATGTATCCATGCATACCCATGTATAAACCAACTGCACTGATCAAGACGCCCGATAAGTAGGGAGCTCGACGTGCAACATCATTCAAACCGCTCCATTTAGATGTCGCTTTTTGCACGCCCACTGCTGCCACAACGCCAACAGCAACCAGAGTCAAGGCTAAGCCAATACTGAATGACACAACTAAAGTCGCACCAAGAGTCATTGCCTTAAGCTGCAAACAGATAAGCAAAACCGTTACCGCAGCAGGGCATGGAATCAAACCGCCCGTTAATCCAAACAGCAGAATTTGCCCATTCGTCACGTCTCGATTCTCAAAGCGCTTTTGAATGTCTAAAGCGTGAGCGCGCTCGTGAGCATCTTGATATTCCTTATCTTCGCTTTCTAAATGAGAACCAGGACGGAAATGCACATCAAAGTCATGGGTATGATCATGGTGCCCGATGATCAAAGTGACAGAAAGTCCATTAGAGACTTCAATGCAAGACGCCGATTCCAAGTATCCATCACGCTCTATAAAGTGATAGATATCAGCAGGTTGATAACAATCACTCGATACCGAAACCTTGATACCTTCCGCAGTTAAAGGTTTACCGCTGAGTGTTCGCAACTGGAAACGGTGATGGTCCCCTTCCTGTGTAATCGAAAGCGAAACATGCCCATGTCCTGTATCCACAACTTGCGTCGTCCAGTCGCGAGCATGATCCTGAGCTTTGTTCCAAGCTCGCTCATCGCTCCATGTCCGCCAAAACATCCATACGCCGGTTGTCACGATAATGACCCCAGAGATAAGTTGCATCCATGGTTCAGCCGCTTCAGCGGTGAATTTCTGGCTAATATACATCCCACCAACAGCGATTAACCATACAATTGCAGTGTGAGAAAGTGTGGCAGCTAAACCCAGCATCACGGCTTGTTTGACCGTTCCTTTCACCGCGACAATGAACGCCGCCATCATCGTTTTAGAGTGCCCAGGTTCTAAACCATGCAAAGCGCCAAGAAAAATGGCACTGGGAATAAAGAACCACCCATTACCTTGTTGTAGTAACGCGACAAAATCCATTGTTGTTCTCTGTTGTTGATTCTAATTTATCGCAAACTATACTCCCCCCTAGTATTAAATACTACCCCCAGTATAAATTGAATGCTACATTATCAGTTAGAATAACTCGGCCCGTAACTTAAAGAAGATAAGACATGTCGCATACAACCAGAGATCAAAAGAAGCTCAACACTCGAGTCAGTAAAATACAGGGTCAGGTGAATGGACTTAAAAAAATGCTGGAAGAAGAGCATGAATGCCAAGATGTGTTGCAGCAGATTGCCGCTATTCGGGGAGCAGTAAATGGTTTGATGCGAGAAGTAATTAAAGGTCACTTACTTGAACACGTCGTACTTGAGGAAGACAAAACTCAACGTGAAAAAGATATGGAAGTCGTATTAAAAGTACTGGACTCTTATATAAAGTAACCCTACTTCGCTAGAGTAAAGTCACTAGGGTTAAACTCTAATATATCCTTTATAGGTAATCGCTTACTAAGCGGGAAATAACAATGGCAGAGATAGACTATACTACCTGCCATTTACATAACAATATATTCCGTAACAACCTCACTTAGTGCCGTAAATTCCCTAATAATGCTCACATCAATCATTCTGGCTGCAACTTTAACCAGAACCGACTTGATACACATAGGGGCAAAATCTATTCAGGTTGGAAAGTACTTATATCCATCAGATGGATAACTTTAACTCACACAAATTGAAAAAAGCCAGCTATCTAGCTGGCAAAAGGCATTGTGAAAATTTGAAAAGGCTTTTCTTGGGACTCAAACTTTATTTGTGAGCTCTTTTAATGTTTTACGCAATGTATTGATACCGAGAGCACCCGGTACAACCCACCCTTTATTGATAACCAACGTTGGCGTAGAAGTGATGTCATATTCTTGAGCCAACTTTCTATCACGCTGTATCTCAGCTTGTCGCTCCGGAGAAGCAAAGTCCTCAAGAAAATGAGCCTTATTCAGCCCAACCTCACCAGCAATTTCTGTAAGCTCGTCCAAATCACCAATATTTCTGTTTTCACTCATATGTGCATGTGTAACAGCATCAAAATAGTCCCAGTAAGCACTGGATCCTCCCTGTTGTTCAGCCGCCTTACATGCCACCAAACCTGGCGTTGAAAATGGGTATTCAAACGTCTGCTGACGCATCCCTTCTACGTTTACGCGCTTTTTATCGTCGGCACGCGCACATTGCTCCCAGTGTCCCAAAATAATTTGCTTCGCTTGTTTCATTGAGCCAAACTTGCCAATCATTTCTTCCCGTGAGGCAGACAAAGCAAATGCATGATGATGGATATCTAAATTAAACTCTTTTTCAAGCTGGCGTAGTCGAGGTGACAAAACATAACACCACCCACAAATGACGTCGTGAAAAAAATCGACTCTAATTTTTTTGCTCATTACTTTTCTCCAAGATTGAAAGTATTACTGGCTTACCAACTAATGACCGGTCCTGCTGGAACAATTCCATAAGGGTTAATGTGCTTGTGCGAGAAGTAGTAATGCAACTTCATGTACTCGATATCGATCGTTTTTCTGATGCTCTCATGACTGAGTAAATCCAGCATATACTGGTAAAGGTTATCGAAGGCTTTTAGTGGCTTTTTATTGGCCTTAAAGTGAACTTCATAAACGGCTTCAAACCTGACAAGTGTGGGTAACAGAAACAGATCCGATAGTGTGATATTCGAACCATACAGATAACGAGTTTGACTTAGCCTGTTGTTCAACTGCTCCATAGCATCAAATAAGGTGTCACTGGCTAGATCATATTCTGCCTGCTCTGTGGCAAAACCAACGTGGTAGACCTTTCGATTCACATTGACGTGTAACCACTCGTTGAGCTTTTCTATTCCTTCTCGCAGACTATCTGGAACCAACTCAACTTTGTTCTTAGCTAAAGGTAGCCAGTTGGTAGCAAGCTCCATTGCTATCGCAGAGGAATCATTACCTACAATTGCATGATCTTGTCTGTCCCATAGTATCGGTACTGTTACTCTTCCCGTGTAATTTGGATTTGCTCGTTGGTAAAGCTCTATCAAGTTTTGAGAGCCGTACAAAGGATCTGAGTTAGCATCGTCAAATAACCATCCGTCGGAATATCGCTTTGCTGCAACAGAAGAAACAGTTATTGCGTCATTCAATCCTAGGTAATTGATCACCAGATAAGGCCGATGGGCAAAAGGGCAAGCAAACGACATGTACAAGTGATAACGCCCTTGCTCAGCGACTTTTGGCAATTCAAAGCTGTCCTCATGAGACAGGTCTTTTACTTCTTTATTTGGATACCAAATCCCTTTTTCTAAAACAGCCATGGGGTGCACCTACATACTTAAATTAAGGAAACATATGTAATAACGCGAGCTTTCGCTCAACGTTACATTGTTAAGGTATACAGCGACGAATTTGACTCACAGCATTGAACGTAACATCCAGGCTGTTTTTTCATGCTCTCGCATTCGATCAGAAACCAATGAAGCAGAAGATTCATCATCCCCATCCTGAGCCAATTTCAGAACGTCTCGGCAAGTCTTGACCACTTGCTCATGAGAACGAACAAGAATAGACACCATTTGTTCTGCTGAGGGCACGCCATCTACTTCAGAAACTGAGCTAAGGTCGGCGAACGCTTTGTAAGTCCCTGGCGCAACTTCACCTAGTGTTCGTATTCGCTCAGCAATGTCATCGACGGCGATTGCCAATGCGTTGTATTGCTCTTCAAACATAAGATGTAGCTCGCGAAATTGGGGGCCAGTAACGTTCCAATGAAAATTATGCGTTTGCAAATACAAAGTGTAGGAGTCTGCCAGAAGGCGTTTAAGCGCTTCTCCAATCACAACACGATCCTGTTCGTTTATACCAATATCCACTTTCATACCTACGCTCCTATAGTGCGTTTTCAAAGGAAGACATCAGCGCTTCCAGTTCAACTTTAGTCGCTACGTCAAACTCACCATCGTGAATTTTCTCCTGATAACTCCCTAAACTGTAGATTCCTTTAACGTCGCCACCCCACCATGGCATTAGCTCCGCCATCGTTCTGAGATTGGTCGCACCGCCATTCGGTCCAGGAGAAGTACTGACTAAAAGAACGGGTTTCTTATCGTCACCAAAGAAGGATTTACCTGATTCAGCAACACGTGAAAGCCAGTCAATGACATTCTTTAAAAATGCGGGCATAGAGCCGTTGTGCTCAGGAGAAGCAATAATCAGCGCATCGTGTTCATTCATCATTTGTCTCAATGTGATGGCGTCGGCTGGTATACCTTTTGACTCTGCATCAATGCCATACATTGGCAAATCGAAATCTTTCAATTCGATGATGGTCACTTTAGTTTGGGTGGCTTTTTCAGCCAAGGAACGAATCAGAGTATTATGGATTGACTGACTGTGATTACTTCCCGAGAGCGCGAGTATCTTTTTCATGAGTTAGTCCTGTTAGGTATTTAAGGTCAACACCTCAGTGTTGGTGATTACAACAAATACTAATTGACTAGCATTGGTGAATAAACTATATGTTAGTAACTAAATAGTTTACTTTTGGTAAACAATAAGAGTTTAAATGAGGTCGAAGTGGATAAAATAAGGGCGCTAACCGTTTTCAGAAGGGTTGTGGAACTGGGAAGCTTCAAAGCAGCAGCTGAAGATTTAAGTCTGTCAAAAGCAGCCGTTAGTAAGAATATCAATGAGTTGGAAGACTATCTTAAAAGCCCTCTGATAAACCGAACTACGCGTAACATGCACATAACGGATAATGGTCAACTTTACTACAATCAGGTTTGCAACATATTAGATGATTTGAAACATGCTGATTTGTCAGTCATCGAGTCGTCTCATACGTTAAAAGGATCACTGAAAATAAGCGTTCCTATGTCGTTAGGAATTTTAGAAATTAACCCCATCATTTGTGAATTCATGCACCAATATCCTGATTTGTCTATTGAAGTTGTCATGAGTGACCAATATGTCGATCTCATCGACTCAGGCATTGATATAGCGATTCGAGGAGGGGGAGAATTAAGCAATTCTAGTTTAAGATCCCGAAAGCTTATCGATATGAGACGAGTGCTTTGCGCTTCTCCTGAATATCTTTCAAAATCCAGCGAGATTCTTAAGCCAGAAGATCTCGCTCATCATAAGTGCCTCATATACAGTTTTTCTTCGTCAGCAAGACGTTGGCTATTCAGAAATGAGGATGAAGTCAAAGAGATCGAGCTTCAATCAAGTTCTTATGTCGTAAACAATGGATTAGCGCTCAAGCAAACAGCGTGCTCAGGCCATGGTATTTTATTGCTGCCGGATTTATTCGTTAAAGGCGAGTTAGAATCTGGGGAATTAGTTGAGGTTTTATCGATGTGGCAAGCTGATAGGCATTCACTGTATGTTGTTTATCCTTTCCATAAAGAGCAATCTCAAAAAGTCAGAACTTTTATTGATTTTGTCGTTAAACACTTCGAAAACAAACAGCACTAGCCTTCATCTTCTCCTGTCAAATTGATTACCTGAGCATGAAAACGCAACCTTTGTGAGAAGGTGGCCAGATGTGAGAAGGTGGCCAGATTTTTCAACAGACTTGATTTCGCTCGGCCTGACTATTCGACACTTGCAATACCACAGTAGAAAGAATGGATAGTGCAATACCAGGATATACAGCTGTGGGTATACTCTTTCCATCAAATAACAACATGATAAAAGCAACAAATACAGGACTTAGATAAATATAAGCCATCACTTTTGCAGGCCCCAGTACAACGGTGGCTTTGTGGATGATAAAGGTTGAGAGCAATGTCGCAAACAAAGCGAGGTATAGCATGTGCAAGGTAAGCTCGGCATTTAATGCAAACCAGTCTAGTGGTTGATGGAATACAAACAATGCCAGCAACATCCAGAAGGCACCGCCAATCAGAGTACAAAACACGGTAACAATGGTTTCTTCTCCACGATGAAAAACTTTCATCGAGACAGAAAAACACACCATAGACATACACCCGAGCAAAAACAAAATATCTCCTTTGTTGAGGTTTAGTTTCAATAATGTCTCTAAATCTCCTTTCACAACCACCCAACATGTCCCGACAGTCCCTACCAAATAAACGCCAAGCATCTGAATAGATAATTTTTCCTTAAAGAGGAAAACACTAACAATGGCAGTAATAAATGGCACTAATGTATACAGTGTGCCTGTGTTTAATGCCGTGGTTGTCTGCAAAGCCCTGAACATACATATAAAAAAGATCGCAAAGAAAAGGCTCATGATAAGACTTCTTGGAAACACATCTTTTGCCATTTTGATGCGATGTTTCTTTGTCAGAATAAAAGGAAACAATACCAGTGCTGCAAGCAGGAATCTCAATAACGTTAAGGAGAATGGATTGATTACACCGGATAGTTTTTCTGAAGATAAAAAAGATCCTGCAACCAGCGCTGTCACTAATAAGGACAAAAGGTGATATTTAATATTTTTCACATCAAGGCCATCTATTTTAAGGGGATAAATACTCTACTAGTGCTCAAGCACTAAAGACTTAACCATAACAGCCGCATTGAGTAATTAAAGCTCCATTTAGTAACTTAACTGTTTACCAAAGAGAAATAGTTTGTAGTAATTGACTCCTTATTAATACACCTCCACATCGTCAGTTCACTATTGGTAAACAATTTGTTTACCTGAGTGCTGTTTATCTGATTTAGCGCGACTTCTACACTTAGGCCTGAAAACACAACTCATCGTCCTATAATCAAGCAGGAGACCGAATGATGAAAAAATGGATCAATTTAGTATTAGTGAGCATGATTGCCACTATGCCGATCGCACAAAGCGTAGCAAAAACAATGTCAACAGAGGGTCAGCTGACTCTGTCTTACAGTGATGGTAGAGCGCCAACTCAAGGCGTTGAGAAGGTCAACGAAGTGCTCAAAACTATTGGTGTGCGAGTTAGTACCGTTTCGCTGCCTGAAGAAGCCAAACCTATTCTGGAAATATCCAAAAAAAGAGCTATTACAAAGGAAGAAAGTGAAAAACTAATCTCACTATTTTCTATGCACCGTGGTGACTTACTGGATCAAATCGAAAAAGCTGGCCGATTACCAGAGGCACACAGAGGCGGTTTCCTATCGACGTCTGAAGTAGGCGTTGCTCCATATCCAAAGGTTTATGATATGAAAGCAATGACTCCAGAAGTTATGCACTTTCTACAAGAAAAATTCGGCAAGTTACATGTTAATAGCTCAGAGAATGGCGTAGGTATCGATGAAGTGATGACCATCGTGTCTGGTGGGCCATGGACTTGGTTCTTTGTATTACCAGACAATGTGATTGGTAAACTGACGCTGAGTCACGTCTCACTAGATGGTGATGCGTGGCGAATCAGCTACCCAGGTCTCGTACCTCATGGTGGGTTCTTAGATGCACCTTATGGCTTGGTTGTCGCTTATGCACACGGCCCTAAGAACTTTGTTATGCGTTATGAAGAGCCGAGTGTTGAAGGTACGGAAACGCTGGGTACTAACTCATGGATCGACTTCAGCGGCGATATTCCAAAGCTACTGGATTAATATCAAAAGTACGACAAACCAAGACTAACGAAAAAAATAACTCGGCTTACTTGCTGAGTCTTTTTTCATTTTTAGGGGATATCACTCCTTTGGTTAACGAAGTGTCCTTGGTAAGTATAACTTTTCTTTAACTAGCAACAGCTTAGCGATAGAAAAGCCAACTGTATAGGTAATAAGTGGGGATTGAGCGCTTCCAATATACATAGACCGTGCTGTGTACTTTCTGGCAGAAAACACATCCTTTTGTTTTCTAAATTACCAAATCACTGATTACATCTGGATATGGAAGCTCACTTCACTTTATCGCTGCTCGTCACTTGTCATCAAAAATCAAATTCACCGCAATTGCCATCAAAACTAAGCCTGAGATTGGTAGCAAGACACCCAATGGTGAGCGCTCTATGTAAGGCAAGTTTTCAGCAATCAATAAGCCCCACTCAGGTTCTGGCGGCTTAACGCCAAGTCCGATAAAACTCAGAGAAGTCAGGCTGAGCGTAATGTAAGGCAAACGCAGAAACGCATGACGAATCAATGGCGGCAGCACATAAGGTAACAAGTAGTAACGGAGTACTCGCCACTGACTGGTTCCCCAAATGGGCGCAAGATGCGTGTAAGGCTGCGCTTTGGCTTCCATCAACAAACTTGCACAGTGCGCCGCTAATGGTGCCCATGACACCATAACAATCGCAATCAAGGCACTGTTTGGGTTCATCCCCGTTAGACCAGCAATCAGCAGACCCGCCACAATGTATGGCACACCTTTGGTGATCTCAATTAAGCCTTGGCTATAACGAGTCACGAAGCCGAGCAACAAACCAATCACCAAACTTAGGAACGTTGCGATGATGCCCATTTTGATTGTCGACATCATACCGCCGCCAACGCGAGCAAGCAGATCTCGCCCGACCGCATCGGCACCAAACGGGGCTGCTAAGCTTGGCGATTCAAGGCGAGTAAATTGGATGGTGTAAGGATCGCGCATTAACGCCCATCCCGCACAACCAATCAGCAAGGCAAAGATTGTGGCACTGACGATGCGTTTGGTAGTGCTTTGGGTAAAACGGAACGTGCTGTGACTGCTGATCAGCTTGCCACTTGTGACACTGTGCCCGAGTAACCAACGTTGCAATAAGATGCTCGCACTGCTGATCAACATCGAGAACACCAGCAACACCAACAAGCCACCTTGCAGCATCGGCAGATCTTGTGACTTCGCCGCGCCTAAAATTAGTCGTCCGATACCTGGAATGGAGAACACCTGTTCCACAGCAACCGCACCGCCGGTTAAACCAATCACCGTCATTGCGATTTGAGGAATCAAGTTACTAACGGCACGCCACAAGGCAAAGCGTAAGATTTGAAACTGACTGACGTTAGCCGATAGCCAAGTGATCACCCAAGGCTCATCTAGTACACGCTTGAGGCTGTCATTGAGCAAGCGCCCGAACAAGCCAGCAGCAGGCAATGCCATTGCCAAACTGGGTAGCCAGAGGTTTTGCACACCTTGCCAACCATAAGGCGGGAACCAGCCCAACCAGATGGAAAACACCATGATCAGCAACGAAGCAATCACGTATTCAGGCAATGAAACCAACACCGAACTGAGCGTGTCATGATGCTTGTCTAAACGATTCTGTTGCCAACGACGCACAGTGTAAAGCACGCTCGCCATGCACATTACAAATGCCATGCCTAGCGCTGTAAGCATCAGTAATAGTGACGTTTTTGCAGTTTGTTGAACGCTCTCCATCACGGATGCGCCACTCACCCAAGAGACACCTAAGTCACCTTGCATGGCAAGCGTCAACCAATCCCACAGTCGCTCAGCAGCGCTGCGGTCAAGTCGAAGATCTTCTCGAATTGCTTGCAGAGCTTCTGCCGTCAGCAATTGTTGAGCACCCGCACGAGCACGGAGGATTGATTGGCTTGGATCGATACCGGCAATATCCGGCATCAAACCCACCAGCACAACCACTACCCCGAGAGACAGGAAGCGCGACAAAAAACGCGTAAACCATTCAGGCATACAAGCGCTCCAACGAGAGCGCATGTTGGCAACAGACGACATCGAGTTAGTTCACCTCAGTAAACTGGTCGATCAGGCGACGCTCACGTGGGTCACGTTGTGCGTTCTTCACGCGAACACTCTCACCTTGGATTACACGCTCGTGAAGCAGTGGAATCACAGCGTATTGCTCAAGGATTTTGCTTTCTGCTTCGATGATCGCTTGTTGGCGTTTCTCACCCAAAGGCTGACGATCAGCGTGTTTCAATGCTGCGTCCACTTCTTCAGAGCAGAACTGACCTAGGTTGTAAGAACCTTTACAGCTAAAGTCACTTTGCATGTACGCCACTGGGTCACCAGAATCCAGCACCGTTGCACGTGACAACAAGAATGCATCGAACTTACCTGCTAGTGCATCGTTTTCGATTTGTGCGTATTCACGAACATCTAGTTCAACCACAAAGCCAGCCGCTTCAAGTTGTTGCTTTAGTAGCACCGCCACTTCTGGCAACTCTGCACGGTCGGTAAACGTACCAATGGTGATCTTCTCACCATTCGCGTGGCGCATTTCCATGGTTTCCATACGAGGGTTCGCGTCACGAATTGGTTGAGCCCATGCCAATGCAGGACCTAACAAACCTTTCGCTGAGTCGGCGTGGTTCTCGTAAACCGTTTTGATGATTTGCTCACGGTTAACCGCTTGAGCCGCTGCTTTACGCAAACCGAACTGGCTAAACACATCTGATTTATTGTTTAGGTAAAGCGTGTTGGTACGTGGCATTGCGACTTCGTGCAGCTGTGAAGATTCCATCATCGCTATTTGCGATACAGGAACGGCTTCAACTACATCCGCCTCACCGGTACGTAGTGCCGCAGCACGAGCAAAACCGTTTGGTACGTATTCAGCAAAGATACTGTCTACTTTTGCTTTTTCGCCCCAGTAACCGTCAAAACGCTTCAATTTAGCGCTGGTTGTACCGTTGATTTCTGTCAGAACGAATGGACCCGTACCCGCATTAATTGGCACAACGCGACCGTTTTCTTGATATGCAGCACCAGAAAGGATCGCTAGCTGTGGGCTAGATAGACGGCTTGGCAACAATGGATCGTTAAAGGTCGTTTTGATTTCAACAGTGAAGTCGTCCAGTGCGCTAACTTGCCATTCGATACCATCCAAAATGCGTGGTTTTGGTGCAGCATCTAATGCTTTTTGTAGAGAGTTCACAACCGCATTGGCATCAAGGTCAGAACCATCGTGGAATTTCACGCCTTTACGTACCGTAAACTGCCACGTCATCGGGTCAACTTGTTCCCACTCTGTTGCCAGCATAGGTTCTGCTACCGACTGATCGTTTAGGTTCACTAGCGTTTCTGCCGTGCTCCAACGTGACAGTTTGAACGCGTCATCTGAAAGTGGCGATAAACCTGTGCGTGGTGGTTGCATCATGGCAACGCGAATTTCCGTTGCTTGCGGTGCAGCTGCTTTTTCCGCTTCTGGCTTGCTTTCGCCAGAGTCAAAACAACCCGTCAGCAATGCGCTTAAAGCCAGCGACAAAGCTAACTTGGGAGTACTAAGGTGCATAAGAAACCTCTCCAATGGTTTTTGTGAATTCATTACTTTTGTGTTGAGCGCTCATCAAGGCTCTCGTGATCAAGTGTGATGGGTTATTTGTCACGTTCTGTGCTGTGCCGTGCTCGACAACGCGTCCTTTGTCTAACACTAGGATTTCATCGCATAGGGTTTGTGCCGCATCGAGGTCATGAGTCACCAAAATCAGGCGCATCTGACGACTCTTTTGAATGCCTGCCAACAATTCGAGAATCTGTTTACGACTGACGGGATCTAGGCTGCTGGTTGGCTCATCGGCAACCAACACACAAGGCTCGACAATCAAAGCTCTAGCGATAGCCACGCGTTGGGCTTGCCCAACTGATAATTGCTGCGGGTTACGATCCAACAATGTGAGATCCAAACCGACATCCGCCAACACCTTTTCCACCTTCTCGTTGAGCTCTTGCGTCAAACCAATGTTGCTTAGCGGCTCCAGTAAGATCTGGCGAACGGTGTAGTACGGATTCAAGCTCGATTGCGGCTCTTGCGGAATCAATTGAATGTGCTGACACAACTCTTGGCGCTGCTTAGCCGAACTACGCGATAGCGGATAACCACACACATACACTTCACCAGATGTGGGTTTACGAAGACCAAACAGAAGTTCAATCAAGGTCGATTTACCCGCACCAGACGGACCAACAATCGCAATGTTCTTTGTGTCGATGGCAAGATCCAATTGTTCGAGCGCTTTGAACGGTTTGCCCCCTAACCAACTTGGTTTGGAGTAATAGTGAACACTGGCTTGCTCAAAGCGAACTTCCGCCGATTTAGGCTGCGTGTGCCCGCTCAAGTTGTGCTTAGTCAAAATAGGCTCCAGAGATGAGGTTAAGGCAGCAGTTTCGCAAGTTGTTGGCAGAAAGGATGCGAACTTTGCTGAATGGCTTGCCATGGTGCGCCATAAGCCACCATGGTGTTGTCCGCAATCACCAAGACTTTGTCACACGCCAAAGCCGCAGATAGATCGTGCGTGATCAACAAACCACTGATGTTGCGTTGCTGAACACTACTGCGAAACAACTCAAGGATCTCCGCTTCGGTGATTGGATCGAGCGCACTGGTGGGCTCATCAGCGATGATCAAGTTGGCACTACCAAGCAACGCAATCGCAATACAAATACGCTGGCGCTGACCACCAGATAACTGGCTTGGATGCTGCGCCAATGCTGCTTTTGGATCTGCAAATCCGAGTTGAGACAACAAGGTCGTCACCGTTTCTCGGTTTGCTGAAGACAAGCGTGTTTTGTTGCCCGTCAATGCCAAACACAGTTGTTGCTCGACAGACGCCAATGGATTCAGCGCTTTAAGTGCATCTTGGAAAATGACCGCGGGACGCTGGGATTGACTCCGTTGCAGCATGGCAGTTTGTGCGACTTCACTGCTGTTAAGCTGGATACTTCCGTCTACCCAAATATCTGACGGCAAAAAACCTGCGACGGCTTTCGACAACATGGATTTACCAATGCCGGAAGGTCCCATAATGGCAAGAGCTTCACCTTGAAACAGCTCAAAAGAAATGTCTTTGAAGAGTGTGCGTTCTGAGTCTGTAAGGCTGAGATTATTAACGGAGAGTATTGGTTGAGAAATCACGGCATCAAACTAAATGTAATAATATAACATCACAAATAATATCATGCGGGTTAAAGCAAGGAA
Source organism: Vibrio sp. Vb0598 (assembly GCF_033338935.1). Taxonomy (NCBI): domain Bacteria; kingdom Pseudomonadati; phylum Pseudomonadota; class Gammaproteobacteria; order Vibrionales; family Vibrionaceae; genus Vibrio; species Vibrio sp. Vb0598. Next base: position 12,736 of record NZ_JAWOTP010000002.1, on the reverse strand, counting down.
ACCAGTCGGAAAGGTTATTTCATCACCTTTTTCAGATTTATCAGCAAGGGCAGATGGCTCCACCCTTGTCATAAGAACATCTAAATTAGGTCGTTTGTGACAGTGTGAATTAAAGACACTTTTGTTTAACTTGACCGAGGTATGGGAACAAGAAGACAAAACGCCCAACGTAGAACAAAGTGAATGCCAGCCACAAACCGTGATTGCCCCAATATTGCACCGCAATAAATTGGGTCACTAAGAACAACACCATGGTTAGAAAGGTAGAGTTACGCACTGGTCGCGTCGTCCCTGTACCGGTAAAGATGCCGTAAAACGTAAGACCAAAACCAGCAACCAACGGAAATGCCAATAACCAAGGGCTCATGTCTAGATACAGCTCAACAAGGTTTGGCAAAGTGGTAAATAACGACACCACTTGATGTTTGAACAGCACTAACAGCAAGGTCAAGACAACAACGAACGCCGCGGTCCATTGCGTGTTTAGCTTAATCACGTTATCAAGCAATGTCGGATTCTTCTGGCCTACGGCTTTACCTGCGAAGACGCTCGACGCATTCGCCACACCATCGAACATGTAGCTGACGATAAAGGTCACTTGCATCAAGATTGCGTTCGCAGCAAGCACATCAGAACCAAGCTGAGAGCCTACACGCGCCATCATGTTGAAGAACACCAATAGACACACAGTGCGAAGCAGCAGATCCATATTGGAAGACGCGATAACTTTGAGATCTTTACGCGTCATTTTCTCGGTCTGAATGTAATCAAACAGCGGGAAGCGACAGGTTTTCAACACCAGCACCGCACCAATAACAAACGTCGAAATTTGCGCGATAAGTGTCGCTACCGCAACGCCAGCAATGCCCATATCGAAGTACAACACAAAGACGATATCCAGCACGATGTTCAGCACGTTACCAAACACTTGCGTGAACAAGGTTTCTTTGGCTTTCGCCTGTCCCATCAACCAACCAATCACGGTGTAGTTCAGCAGTACAAACGGCGCACCAAAGATCATGATATCGAAGTAAGTCTTAGCGTTTTCTGCCACGACTGCATCAGGGGAGATAATCAGCTCTGCTCCCATCCAAATCACGGACTGCAACGCAATGAAAATCAAGCCAAGGCAGAGCGAAAGCACGAAAGGACGGAATAAGCTGCTCGCTTGATCTTCTGGGCTATTTTTACCTAATGCGATTGCACTTTGCCCGGTAGTACTGACGCGGAAGAAGCCAAACAGCCAATACAAGGTATTCATGATGACGGTGCCGATCGCTACACCACCAATCATCTCAGCCACACCGAGTTTACCGATCACCGCGGTGTCCACCGCCCCCAATAATGGTTGGGTTACCGTAGAAACGATGAAAGGAAATGCGATTTTAAAATAGTCTTTATGAGTCAGGGACATCTTAAATTATGAACAGGATTAATTTTTATAAGGTCGCTATCATATGCGAATGGCGCCCGAACATGAACCAAAGTTCACCAGCAAGGAATAGCATTGATAATTGATACAACCAGCCAACGTATTCTCATACCAAAGCTTGAAATAGGATAACGACTTATGAGAAAAGCCAAGTTAACTGCATATAAATGAGTTTCTAGTTTGGAAAGATTAGCGTTTGGTTGAGCATGGCAGATCAGAATGTATCTGCCATGTCATAACGGTAGTGATTGGTGAAAAGAGACCGTACAGATGATATTTAATGCTTGTGGGTTTCATCTGACAATGTTTAGGTCGATACCAAGCCTTATGTTCTGTAAAGCACCTTTACAACATGCCAACCGAACTTGGTTTTAACTAGATGCGGCGTTAACACTTCGCCAGAAAAGCACACTTTGTCGAATTGAGGTACCATTTGACCACGGCGGAATTCACCAAGGTCACCACCGCGTTTGCCTGACGGGCAAGTTGAATACTTCTTCGCTAATGTCTGAAACTTTGCGCCTTTTTTCAGTTGCTTGATTATGTCTTCCGCTTGCTCTTTGTGCTTCACAAGAATATGTAATGCGGCTGCTGTATTTGCCATTGATCTATCTCTCACTATTCTGGTCGCGCAAGTGTACCCAATCCTTTTTAACAGACCAAACATTTCTTAATAATAGCTCAGCGGTAAAGGCCCAAATACACGAGGAATATAAAATCGTCTACATAATGAGTTTAAAATACAAACAAGTTTTGCTCAGTTAATCACTATGTCTCTAAAAGATTGTCTAAAAAGCTCACATTTGTCTCTCCGATGGTTGAAGCCTTCGTCTGATAAGATTAGATTAGACACAATTCGGTGGTGTTTATAAGGTTATTTTCATGGCAAAAGTCATTAGCAAAGCGAATCAATCTCAGGGCATGTTGATGTTTAAGCTCACCCTGCAACAGAGTTTCGCTATCGGTACGCTAAAAGTCCGTGAAATCGTCCCGTACATGCCAACGACAAAGATCCCTTACTCGCATCATCACGTCATTGGAACCGTTACGATACGTAACTTAACAGTACCAGTGATCGATATGTCAGCGGCTGTTGGCTTTCGTCCTATAAGTGAAGAAGAATATAAAAGCTGCTACTTGATCGTGACAGATTGCTTGCGAACCGTGGTAGCTTTTATGGTTCGTAGTATAGAGAAGATCATTGAGTGCGATTGGAAAGCTATTGAAACGCCACCTCCGAGCGCTGGAAAAAATATTTTCGTGACTGGAATTACTCGCTACGAGGACAAAACTGTTCAAATGCTGGATGTGGAGCTGCTACTTTCCAAAATTTATCCGCAGTACGAGAATTCAAAGATCCCAATGCTGACAGATATTGAGCGAGAACGCCTAAAAGCACTCAGTATTCTATTGGTGGATGACTCTTCCATCGCTCGTAAACAGCTGTGTGACGCACTCGATAGCATCAATATTGGGTATCAAATCTGTAAAAATGGTTTAGATGCATTGGAACTGATGAAAAGTGACGCTGCGGCTCATCGCCCAATTGATATTCTGGTCAGCGATATTGAAATGCCCGGATTAGACGGTTATGAATTAGCATTTGAAGTTCAGAATAATTCCTCTCTGAACCATTCATACCGCATTTTACATACATCGTTATCGAGCGAAATCTGTGTAGACAGAGCTCACCAAGTTGGCGCGCATGAGGCACTTGAGAAATTCAATGCAGGAGAACTAATCGAAGCGATGCTTCGCGGAGCAAAAGAGCTAGAAGCCAAAGCTATGACTTCTTAACTCTTATTGGACGAGTTGATTTGAGAATATAATGCAGTACTTGTCCTATCCCTGATGCTCACATCCGCTAATTTCTCAGCTCACTTCTTTGGCATCGCGTAACTACGAGAAACGAATTCCGTCTCTTTGACTTGGTGAGCATGATTAATATAAGAAGCTAGGCTGTAAAGTACATTCGCTAATAAGTTCGCGTAACGAAACAAAATAGGTGCGGGCTGCTTCTTACCTGTATGTTCAACGGCAACTAATGCTCGTACCGTTTTTTTAGCTTGGCAACGGCACAAATGCAATTGACTGGCTGCCGGGTGCCCTCCGGGTAGAACAAAGCCTTTGAAGCCGCCATCAATACGTTGCTTGAGCAAAGCATAATCGGCCTTTAACTCTTCAACTTCCGTCTCTGTAATCGCTAATTTTCCGCGAACCGAACCATTTAGATGATAAACATTAGGCTGCATTCTTGTCAGTATATCGCGGCTAAACTCGTCCAACTCCATAGCGAGAACAAGGCCAATACGACTACAAAGTTCATCTGCTGTAATTTCAAAGTCACAAACCGGACTGTCCTCGTAAATAAACGGATAGCAAATCTCGCTCAATTCCTTGCTTACAGGTTTCATGCTTTTGTTCCAATATAAAAAAGGGAGTCAGTATAACCTAACTCCCTTTAAACGTTCATTATGCCAAATGATCGACATTCATATGATCGGTTTACAATCAGGCACTTTCGACTTTCTTGTGACCTTCTTGAAGGTGAACAAAATCTACTAAATCATCACCAGACACTTGATACGCCTGACCAAAACCTTTAACAAATAGCCCCGATTCTGGCTTTAAGTTGAACAAAACGAAATCCTCTAGCTGGCTTAGACCATCAATAATCTCACCAAAACGCTCTTTCATTTGTCCAACAACTTGTTGCCACATCTCTGTGTCTCGCTCAACTACATTTGCTACCGCATCAAAAGTTAAGCGCTTACGAGCAAACAGCTGCTTTGAAGACTCTTCATCTTCGATCATCATCAATGAAACATTTGGATTTTCTAAAAGGTTACGGGCATGACGAGCGATTTTAGAAATGAGAACGAAATAACCTTCCTGGTTTTGGACATAAGGCGCGTAGCTTACATTCGGGCGACCTTCTGCATCGACAGTTGCAAGCTGAAGTGTACGACGATCCTGACGGAACTCTTTGATCTCTGGCCCTAAACGACCTTGCAAACGCTCTTGTTTAACTTGTTGATCCATATTGATACCTGACTTTACTAATTAGTATTCGAGTTAAGCCTCGATTATGTTTGTGATTACTTTTTTAATTCGGCTTGTAGGGCGCGAAATGCGGTGACTTGCTCTTCAATCAACTCGCGCTTTTCGTTACGGCCTAAATAAACCTTGAAAATATTGCTTCCGCACTCCGAGAAAAAACCAAAATAGTGACTCTCTCTACCCATAAACGGTTTACTGACTAATGCGACATTTTTAACGTTATCTAATTTAAGGTGGCCGTGCAGTTCACCTTCTCTACCCATTAAATTGTAATAGCCACGCGCCACTTTTCCTTTTGGAAACGGCGCTTTAACTTCAAAGATAGAACCAAAAGAGTGGACGATGGTCGTCACCGGGCCAAAACCAACCAAACTTTCTAAGATGCTTTGCGCTTGCTCTCCTGGTGCAATAGCCACCATTTCCTGAGGTAGAGCCGCAACAACCTCAAACTCGGAAATGCCAAGACGCTCTGCCATCGCAGCTGGCAATAATTGTGGTTCTTGCTCTAGTAATACTTCAACTTGTTGCTTGATTGATTCCATTGTGTCTTCCGTTTTTGTTCAATTTGTTTTCATTAATTATTGGATGCTTTCGGTACGGTTTCGTTCATCTCTGATGTGAGTACCTGAATACAACTTTGAGCCAATGACACTGCCCAGAAGCTGCCTGCAAGAGTAAGGACTGCGCTACGTTCATGTAGTTGTACTAAGCCTTTCGCTTGCCACACTTTAAATAGAGGCAATAAAAACCCGAACGCGTCCTCTCCCATAAATGATGGAAGTTGATTTGCTTGAACAATGCCACGGTCAAACGCAGATTTGAGTGCAGAAAAAAGTGGTTCTAGAGGGCTTTGCTTCATCATCATCGCGATGGTGCTTTGACCTTCTTTGACCGCTTTAATATAGGTCTCTAGTGTGCGGTGTTGCATCATCCCGTAGCCACCGATATTACCTCCAGCACCACAGCCAATTGGCAATACCTCTGCATAAGTCTTGGCTAAACTATTGTATAAACTACGCTCGCGGTTATCGATTGCCCAATGGTTCACGCTAAGTTGCTTCATATGGTGTTTGGCCATAAAGTTCACACCGAGCTCGTACATTCCCGCTTTTTCTGGTGTGGTCGCAGGTGGCGGGATTTTTCCCTTTTCTACGAGGTTGAGCATGGGAGCTGACCCACCAACCACTAACTGATACAAATCCAGTCCGTGTGCGCCAGTCGAGAGGAAATCATTTAAATCTTGCTCTAACACTTCTTTGGTTTGATAAGGTAAGCCATAGAGTAAATCGATAATGACCGGAATTTTGTCTTCTTTGGCGATCTCGCTCACTCGTTTGAGGACATCTTCTCTATCATCTAAACGTTTTGCGCTGCGGCGCACTTGTGTATTAAAACTTTGCACACCAAAAGAGAAACGATTAAACCCACCCTCTAAAGCGCCTTGATACAACTCATCAGAAAAGCGATTGATGCGGCCTTCTAAGGTGATTTCGCAGTCTGCGGCCAAAGGAAAGTGGTCTCGGATAGCCTGGCCTAACACACGAATCTGTACTGGAGATAAATCCGTTGGCGTTCCGCCCCCGATATATACGGCGTGAAAAATACCATTTTGTGTCCAAGGTAATGCCGCTTTCTCTCTAAGCTCCTGCATTAATGCTTCAAAGTACTCATCAACCAGTGTGCGACTTGCAGCATTTTGAAAGAAGTTACAAAAAGTGCAACGAACGCGACAAAACGGAACATGAATATAAAGACAGCGTTTATTGGTCGCTTTAATTGAGTTAGCCGTAATACTCGAAAAAATCGCCTGTTGTTGAGACGAGGGCACAGGTACGCTCGCTCCCCCGGCATGTGCAGAATGCTTCTTAACAAAAGCAAATCGCAATGGATCAGGACTATCACTGCCCAACACTGATTCATCAAGCTTATCGATATCGACGCTCATATATACTCGCTTAACTCCCATCATGTAAGGGATGGAAGCTGATCTTAAAAATTCTGCAAGAATCATAATTTGAGCGTAATGATAATGCAATTGATAATTGATCTTATTTCCATTGTAAGTAATAATCTGCCCAAGTTTTCATAGTTTCCCGAGATATTCCGTGAACGTACAAAGATATGTCATTGCAGGAGGTGCTTCCCTTGCCATCCATGCCGCACTTCTTTTTGTTTCTCAAGAGACAAAGGTGTTCGCGATGCCGGCTGGAAACCCAGCAAGTTCGGTAAGTCTAAATCTTGTGTCTGCTCCTCCAGCTGTCGAAAAATCTACACCAGAAAATGTAGCACCACCAAAAGAGCAGCAGCCTCAAGACCAACCTGAACCAGAAAAGAAGATTGTAAAAAAACAGGTCGTCAAGAAAGACGCTGTTAAGAAGAAGGTAGTAGAGAAAAAACCTGAACCGGTTAAACAATCTAAACCTAAAGCGGTCGAGCCCACCAAAACCGTAACAAAGCAAAAGGTTCAGCCCGAAGCGAAACCAAAGAAAAAAACGGAACCAGTGAAGAAAGAGACGGTAGCTCAACAATCCGCACCTGCGAGCCAATCCAAAGGGGCAACGTCTCAGCCTGTCTTGGTAGACAAACCAACGTTTGTGAGTCAACCAACACAACCCCGTTACCCAAGGTCTGCACAAAGACGCGGTATTGAAGGTGTAGCCTTGTATGAGATATGGCTAGATGAGAATGGTAACCAGATTAAACAGGTTTTGATTGAGTCTTCCGGCACAGAGTCGCTAGATGCCTCAGCACTTCGTGCGATCAAACAGTGGCAATTTACACCACATATTTCAGGTGGGCTAAAAGTCGCTCACCGAGTACAAGTACCTGTTCGTTTTAAGTTGGATGGATAATGGAACAACTACAAGAATTACAAACTCAATTTGGGCTGATGACATGGCCTTTGATCATTTGCTCAGCTCTAACCGTGATGATCATCGCCGAGCGATTATTCCATGTGTTAATTAGCCTTGGTGTAGGAAAACGAGCCATTCGCCAAAAGCTCACAGGATTAGACCCAACAAATGGGAGCGCGCTTGAAGCACTTGCTGAAGAGTTGTCGAATAAGCGGCCGCTTCTGTACCGTGGTGTTGCGATGTTGCTTGCTCATCATTCTTTCTCGAAATCTTTAAGAGAAGATGCCGCAGGTATTTGGCTGCAAGAAAAACGCCATCAGCTGCATTCCGGCCTTCGTTTGCTGACGCTGATTGGTGTCATCAGTCCTTTAATTGGCTTGCTTGGTACGGTACTTGGCCTAATTGACATGTTCAAAGGCATCGCGGTTTCAACGGGGAATATCACTCCGAATGATTTGGCTGACGGCCTAGGTCTTGCTATGCGCACCACTGCCGCGGGTCTCATTATCGCACTTCCTGCTATTTCAGGAGCGCAGATCATTGGTTTGTGGGCGGATCGTGTAATCGCCAAGCTTGAGCACACTTTAAACTACGTCAACTTATGGCTTGAAGGTATATCGTTACAGCATGTCTCGCCAGACCACTCAAAAGTAACACTGCGCTCTTCTGGGAAGATTGAGGCCGCAACTCAATGATTAAAACACCACAAGAAAATAGTCGTAACGGTTTAACCCCCGATTTAACACCGCTGTTAGACATTATTTTTATCGTCATGGTTTTCCTGATGTTAACCGCGGCGGTCAAACTCGATTCATTAGACGTCAATTTACCGAGCACAGAATCTCAGGCTGTTGCAGATGTCGATAAGCAATCCATCACGGTAAATATTCTTAAAGACGAGCCTTACTGGGCTATTAACGGCAAGACATACATCGATTGGGACAACTTTACCCTCGCGCTGTTAGAAGAGAGTAAATCAAGCGATAAACCAATTGTAATTGGAGCAGAAAAAACCGCGAATATTCAGTCGCTAGTACAACTTCTCGGCTTTTTACAAGAAAACGGAATTCAAGCTACTCAGTTACTCACTGAAGAGCCATCATAAAAATAAGTAAGATAGAGATCCTTTCAAAATGAAGAACACACGCATCACTATTCATGCTGTTGTCACGGCAGCTATTTCCCTACTTGCGAGTAGTCAACTTTTTGCCAATGAAACGCCATCCTCAGAGCGCGTTGTTAGCGCAGGCAGCGCCGTCACTGAACTCTTGCTTGAACTCGACGCTAAAGATAGCTTGGTTGCTATCGACGTCACCAGTCAATTACCAAAAGGAATGGAACTGCCTAAAGTGGGCTACCATCGTCGTCTTTCAGCGGAGGGGTTGCTCGCCTTACGTCCGACAAAAGTCATTGGTTCTGATGAGATGGGGCCGAAAACAACATTGAGCCAATTGAAATCGGCTGGCGTAGATGTAGAAATCGTTAATACTGATGCAAATGTCGAGGGCCTTTATCAACGTATTGATCAAATTGCGAACCTTATGGATCGCAAAGCTCAAGCTGAAAGCTTAAAGCAAGATGTCCAGGCGCAAGTACAAGCACTCAATGCAAACCAGCCTGATCAAGCAAAGAAAAAGAAAGTGCTCTTTCTGCTGATCCATGAAGGGCGACCTGCAAATGTTGCGGGCTCACAAACGACACCCGATGCAATTATTCAACTCGCCGGCGGACAAAACCCAGCCGCTACACAACTCTCGTCTTACAAGCCTCTATCCACAGAAGCGATGGTAGAGATGCAGCCTGACGTGATTCTTGTTAGTGGTCGCAGCTATGAAACGTTGGGTGGTGCCGATGCAATTTTAAAAGCAATGCCGCTTCTTGCTGCAACACCCGCTGGAAAGAACAAAGACATCATAACGATTGATGGCCATGCTCTGGTAGGTGGTTTGGGCCTTAAAAGCCTTGCAGAAGCTAAACGCTTGAATGCACTGCTTTACCCATAGAGACATGACATGTTGTTAAGACGCATCCCCCTTTCAACGACGTTATCAGTGCTTAGTGGATTTTTAGCATTTATTGCTATCGCCTCTATTACCGTGGGCCCAATGAACATTAGCTTTGCTGACAGTTTGCGTAGCCTAACGGGAGGCAGTTCTGATCTCGCTCCTCACATTCAGTTGGTCATTAACGAAATCCGATTGCCTCGCACCATTTTGTGTATGTTCATCGGCGCCATTTTGGCAATTTGTGGTGTGGTTATGCAGGGCTTGTTCCGTAACCCATTAGCCGAGCCAGGTATCATTGGTGTGTCTGCTGGCGCTGCTCTTGGTGGTGCATTCGCTATTGTTGTATTTGCTGAATTTAGCCAAAACTATCCGCAACTAATGAACTTAGCGGCTCTGCCTCTTTTTGCTTTCCTTGGCGGTGCACTAACGACTATTCTCGTTTATAAACTCGGCACAAGTAAGTTTGGTACCTCAGTTACAATTATGTTGTTAGCCGGCGTTGCCATCAGCGCGCTCTCGGGTGCTGCGATTGGCTACATGAACTTTATCGCAGATGATCAGATGCTGCGAGACTTGACGCTTTGGTCGATGGGCTCATTAGCTGGTGCAAATTGGTCAGGGATTGCTCTATCTGCTGTAACACTCGTCATCCTATTACTCTGGTTCCAGAAGAAGTCGATGGCGCTGAATGCTCTGTTGTTAGGGGAATCAGAAGCAAGACACTTAGGAGTTCCGGTTCAAAAACTCAAACGTCAGCTTATTTTACTTTCTGCACTGGGTGTTGGTATTACGGTGAGCATCAGTGGTGCAATTGGCTTTATTGGGCTCGTGATTCCTCACTTAGGGCGCATGCTCGCTGGGCCTGACCATCGAACGCTATTACCAATATCTGCCTTAATGGGAGCACTGCTTCTTACTGCCGCAGATATGTTTGCTCGTGTTGCCGTGGCACCAGCTGAATTACCAGTTGGAATCGTGACCGCATTGATTGGCGCGCCCTTTTTCATCTACTTATTGTTCCAGCAAAAAGGGAAGATTTTGTAATGAACCAGATCGTTTTATCGGGGAAAAACATTTCGATGACGTATGGCAACCGTGTGGTGCTCGATGACATCAACATTGATATCCGAGCTGGTGAAGTGACCGCCCTACTCGGCCCCAATGGCGCAGGTAAAAGTACTTTGCTCAAGCTTCTATGCGGTGAGATCTCTTCGAATCATCACATCACCTACTTCGGTAAACAAAAGCATGATTGGGAGCCTGAAAAAAGCGCCAAACATATTGCAATGCTCCCGCAGCACAGCACCTTAACCTTCCCATTTCTAGCCAGAGAAGTAGTAGAGCTGGGGGCAATACCGCTATCACTGTCCAATAAAGAAACCACTAAACTGGCTTTACATTACATGGAACAAACCGACGTATTGCATTTAGCAGAAAGCCTGTACCCGTCTTTATCTGGTGGAGAAAAGCAACGACTGCATCTAGCACGAGTGATGACACAACTACATCAATCTGGCGAAAAACGAATCTTAATGCTTGATGAACCTACCTCAGCGTTGGATCTCGCCCACCAACACAACACGTTAAAGATTGCTCGTGAAACGGCAAAAGCACAAAACGCAGCGGTGGTTGTGGTGTTACATGACTTGAATCTAGCCTCTCAGTACGCAGACCGCCTTGTACTCTTGCATAACGGGAAACTAGTTTGTGATGACACGCCATGGAATGCACTAACGTCAGAGCGCATTGAGCAAGTTTATGGCTATCGATCTATTGTGACAAAACATCCGACGCTAGACTTCCCTCAAGTGCATGCCGCAGCATAAAGCGTATCTCCTCTAAGCCGTCTCTAAAACACTTCGATACGACAAAGGCCCGCAATATGAGAGTTGCGGGCCTTTGCTTTGATAGTGGCAGAATTTGGTGCTTTAAAGGCTATTACTTGCTCATTTGGATCAATGATCGACCAATCAACCACTCAAGCTCTTTGTCACCACCCGCACCAAACTGGCTTTCAACCATTTTGTATAAGCGGTCAATACCATTAGCAGCAAATTCTTGCGCATTTTCAGCGGTGACAATGTGATGGAATAGCAGTCGTAAAATCGCGAGAAACTCAGCATCTTCCAGCGCTTTAATCCAACTTTGTGAAAATGCATTTAATCCTTTATCAAACTCTAAGTGTTCAATAAACATTTTAAAGATACGGCCATCCAGTGCGGCGGTGAAGTCCGTTTTCTTAGGGAAGTGATGGCTAATACCGGTACGCGATATACCTGTCTGCTGGCTTAGCGTCGTGTACGACATTTTGTCGTAACCTAATCTGAGTAGCTGATCAATAACGGCATCCATGATCTTTTGGATAGTGATTTCGGTATCTTCTTTACTACGCTTTGGCATATTTTAAGCTCTTCTCTTTGTAAATCCATCTAACTCACTATTAAATGAGGCCAGAATGAAATCATTCTTAGCATTATACCCGGCTCGCCGATGCGGTTCGATTAGCGAAAACCTAGAAATCAGGTTGCTAAGCGCTGCACTTGAAAGCGCTTTGGGTATATGTATTGCGACTATTTAATATCATGTCGAGTTCCAAACCATAACGTCTTTACACTGCGTAATGTGTAATTTTCAGTTATGTTTTTGTCAATACATGCTACTCAAAATAAGGCGAAAAGTTAGTCTCATCAAAACCTTGCGCCAATTATTCATCGAAACTATTCAAAGACCAAGAATGATAATTATTAAAAATAATCAATCAAGAAATAGTCTTATAAATTAACCATTAGTTCAACTGGACTGAGCAAAATCTCGTCACTATGTTCGTTAATTGATTTTAAATGTTGATATATATCACATTAACGTTCTTGATGATTTAGTAATCCAATCTTTAACCCTTACTTAACAAGTGCCTATTCTGTTCCTTTTTTACGCAAAAGTCGTCATTTTTGTAGATACAGATCAAATACCTGATAGAATACCCTTAGTATTTACAAGAGGATTCGTTATGAGTGTCGAATTAGAAAAAAACCAAGTATGTGAGGCCTGCGGCTGTGCTGGCGAGATTGGCTTTATCATCAAAGAAGGTGACGAAGTTGCCGACGTAACGGTTTTCGCACAGACAAAAACAGAGCTAGAGTCTGAACTACAAAAATACATCGAGCTCGCTAAATCAGTATGTGCTGATGTTGAATACAATGTTTCAGAAATAACCGAAGAATCGAACCAAGCGACGGCTCGATTCAAATTTGAAGTAAGTGCTGAAAAACTTATCTTTGAATTAAAAACTCGCTCACTCGCGCGTTAGTAAATTACCACCTTCTAAAGAAGGTGGCTTTGTGTGAGCCCCCTAAAAGGGGGCCTTTGTTTAGTCCAGCGCCAAT